>CAMLIZ010000040.1 GCA_946480245.1 uncultured Pseudomonadota bacterium
GCGCCACCACCTGCGCCACCTTGGTGTTCAGGCCCTGGCCCATCTCGGTGCCGCCGTGGTTCACCAGGATCGAGCCGTCCTGGTACACGTGTACCAGCGCGCCGGCCTGGTTGAGGTGCGTCACGTTGAACGAGATGCCGAACTTCACCGGGTTGAAGGCCAGGCCCTTCTTCAGCACGGGGCTCGCGGCGTTGAACTGCGCCAGCTCGGCGCGGCGCTGCGCGTAGTCGCTGCTGGCCAGCAGCTGCTGCGTGAGATCGTGGATCACGTTGTCGTCCACGCTCTGGCCGTAGGGCGTGACATTGCGCTGCACGATGCCGTAGTAGTTGGTGCGGCGCACGTCCACCGGGTCACGCCCGAGTGCACGCGCCACGCGCTCCAGGATGGCCTCGATGGCAATGGCGCCCTGCGGCCCGCCGAAGCCACGGAATGCCGTGTTGCTCTGCGTGTTGGTGCGCGCCAGATAGCCGTGGATGGCCACGTTGGGCAGCCAGTACGCGTTGTCGAAATGGCAGATCGCGCGCGTCATCACCGGGCCGCTCAGGTCGGCCGAGAAGCCGGCATTGCCGATCAGCGCCACGCGCACGCCGAGGATGCGGCCCTCGTCGTCGAACCCCACGTCGTAGTCGATCTCGAAGCCGTGGCGGCGCCCGGTGGCCAGGAAGTCGTCGTCGCGGTCCAGGCGCAGCTTCACGGGCCGGCGCAGGCGCTGCGCGGCCACCGCCGCCACGCAGGCGAACAGCGCGCTCTGCGATTCCTTGCCGCCGAAGCCGCCGCCCATGCGCCGGCATTCGACGCGCACCCGGTGCGCCGCCAGCCCACAGGCGTGGCCCACCACCATCTGCATCTCGCTGGGGTGCTGGGTGGAGCAGTGCAGGTGCAGGCCGCCGTCGTCGGTGGGCAGCGCATAGCTGATCTGGCCCTCCAGATAGAACTGCTCCTGCCCGCCCACGCTCAGGCTGCCCTGCAGCCGGTGCGGCGCGGCCAGCAGGCCCGCGCCCGGATGGCCGCGCTTCAGGTGCATCGGCGGCAGCACGTACTGCTGTTGCGCATGCGCTTCGCGCGCCGTGAGCACCGCGGGCAGCGGCTCGCAGCGGATCACCTCGCCGGCCAGCTTGGCGGCGGGGCGGGCGGCTGAGCGCGTGCTGGCGATCACCGCGAACACCGGCTGGCCCAGGTAGTGCAGCACGCCGTCGGCGAGGATCGGGTCGTCGTGCACGATCGGGCCGCAGTCGTTGCTGCCGGGGATGTCGGCCGCGGTGAGCACGGCCACCACGCCGGGCTGCGCTTGCACGCGCCCGATGTCGATGCCGAGCAGCCGGCCGTGGGCCACCGGCGACAGGCCGAGCGCGGCGTGCAAGGTGCCGGCGGCTTCGGCGATGTCGTCGGCATAGGCGGCGCGGCCGCTCACGTGCAGCGCGGCGGATTCGTGCGGCTGCGCCGCGCCGAGCGGCGCAGTCGGCGCGAGCGCGGGGTCGAGTGCGGGGTTGTCGCAAGGCTTGTTCATCGCGCTTCCTTCAGGCCGCGCGCACGTCGTGCCACACGTCGAGCGCCTGCGGCGCGAGCGGGGCCTCGGCGCGCGTTTCCAGCCACAGCCGGCGCAGCAGCTGTTGCGCCACGTGCAGGCGGTAGGCGGCACTGGCGCGCAGGTCGGTGAGCGGCGCGAAGTCCTGCGCCAGCGCCTGCTGCGCGGCCCGCAGCGTGGCCTCGCTCCACGGCTGCCCCTGCAGCGCCTGCTCCGCCTGCGTGGCGCGCGTCACGGTGGCAGCCATGCCGCCGAAGGCCAGGCGTGCATGCGTGACCTCGCCGTCGCGCAGCGAGAGCGCAAAGCCCGCCGCCAGGGCGGAGATGTCGCTGTCGAAGCGCTTGGCGACCTTGTACGCACGCACCTGCTGGCCCGCGCCGGGCAGCGGCATCTGCACCGCTTCGACGAACTCGCCGGGCTGCAGTGCGTTCTTCATGTAGTCGAGGTAGAAGTCCTCCAGCGCGAGCTCGCGCACGCCTGCGCCGCGGCGCAGGCGCAGCGTGGCGCCCAATGCCATCAGCACCGGCGCGCCGTCGCCGATCGGCGAGCCGTTGGCCAGATTGCCCACCAGCGTGCCCGCGTGACGCACCGGCGGCGACGCAAAGCGCAGCCACATCGTGCGCAGCGCGGGCCAGTGGCGCGTGAGCGCGGCCCAACCCGCTTCCAGCGACACCGCGGCGCCGACGCGCAGCACGCCGGCGGTCTCGTCCAGGCGCTGCAGCTCGGCCACCTCGCCGATGAACAGCAGATCCCCCACGTCGCGCATCTGCTTGTTCACCCACAGGCCGATGTCGGTGCAGCCGGCGAGCAGGCGCGCCTCGGGTTGCTGCAGGCGCAGCGCGGCGAAGGCGTCCAGCGTGCGCGGCGCCCAGAAGCGGCGGCCCGCGTGTTCGTAGGCCAGCGGCGGTTCGGCCTGCAGCGTGCGCAGCTGTGCGGCGAGGGAGGCGGTGTCCAGCCGCTGCGGCGGCAGCTCGAACATGCGCTGGCCTGCGTCCAGGATCGGCCGGTAGCCGGTGCAGCGGCACAGGTTGCCGGCCAGCGCATCGGCCAGCTCGGCGCGCGTGGGATGCGTGCCGAGCTGGCAGCGCTGCTCGTATTCGGCGGTCAGGCTCATCACGAAGCCCGGCGTGCAGAAGCCGCACTGCGATCCATGGCAGTCCACCATCGCCTGCTGCACCGGGTGCAGCGCTTGCGGGCTGCCCACGTCTTCCACCGTGAGCACGGCCTTGCCGTCGAGCGCGGGCAGGAACTGGATGCAGGCGTTCACGGTCTGCAGCGCGACGCCGTTGACGGCATCGGGCGCGTCGCTGAGGCTCGCCACGATCACCGTGCAGGCGCCGCAGTCGCCTTCGGCGCAGCCCTCCTTGGTGCCGGTGCAGCGGGCGTCCTCGCGCAGCCAGTCGAGCAGCGTGCGTGTGGGTGGGGCGTCGCTCACCGCCACGGTGTGGGCGCGGTGCACGAAGCGGATCGGTCGCTGGTTCATGATTTCCCTAAGTTAGCCCTTGCGGCCTCCCGCTGGTATACGCTGGTCAGCATACGAGGTATGAAAAGGTCCGTATGACGCGTGCATGGGCATTGACGAAGATCGGCCCACTTCGGCAAGGGCCATTCCCCATCTCTCCTTCGGCATGAGCAAGCGACTGGCCCTGCGCGGCGATCTGCTCGACTTCACGCACGACCCCGGCCTGGACGACGTGGCCGGGCCGGGCGCGCGTTTCCGGCCCGACCACTGGCTGCTGGTCGACGCCGGCCGCATCGTCGGCGTGCAGCCCGCCGCCGAACCGCTGCAGGGCGACTGGCAACGCCACGAGCACACCGGCCGGCTGATCCTGCCCGGCTTCATCGACACGCACGTGCACAGCGGCCAGCTCGACGTGATCGGCGCCTACGGCACCGCGCTGCTCGACTGGCTGGAGACGCACACCTTCCCGGCCGAGCAGCGCATGGCCGACGCGGCGCATGCGCGCGAGGTGTCGGCGCTGTTCCTCGACGCGCTGCTGGCCACTGGCACCACCAGCGCGGCGGTGTTCCCCACCGTGCATGCGGTGTCGGTGGACGCGCTGTTCGAGGCCGCCGAGGCGCGCGGCATGCGCCTCATCGCCGGCAAGGTGCTGATGGACCGCCATGCCCCCGCCGCGCTGCGCGACGACGTGCACGGCGCGCAGGCGCAGAGCCTCGCCCTGATCGAGCGCTGGCACGGCCGCGGCCGCGCGGCTTATGCGGTGACGCCGCGCTTCGCACCGACCAGCAGCGACGCGCAACTGGCCATGGCCGGCCGCCTGCTGCAATCGGCGCCCGACCTGTACATGCAGACCCACGTGGCCGAGAACCGCGACGAGGTGGCCTGGGTGGCGCGGCTGTTCCCGCAGGCGCGCAGCTACCTCGACGTGTATGCGCAGCACGGCCTGCTGGGCCCGCGCTCGATCCTGGCGCACGGCATCTGGCTGGACGAAGCCGATCGCGTCGCGCTGCAGGTCAGCGGCGCGCAGATCGCGCACTGCCCGTCGTCCAACCTGTTCCTCGGCAGCGGCCTGTTCGACTGGGCCGCCGCACAGGCCGCCGGCATTGCGGTGAGCCTGGGCTGCGACGTGGGCGGCGGCACCAGCCTGTCGATGCTGCGCACGATGGCCGACGCGTACAAGGTGCAGGCCATGGCTGGGCGCCGCGTCACCGCCTGGAAGTGCCTGCATGCAGCCACGCTGGGCGCGGCGCAGGCCTTGCAGCTGGCGCACGAGGTGGGCAGTTTCTCGCTCGGTACACTCGCCGACGTGGCGGTGTGGGACTGGGCGCTGGGGCCGGTGGCCACGCGCCGGCACGAGGTGGCGCGCGACTTGCATGACCGCCTGTTCGCATGGATGACGCTGGCCGACGATCGCAACCTCGCGGCCACGTATGTCGCCGGCCAACGCCGCTTTGCCAGAGACCTTTGCTGATCCTCGAATGAACGCTGCTGCACCGCTGCGGTTGGAACTGACCGGCATCACCAAGCAATACCCGGCGGTGCGGGCCAACGATGGCGTGTCGCTGCGCGTGAAGCCGGGCGAGATCCACGCGGTACTGGGCGAGAACGGCGCCGGCAAGTCCACCCTGATGAAGATCATCTACGGCGCGGTGCAGCCCGACGCCGGCGAGCTGCGCTTCAATGGCCGCGCCGTGCAGGTGCGCAACCCGCACGAGGCGCGCGCGCTGGGCATCTCGATGGTGTTCCAGCACTTCTCGCTGTTCGACACCCTCAACGTGGCCGAGAACGTGTGGCTCGGCCTCGACAAGAGCCTGCCGCTGGCGCAGGTGGTGCAGCGCATCCGCGAGGTGGCCGGCGAATACGGGCTCGAGGTCGATCCGGTGCGCCCGGTGCACACGCTTTCCGTGGGCGAGCGCCAGCGCGTGGAGATCGTGCGCGCGCTGCTCACGAACCCGCAGCTGCTGATCCTCGACGAGCCCACCTCGGTGCTCACGCCGCAGGCCGTGGACAAGCTCTTCGTCACCTTGCGCCGCCTGGCCGAGCACGGCTGCGCCATCCTCTACATCAGCCACAAGCTCGACGAGATCCGTGCGCTGTGCCACCACTGCACGGTGCTGCGCGGCGGCAAGGTCACCGGCGAGGTCGACCCCACGCAGGAGACCAATGCGTCGCTGTCGCGCCTGATGATCGGCGCCGAGCCGCCGCAGCTGGCGCACCGCGCCGCAAAGCTGGGCGCGGTGGCGCTCGACGTGCGGCGCCTGAGCTGCCCCAAGCGCGACCCCTTCGGCACCACGCTGGTCGACGTGACGTTCCAGCTGCGTGCCGGTGAGATCCTGGGCGTGGCTGGCGTGTCGGGCAACGGCCAGCAGGAGCTGATGGCGGTGCTGTCGGGCGAGGACACCGGCGCACTGCCCGGCAGCATCGCGCTGTTCGGTCAGGACATCTCGCGCCGCGGCCCGCGTGCACGGCGCAAGCTGGGCCTGCACTTCGTGCCCGAGGAGCGGCTGGGCCGGGGCGCGGTGCCCACGCTGTCGCTGCAGGCCAACACGCTGCTCACGCGCACCGAGGCCGTGAGCCGCCACGGCTGGCTGCGCACGGCCGAGGTGCGTGCGATGGCCGACGCGCTGATCGCGCGCTTCCAGGTCAAGGCCGGCGGCGCCGACGCGGCGGCCAAGAGCCTGTCCGGCGGCAACCTGCAGAAGTTCCTGGTGGGGCGCGAGATCGACGCCAACCCGAGGGTGCTGATCGTGTCGCAGCCCACCTGGGGCGTCGACGTGGGCGCCGCCGCGCAGATCCGCGGCGAGCTGCTCGCGCTGCGCGATGCGGGCTGCGCGGTGCTGGTGGTCAGCGAGGAGCTGGACGAGCTGTTCGAGATCAGCGACCGCCTGCACGTGATCGCCAAGGGGCGCCTGTCGCCCAGCATCGACCGCGCCGACGCGACGGTCGAGCGCATCGGCGAATGGATGTCGGGCCTGTGGGACGACGCCGCACACCACCACAACAAGAACGAGGAGTCTGCCCATGCTGCGGCTTGAAGTCCGTCCCCAGCCCTCGGCGCGCTGGGGCTATGCCTCGCCGCTGCTGGCGCTGGCCATCACCGTGGTCATCGGTGTGATCCTGTTCGTCGCCCTGGGCAAGGACCCGGTGCGCGGGCTGCAGGTGTTCTTCTGGGAGCCGGTCAAGAGCACCTACGCGCTGTCCGAGCTGATGGTCAAGGCCACGCCGCTGCTGATCATCGCGCTCGGGCTGGCCGTGTGTTTCCGCTCCAATGTCTGGAACATCGGCGCCGAGGGCCAGTACCTGATCGGCGCCATCTTCGCGGCTGGCGTGGCGCTGACCGCCGACAAGACCACCGGCGGCTGGATCGTGCCGGCCATCATCGTGGCGGGCATCGTCGGCGGCATGTTGTGGGCCGGCATCACGGCGCTGCTGCGCGACCGCTTCAACGCGAACGAGATCCTGGTCAGCCTGATGCTGGTCTATGTGGCCATACAAGTGCTCAACTACCTGGTCTATGGCCCCTGGAAAGACCCCATGGGCTACAACTTCCCGCAGACCAAGACCTTCGAGTCGGTCACGCAGATCCCCAAGCTCATGCAGGGCTCGCGGGTGAACGTGGGCCTGCTGCTGGCGCTCGCCGGAGTGGCGGCGGTCTGGGTGTTCCTGTTCCGCACCTACTCGGGCTTTGCCCAGCAGGTGGGCGGTCTGGCGCCGGCGGCGGCGCGCTACGCGGGCTTCTCCTCGCGCAAGGCGCTGTGGATCGCGCTGCTCACCTCCGGTGGCATGGCCGGGCTGGCGGGGGCGCTGGAGGTGGCCGGTCCCATCGGACAGCTCACGCCCTATGTGCCGGCGGGATACGGCTTCGCGGCCATCATCGTGGCCTTCGTCGGCCGCCTGCACCCGGTGGGCATCGTGTTCTCGGCGCTGCTGATGAGCATGTTCTACATCGGCGGCGAACTCGCGCAGTCGCGGCTCGGGCTGCCGAAGGCGATCACCGGCGTGTTCCAGGGACTGCTGCTGTTTTCGCTGCTCGCCTGCGACACCTTGATCCAGTACCGCTTGCGGTGGGTGTCTTCATCGGTGCCGGCCAAGGCCGCCGAAGCGGTCGGCGCTGCTGCCGGAGCGAGGCAGGCGTGAGGGCGGCAGAGTCAAGAAAACAATGGACTCCCTAGCTCTCCTCATCGCAGCCACCCTCAACGCCGGCACCGTGCTCGCACTCGCCGGCCTGGGCCTGCTGATCAACGAGCGCTCGGGCATCGTCAACCTGGGCGCCGAAGGCATGATGCTGGTGGCCGCGATCGCCGGCTTCGCCACCGGCGTGCACACCGGCAGCGACTGGCTAGCGTTCGCCGCAGGGGCGGGTGCCGGTGCACTGATGGCGGCGGTGTTCGGCCTGCTGGTGATCTGGCTCAACACCAACCAGTACGCCACCGGCTTGGCGCTCAGCCTCTTCGGCAGCGGCTTCTCGGCCTTCGTGGGCCAGAGCTACACGCAGGAGAAGCTGGCCGAGCGGCCGCACTTCCAGATTCCCGGCCTGGCCGACATTCCGTTCGCCGGCCCCGCGCTGTTCCGCCAGCATCCGATGGTTTACCTGACGATCGCGTTGACGATCGGCCTCGCGTGGTTCCTGTACCGCTCGCGCGCCGGCCTGGTGCTGCGCGCCGTGGGCGAATCGCCCGAGTCGGCGCACGCGCTGGGCTACCCGGTGCGCCGCATCCGCCTGCTGGCGGTGATGGTGGGCGGGGCGCTATGCGGCGTGGCCGGCGCGTACCTGTCGGTGGTCTACACGCCGCTGTGGGTCGAGGGCATGGTGGCGGGCAAGGGCTGGATCGCGCTGGCGCTCACCACCTTCGCCACCTGGCGCCCTGCGCGCGTGCTGCTGGGCGCCTACCTGTTCGGCGGCGTCACGATGCTGCAGTTCCAACTGCAGGGCGAGGGTGTGCAGGTGGCCAGCCAGTTCCTCACGATGCTGCCCTACGTGGCCACCATCGTGGTGCTGGTGCTGATCTCGCGCAACCCGACCTGGATCAAGGTCAACATGCCGGCGTCGCTCGGCAAACCGTTCCATCCCGGCTCCTGACCCGAGCCTTCATTCATCCCCGTCCCCACCCCGATTTCTTCATCACTTCGGAGAACCCATGAGCACCCTGTCGTCGAAGCGTTCGCTGCTGAAGCTGGCCGGTTGGTCCACGCTGGCCGCCACCGCCGCCCTGATGGGCTGCGGCAAGAAGGAGGAGGCGGCCGCACCCGCCGCCGCGCCTGCCGCCAGCGAGACGGCTGCGGCCTCGGCACCCGCCAAGCCGGCGCCGCTGAAGATCGCCTTCGCCTACGTCGGCCCGGTGGGCGACGCCGGCTGGACCTACGCGCATAACGAGGGCCGCAAGGCGGTGGAAGCCGAGTTCGGTGACAAGGTGCAGACCAGCTTCGTCGAGAACGTGCCCGAGGGCGCCGACGCCGAACGCGTGATCCGCGACATGGTGAGCCAGGGCAACAAGCTGATCTTCGGCACCACGTTCGGCTACATGGAGCCGATGCTCAAGGTGGCGGCCGACAACCCCGAGGTGAAGTTCGAGCACGCTACCGGCTACAAGAGCGCGCCCAACCTGCGCACCTACGACTCGCGCACGTACGAAGGTGCCTACATGGCCGGCGTGATCGCCGGCAAGATGACCAAGAGCAACACGCTCGGCGTGGTCGGCTCGATCCCCATTCCCGAGGTGATCCGCAACATTGACGCGTTCACGCTCGGCGCGCAGAGCGTGAACCCGAAGGTGCACACCAAGGTGGTGTGGGTCAACAAGTGGTTCGATCCGCCCAAGGAAGGCGAGGCTGCGCAAAGCCTGATCAACCAGGGCGCCGACGTGCTGATGCAGAACACCGACTCGTCGGCCGTACTGCAGACCGCCGAGAAGGCCGGCAAGTACGGCTTCGGCTGGGATTCCGACATGAGCAAGTTCGGGCCCAAGGCACACCTGGGCTCGGCGGTGATCCACTGGGGCCCGTACTACAAGAAGGCCGTGCAGGAGGCGCTGGACGGCAGCTGGAAGAACAACGGCAACACCTGGTGGGGCGTGAAGGAAGGCGCGATCGACCTGGTCAGCGTGTCCGACGTGGTGCCGGCGGACGCCAAGGAAGCGCTCGAGAAGGTGAAGGCCGGCCTGAAGGACGGCAGCTTCTCGATCTGGAAGGGCCCGATCGTCACCAACGACGGCAAGACGGTGCTGAAGAAGGACGAGGTCGCCAACGACGACTTCCTGCACGGCATCAGCTTCTTCGTGAAGGGCGTGGACGCCAAGGTACCCAGCGGCAAGTGACGCGATGATCCCGTTCGAAGCCATCCCGCGCGCTGCGCTGCCGGCGCTGCTGCAGCGCATGCCCAAGGCCGAGCTGCACCTGCACATCGAAGGCTCGCTCGAGCCCGAGCTGATCTTCGCGCTCGCGCAGCGCAACGGCGTGGCGCTGGCGTACCCCTGCGTCGAGGCCTTGCGTGCGGCCTATGCGTTCACCGACCTGCAGAGCTTCCTCGACATCTACTACGCGGGCGCCTCGGTGCTGCTCACCGCGCAGGATTTCGAGGACATGGCGATGGCGTACTTCGCGCGCGCTGCGGCCGACAACGTGCGCCATGCGGAGCTGTTCTTCGATCCGCAGACGCACACCGAGCGCGGGGTGAGCTTCGATACGGTGATCTCCGGCCTGGCGCGCGCTTGCGAGCGCGCGCGCACCGAACTCGGCGTGAGCAGCGCACTCATCATGTGCTTCCTTCGCCATCTGAGCGAGGAGAGCGCCTTCGCCACGCTGGAGCAGGCGCTGCCGTACCGGGACCGCTTCATCGGCGTGGGGCTGGACAGCGGCGAGCGCGGCAACCCGCCGGAGAAGTTCGCGCGCGTGTATGCGCGCTGCCGTGAACTCGGGCTGCACCTGGTGGCCCATGCCGGCGAGGAAGGGCCGCCGGCCTACATCGAGAGTGCGCTCGACGTGCTGCACGTCGAGCGCATCGACCATGGCGTGCGCTGCGTCGAGAGCGCGGCGCTGGTGCAGCGGCTGGTGCGCGAGCAGGTGCCGCTCACCGTGTGTCCGCTGTCCAACGTGAAGCTGTGCGTGTTTCCCACGCTCGCGCAGCACAACCTGAAGACGCTGCTCGGTGCCGGCCTGAAGGCGACGGTGAATTCCGACGACCCGGCCTACTTCGGCGGCTACGTGAACCAGAACTTCACCGAGACCTTCGAGGCGCTGCCGCACCTCGATGCACGCGACGCCTACACGCTGGCGCGCAACAGCTTCGAGGCGAGCTTTGCGCCGGCCGCCGACAAGGCGCGCTGGATCGCGGAGCTGGATGCCCAGTTCGCCGCGGCGGCGCCGCAGCGCTAACGCGCTTCGAGCCGGTAGCGGCTGCCGTCGAACGCCACTTCGACCCGCGCCACCTGGGGGTCGGCGCGCCGGTAGGCCTTGATCAGCGCGGCCAGGGCCGGCGCGGCCTCGCGCAGGCGCTGCTGCAGCTCGTCGTTGTCGCATTGCAGCTGCGCTGCATCGGGCGTGTCGTCGTCGCCCGGGCCGCAACGGCCCGGCGGGCCGGCGTCGAGCGGCAAGCTGGCCAGGCGCTGTTGCAGGAACTGGCGCAGCTGCGCGCGCCTGGCCTCCTGCAGGCGCTCGGGCGGCGGCAGCGGCGGCGCCGCCGCAGGTGCTTGCGCCAAGGCCGTGGCACGCAACCATCCGGCCTGGCGCGCGGGCATCGGCAGTGCCAGGGCCGCCAGCGCGACACCGGTGACGGGCGCGGACGCCGGCCTTGCTGCGGCCACTGCCGGGGCCACGGCGCGACGATGAATGGCTGCCACCCGGGGGCGACTGGCGCGCGGCGGTGTCGCCACCGGCACGTGCGGCGCCACGGGCGCCGGCAGGATGCGCAGCCAGCTGATGCGCGACGCCGCGGACACGGGCGCAGCATGCGTTGTGCGATGTGCCCGCAGCAGCGCATAGCCGGCCGCATGCAGCAGCAGCGAAGCCGCCAGCCCGGCAAGCAGGCGGCGGCTTCGGGGGAGCGCGAAGTCTGCGCTCATCGTGGCGTCACGAGCCTCAATACTCCACTTCGCCCTGGATCACGCGCGGTGCGTCCGTCACCACCGGCTTGGCGCCGATGTACACCGCCGAGTTGGGGTCCGTGGTGTCGGCCAGCGAGCTTGCGTCAGGCAGCGTGAGCCCGGTCGGCAGCGTGAGCCCGGCCGTGGTGCAGGCCGACAGCGGCTGCGGCGCGAAGCGGATCTCGCGGTCGAGCCACTTCACGAGCAGCGGCGTGCCGGCGTTGTCCACGCGGCCCAAGGTGGCGTCGAACGGAATCACGAAGGCCGGCACATAGCGCGCGTCGGGCGTGTCGCAACTCACCGGCGCGTTGTCCACGCGCCGCACGCACTGGCCCGGCACGCCCCACAGCTGGCCGAAGCCGCCGTACTGAAGCACCAGGCTCTTGCCGGCGTAGGCGCCGTAGCTGGCGTCGCTGGGCACGTTGTAGGTCACCTGCAGCGGCGCCTCGAAGGACACCAGCGCGCCAGTGCCGTCCTTCACGGCGGCGAACTGGTTCCACTGGTTGGGGCCGGTCTCCCACTGGTAGTACACGGGCGCCTGGTCGATCGCCCAGTCGCAGTAATGCGTGGGGTCGTTCGGGCATTGCGCGTCGCTCATCGAGGCCACCATGCGGCCGGTGCGCACCCCATTTATGTACTGCGGATGCGCCTGCAACGCGGTGGCGTCGGTGAAGGTGACGTCTGCCCCGGCGCCGTCCTTCAGCACGGCGTTGGCGGCGTCACTGGTGTAGCCGACCACGGCGCTGGCGATCACCGGCTGCCATGCGTTGAAGGTGGAGGGCACGTAGGGTGAGTCGAGTGCGGTGCCCGGCGTGAAGTAGGCGGCCATCGATGCGGCGGTGGGGCACTGGTTCACGCAGAACAGCGTGTCCGGCATCTGCGAGGGATACACCAGGTCCTGGCTGCGGTAGGCCACCGAGATGCTGGCCGACTGCACGGAGCCGCTCACGCCTGCCAGCGGGATGAACAGGTCGCCGCCCAGTGACTGCGACCAGCCACGCACACCGCCCATGCTGGCGAAGAACGAGGGCTGCACGGTCTGCTCGCCGTTGGCCAGGTCGCTCGTCACGCAGGGGCCGTTGCTGCACTGGACCATGCCGGTCACCTTGAACGCGCCGGCATGGTCGTCCCAGTACATCTCGTACTGCGTGTTGCTCTGCGCGCCGCTGAACAAGCCGGTGGCGTCGTTGATCCAGGTCTGGAAGTGGATCTTGTCGATCGCGGCCAGCGTGCGCGTCTGCTTGGTGTACTTCATCAGCCGGCCGGCGGACTTGACCAGCGTGTAGTCGGTCTTGGTGGGCGCCTGGCCGTCGTTGTATTGCACGCGCTGCACGGTGGCACCGTTGGGGATGCTCACCCCCGGCGGCATCGACAGGCCCCAGTAGCCGATCTGCGCGTGGTAGATCGTGCCGTCACTGGCGCTGTAGTCGATCGGGAAGCCGGACATGCGGTCTACGCGCGCGCCGCTGGTGGCGTCGTACAGGCCGTAGCGCCACACCGACATGCCGGTGCCGGTGGCCGTGGCGTCGCGGCTGAAGCACTGGTCCTGCGTGCCGTTGGAGCGGCGGAAGTAGTTGGCGTCGTAGGCGAAGGTGAAGGCCGTGCTCTGGCCCTGTTCGCTCAGCTGCATCACGCCGGCGCCGCTGTCGGTGCCCGAGGTGGTCAGGCGCAGCGCGCTCGTGCCGCCCTGGCCACCGCCGCCGTCGATCTCGAAGTAGCTGATGCCGTCGGTAGCGCCTTGCAGGAAGCCCTTCATCAGGCACGCGCCAGCGGGGTCGCCCTTGCCGCAGTAGTCCATCCGGAACACACCGTAGGGGTTGGCGCTGGACGGCGCTTCGGTGGCGGACACGTTCACGTAGATCGTGATGTTCTTGTCCTGCTCCTTGTTGTCCAGCCACACCTTGGCGCGCATCGGGTCGGTGTTGCTGGCGCGGCTGGAGTTCACGGTCGCCGTCATGTAGGACGGGGCGTTGGAGGCCGAGCTGTCGGTGCCGGAGTTGCCGGTGCTGGACTGGCCTTCGGAGTCGCACTTGTTCTTGTCGACCAGCGCGATGTAGTTGCCCTGGTTCACCAGTGCATCGGGCCGCATCGAGGTCATCATGCAGGTGATCATGTTCACCTGGTTCACGCCCTGGGAGGTGGCGTCCTCGACGTGCGTGCTCTGCTTGTCGGTGATGTAGGCGGAGCTGGCGTCGGGCGCAGCTGCGGCCAGCAGCGGCTGCGCGGCGACCAAAGCCAGCGCGAGGGTGGAGGGGCGAAGGTGCAGGATGCGATGCATGGCGTGGCTCCTCACGGCGCGTTCTTGGCCGTCACCACCGACACGGTGCTGGGCGTGCTGACGCCGCTCACCGATTGCGTGGTCGCGGTGCCGGTTGCAGCGGCGGGAGAGGGGCTGCCGCCACAGGCGGCCAGGGCAAGCAGGCAGGCGGCAAGCGCGCCGCTGCAGGTGAGTCGAACCATGGACAGGCTCCTTCGAGATCAACCAAGCGAGGGGGTTGTCCCAGTCCAGCCCACCACTGCCCGACTGCTGGGACGCATGGTGTATCGGCCTGTATCAGCGGGCCGTGAAGGCGAATCGGCACGGCCGGCGTGACAAGCTGCGCAGCGCGCCGCGCGCGTGGCGACAAGCGGTTCTTGGCGCGCCCCGAAAGGCGGCGCTACAGCCAGCCCGCCTTGCGGAAGCGCCACCACAGCACGCCGCAGGAGCACAGGATGGCGCCCAGCGCCGCCGGGTAGCCGAAGTGCCACTTCAGCTCCGGCATGTCCTGGAAGTTCATGCCCCAGATGCCGGCGAACGCGGTCGCCACCGCGAAGATGCCGGCCCAGGCGGCCAGCCGCTTGGTAACTTCGCTCTCCTCGATCGTCACCATCGACAGGTTCACCTGGATCGCGGTGCCGATCGTGTCGCGCAGGGTCTCCAGCGTGGCGTTGATGCGTGTCAGGTGGTCGTATACGTCGCGGAAGTAGTCGCGGCTGGTCTCGCACACGCGCGGCACCCGGCCGCTGGTGAGCTTGCCCGCAGCCTCCATCAGCGGCGCTACCGCATGCTTGACCGTCATGATGCGACCCTTCAGTGCGTAGAGCTGCTCGATGTTGGCGCGGGCGGCACCGCGTTCGAAGATGCGGCCCTCGATCGCCTCCAGCTCGCTCTCCAGCGCATCGATCACCGGGAAGTAGCGGTCCACCACCGCGTCCATCAGCGCATACAGCACGAAGCCGGAGCCGTGGCGCAGCAACTGCGGCTCGCGCTCGGCGCGGGCGCGCACGCCCAGGAAGCCCTGCAAGCTTCGGTTGCGCACTGACAACACGAAGTTGGGGCCCACGAACACGTCCACCTCCCCCACGCGCAGCTCATCGGTGGCGCCGTACTCCACCGTGTGCATCACCGCGAACAGCGTGTCGCCGTACTCCTCCACCTTCGGGCGCTGGTGGCCGTGGCGCGCGTCCTCCACGGCCAGGTCGTGCAGGCTGAACTCGTGCTGCATCGTCGCCAGCTCCTCGTCGCCGGCGTCGCGCAGCGCCACCCACACGAAGCAGCCGGGGCGCGCCAGGTAGTCACTGATCGCGGCGATCGGGATGTCGGCCAGCTTGGTGCCGTTCTCGTAGGCGACGCAGTTGATAAGCATGGCGTCCAGTTCCTCGCATCAGGGAAAACTTGCGCATTCTCAAGCTCCGCCCCTGGGGCGGGGGGCGCCCCGTGGCTGGGGGGGTCACACCGCCCACACCGTGTGACAATATCCTCGCATCTCGTTACAACCAGCTCCCGGAGGGGGAAACATGAAAGTGCGCGCCCTTGTCGCCGCCATCGGTCTGACCGCTGCGCTGCCCGCGTTCAGCGCCCTGACCACCACCTACGACCTCGGGGTGCTCGATTACACGAAGCCGCTGTACCACGCCTTTGTGGACTACACCGGCAGCTTCACCGACATCTACACCTTCACGCTGCCCACCGCCGATGCGGTTTCCGGCGACACCACCACCATCAACTGGGGTCAGTGGTGGAACGTGAACCTCGACTCGATCTCGATCAATGGCACCGGCCTGAGCAGCACCGCCGCTGACACCTACCCGAACGACGGCTTCTCGTTCTCCGGTCTCACCAAGGGTGGCAGCTACACGCTCACGCTCAACGGCAAGGTGGACGGCACGGGGATGATGGGCGTCACGGGGATCTATGCCGGTTACGTGTCGCCGGTACCGGAGCCCGAGACCATCGCGATGGCGCTGCTGGGCCTGTTGGGCACCGGGCTGGCGCTGCGCCGCCGCTCGTGAGCCGCGCCCGCGCGCTGCTACCCACCTCTGCAGTCGCCGGCGCCGCCTTGATGGCGGCGCTTGTGCTTGGAGGGTGCGGGCCGGCGGCCGGCAGCAAGCCGGGCCAGGTGGCGGCCCACGTGAACAAGGGCGAGGTGTCGCTGCACCAGGTGCGCTACGTGCTGGACCACCAACCGCGCCTGGCCGCGCAGCAGCCGGAGGCTGCGCCGCGCCTGGTGCTGGCTTCGCTCGTTGAGCAGGAGCTGGCGGCTCAGGCCGCGCGCGAGCAGGGGCTGGACAACGATCCGGCCTATGTACAAGGCATGGAGGTTGCGCGCCGCGAGCTGCTGGCGCGCATGTACCAGGAGCGTTTGGCCGCCAAGGCCGAGCAGCCGGGCACCGACGAGATCGACCGCTATTACGACGCGCACCCGGCGCTGTTCGCCGAGCGCCGCCTCTACACGCTGCGCGAGTTCGCGGTACAGGTGCCGCCCGATGGCGAGGAAGCCGTGCGGTCGATGGTCAAGTCCGCGGGCTCCGAGAAGGAGCTTCAGGCGGCGCTGGAGCAAAGCGGCCTGCCGATGCGCACCGGCGTCACGGTGCTGGCGCCTGAAGCCGTGCCTCTGCAGGAGTTGCAGACGTTGGCCGCGCTGCATGAAGGGCAGTCGATGGTGCGCTCGAAGATCGCGGGCGGCCTGCATGTGTGGACGCTGCTGCAGACGCAGGCGGCGCCGGTCGACCGCAAGCAGGCGCGCGAGGCGATCAGCACCTACCTGCTCACGGAACGCAAGCGCCAACTGGTGCAGAACGGCATGGCCGCGCTGCGCAAGAACGCGAACATCGCATACGCCGGCGAGTTCGCCGCCGCGCAGGCGCCCACGTCGGCGCGCTAGGCTCCTGGATGTCGGCAGCAGAAGGCGCCGTTCTGAGGCCCGCGTTCGCCGCCGAGCGGCGCGATGCGTGGGCGCTCGGCGTGCTGCTGGCCGGCTTTGCAGCGTTGGCGCTGCCCACGCTGTGGGACCTGAGCGTCGGTGCCTGGGCCAGCTACGCGCAAGGGCACGAGGCGCTCTTTGCCGCCGTCTCGGGCTGGCTGCTGTACCGCCGACGCGAGGTGTTGTTCGCCCAGCCGCCGCGCCACCGTGGCGCCGCGGTGGGGCTGTTCCTGTTGGGCCTGCTGCTGTACGTGCTGGGCCGCAGCCAGGAGCTGCTGCGCATCGAGATCGTCTCGCTGATCGTCGTTCTGGCCGCGCTGCTGTGCTTCATGGGTGGCGCGCGCGCACTGCGCGAAGCCGCGTTCCCGCTGTTCTTCCTGCTGTTCATCGTGCCCCTGCCTTATGGCGTGGTGCTGGCGGTCACCGGGCCTTTGAAGACCGCGGTATCGATGGCGGCCACGCAGCTGCTGTTCTGGGCCGGCCTGCCTGTGGCGCGCTCCGGCGTGGTGGTGACGATCGGGCAATACCAGCTGCTGGTCAGCGAGGCTTGTGCGGGCCTGCAGACCATGTTCACGCTCGAGGCGATGGGGCTGCTGTACGCCACCCTGCGTGCCGGCGGCTCCGCGCTGCTGAACACCTTGCTCGCGCTGCTGGTGGTGCCGGTGTCGTTTGCTGCCAACGTGGTGCGCGTGGTGGTGCTGATGCTCGTCACCTACAGCTTCGGAGACGCGGTGGGGCAGGGCTTCGTGCACGGGTTTGCCGGCCTGGTGCTGTTCAGCGTGGCGCTGGCGTTGATCTTCTCGCTCGACGTCGCGCTGCGCCGCTGGGTGGTACCGCGGAGGTCCTCATGATCAGCCGCCGCGCGGCCCTAAGCATGGGCCTGGGCATGGGCGCAGCCGCGGTGGCTGCGCAATGGATGAAGCCGCAGCCCGACCCGCAAGCGGCCGCCGGGCCGGCGCTGGAGACGCTGTTCCCGCGCGCCTTCGGTGACTGGCAGGCCGAGACGGGCGCCGAGGCGTTCGTGCGGCCGGCGCGCGAGCAGGGGCGTACCTTCGGCATCTACGACCAGGTGCTGGAGCGCACCTATGTCGACGCCGACGGCCGGCGCGTGATGCTGGTGGCCGCGCAAGGCAGCGAGCAGTCGGCCGGCCTGCAACTGCACCGGCCGGAGGTGTGCTATCCGGGCAACGGGTTTCGCGTGAGCGACCTGCACGCCACGGTGCTGCACCTGCCCGGCCACGAGCTGCCTGGCACCCAGTTGCTGGCCAGCCGGCCCGGACGCCCGGAGCCCATCACCTACTGGATGGTGCTGGGCGGGCAGGCCGTGACCGACAGCGTGGCGTTCCGCATGCGCCAGCTCAAGTTCGGCCTGCGGCGCCGGCTGCTCGACGGCATGCTGGTGCGGCTGTCCTCGATCGAGCCCGACGCACCGCGCGCATATGCACTGCATGCGCGCTTCGCGCGCGACCTGGCCGCTGCACTGCAACCCGCGCAGCGCGCGCTCGTGCTGGGGCGCTGAGCCGAGCCTCGCCGCCTACAATCCGCCGCCCGCGTGCCACGCGCGGGCGGCGTTTCGCTTTTCGTGGCCATGTCGAGGACAACCATGTTCAAAAACCTCATCGGCGCACTCGCGCTGGTACTTTGCTGCCCGGTGATCGCGCAAGCCGCGCAGCCTCTGCAGGTGGGCTTCGTGTACGTCAGCCCCGTGGGGCAGGCGGGCTGGACCTACCAGCACGACCTGGGCCGGCGCGAAATGGAGCAGGCGCTCGGCGCGCAGGTGAAGACCACGGTGGTCGAAGGCGTGCCCGAAAGCGCCGACGCGGAGCGTGTGCTGCGTGAGCTCGCCCAGCGCGGGCATCGGTTGATCTTTGCCACCAGCTTCGGCTACCTCGAGCCCACCCTGCGCGTGGCGGCGGATTTCCCCGGCGTGTCCTTCGAGCATGCGGGCGGCTACAAGACCGCGCCCAACGTGGGCACCTACAACGCGCGCTGGTACGAGGCGCGCTATCTGGCGGGCCTGTTGGCCGGCCACGCCAGCCGCAGCGGCGTGGCGGGCTACGTGGCCGGCTTTCCGGTGCCGGAGGTCGTGCAGGGCATCAACGCATTCGCGCTCGGCATGCGGGCCGTCAACCCGAAGGCTGAGGTGCGCGTGGTATGGCTGAACACCTGGTTCGACCCGGCCAAGGAGCGCGAGGCCGCGCTGGCGCTGGTGGCGCAGGGCGCGGACGTGCTCACGAACCACAGCGCCTCGGTGGCGGTGCCGCAGGCCGCCGAGGACAAGGGCGTGAAGCTGATCGCCTACCAGAGCGACATGAGGGCCTTCGCGCCGCACGCGCAGCTGGCCGCGGTGACGGCGCACTGGGGCGCGTTCTACACGCAGGTGGCGCGCAGCGTGATCGACGGCAGCTGGCACAGCAGCGCCGTCTGGGGCGGCATCAAGGACGGTTTCGTGCAGTTGGAGGCGTTGGACCCGCAACTGCCCGATGCCGTGCGCAACCAGGTGAGCCGCGCTCGGGCGGGCATCGTCAGCGGGCGCCTGCAGCCCTTTGCCGGCCGCCTGGTGGACAACACCGGTCGCGTACGCCAGGCGCAGGGCGCGCTGGACGACGCAGCGATCGCGCGCATGGACTGGTTCGTGCAGGGCGTGGTCACCGACGCACCCCGGCACTAGCCGCCGGCCCAGCCCGCAAGGGGCACGAAACCGGGGTTGCGCAGTGCGGTGAGCACGTGGTCGCGCCAAGCGCCGTTGATGAACAGGTACTGGCGCGCCAGACCTTCCACCTCGAATCCCAGGCGCGCGAGCGTGGCCGCGCTGCGCCGGTTGTCCGGTTGGTGGTTGGCCTGCACGCGGTGCAGGTTGACCTGCGGCGCGAACATCTCCGCAATGCCCGCGCGCAGCGCCTCGGTCATCAGGCCCTGGCCTTGCAGTGCGGCGTCGAGCGCATAGCCCAGCATGGCGTTGTGGAAGGCCCCGCGCGCGATCTGCGAAAAGTGGATGCTGCCGACGATGCGCTGCGGCGCCTCGTGCAGGCTCAGGAAGTAGCGGTAGCCGCTGCCGGCCTGGAACGCGTCGGCCGCTTGGCGCAGGCGCTCGGCCTGGAACACCTCGGTGAAGAAGCTTTCGCCCACCGGTGGGTCCCAGGGCGCGAAGTGCGCGCGATTGCGGCATTGGAAGTCGCAAACCTCTGCCGCCTGCCCGCGCTCGGCGGCGCGCAGCAGCAGGCGCTGCGTGGCAATCAGCGGACGGGCGAGCGGGGCAACCATGGCTGCGGCAGTGTAGGGCGGGTACGCCCCTTGCATCGCTGTAGTCGTGCCGATGGGGCACGCAGTTCGAAGGAAGTGCAATGAACCGCGATCAAGTCAAGGGAGAAGCGAAGAAGATCGAGGGCGAAATGAACGACGCCGGCGGCGACATGGCCGATGACACCTCGACCCAGATCAAGGGCAAGGTGCAAAAGGGCATGGGCGAAATCCAGAAGGGATACGGCGACATGAAGGAGCGCATCCGCCAGGATCGCGAGGACACCCAGCCGCGCGACAAGTAGCGCGTTCAGGGCTGCTGCAGCGCTTGCGACAGCGCTGCAGCGCCTTCGCCGAAGGCGTAGGCGTCCATGCCCAGCGCGCCGAAGGTCACGCTGTCGTGCAGTCGCTGCGGCGGCACTGCGCGGCCGCCGGCGCCGGCGGCCACATACCAGGGCAGCAGGTGCTCGTCGCTCGGGTGCATGTCGGCGGCGTGCGGCGCCTGCGCACGGTACGCGAACAGCGCGGCCCAGTCCTGCTGCGCGCTGTGCGCGTGCATCCAGCGGCGGAAGGCGGCGCTTTCGGCGATTTCCGGCGCCTCGGCCTCAGGCCGGCCGTGCACGCCACCGAACAGGCGACGCAGGTTGTGCGTGATGCTGCCGCTGCCCAGCACCAGCACACCGGTTTGGAGCAGCGGCGCCAGTGCCTCGCCGAGGGCGAATTGGTGCGCCGGTGACTGCGTGGGCACGAAGGCCAGCGGTACCACCGGCACGTCGGCCTGCGGGTACACGTAGCGCAGCGCGGTCCAGATGCCGTGGTCCAGCCCGCCGGCCTCGCTGAGGTGAGCGTCGATGCCCGCTTCGGTCAGCCGCTGCAGGGCCTGACGCGCCACCGCCGGTGCGCCGGGCGCGTCGTAGCGCAACTCGTACAGCGGTGCCGGGAAGCCGCCGAAATCGTGCACCGCTTCATGCCGTGCCGCGGCCAATAGCAGGGGCGCTCGCGCCAGCGAGTGCGCCGATATCGCGAGGATCGCGCGCGGCCTGCCGAACGTGGCGTCGATGGCCGGCCCCAGCCGCGCCAGGAAGGCACCGGCAGCGCCCGGCTCCAACGCGATCATCGGCGAGCCGTGCGACACGAACAGCGAAGGCAGCGGGTTCATGTGGCCATTGCAGCATGTGCCGCACCCGCCATCGTTGCACCGCTTTGCACGCGGCGTTGAAGCGCGTTGCGCGCTACAGCGTCACCAGCATCCCGACCACGGCAGCCCCCATCGCCGCCGTGGCGATCCAGCCCAGCCAGCGGTGGCGCCGGGTGAGCGTGTAGTCGCCGAGCAGGCGCTGGTCGCTGCCCATGCGCATCATCACCGCCATGATCGGCACCGCCACCACGCCGTTGACGATGGCGCTCCAGACCAGCGCCTTGATCGGGTCGACCGGCGTGAAATCGATCAGCGTGCCCACCGCGGTGGCGGCCACCAGCACCGCGTAGAAGCCCTTGGCTTCGCTCATCGTGTGGTCCATGCCCGAGCGCCACTGGAACACGTCGGCCACGGCATAAGCGGCCGAGCCGGCCAGCACCGGCACCGCCAGCATGCCGGTGCCGACGATGCCGAGGGCGAACAGCATGAACGCGAAGTTGCCGGCGATCGGGCGCAGCGCCTCGGCTGCCTGACGGCTGGTCTGGATGTCGGTGATGCCGTGCTGGTGCAGCGTGAGCGCGGTGGCGAGCATCACGCACAGCGCGATCAGGTTCGAGAACACCATGCCGATCACCGTGTCTGCCTTGATGCGGTACAGGTGCTCGCGCACGAAGCGCGGATGGGTGGTGATGTCGTCGGGGTCGGGCGTGCGCTGGCGCTGCTCGGCCTCCTGCGCGGCCTGCCAGAAAAACAGGTACGGGCTGATGGTGGTGCCGAGCACGGCCACCAGCATCTGCCAGTAGTCGGCACCGGGCTGCAGCATCGGCACCACCATGTCGTGCAACAGCGGGCGCCACTCCACGCGCAGTGACAGCACCACGCCCACATAGGCCAGCAGCGAAAGTGTGAGCCACTTCAGCACGCGCACCATCGCCTCGTAGCTGAGCAGCACGGGCAGCGCCGCGCACAGTGCGCCGAACACCAGCGCGTGACCGTGCTCCGGCCCGCCCACCACCAGTTGCAGCCCCTCGCCCATGGCGGCGATGTCGGCCGCGATGTTCAGGGTGTTGGCCAGCACCAGCAGCAGCACCAGGCCGATGGCCACCGGCCGCGGCATCACCCGGCACACGTTGGCGGCCAGGCCGCGCCCGGTGATCCAGCCGATGCGGGCACTGACCATCTGGATGCCCACCATCAGCGGGGTGGTGAAGGCCAGCGCGCCCAGCAGACCGGTGCCGAATTGCGCTCCGGCCTGCGAGTAGGTGGCCAGGCCGCTCGGGTCGTCGTCCGCCGCGCCGGTGATCAGGCCGGGCCCGAGCATCTGGGCCAGTTTGCGGCCGTGGCGAAATACCTGCATCGGGGCTCCAGGGGCGGGTCAAAAAGTGCGGTGGCGCGGATTGTGCCCGCGCGGCGTTGCGCCTGGAGGCGCGCGCGTGATCACAATAGGCGCAATGGTCGAGAAGCTGTTTGCCGCGTTGGGGCTCATCGCCTGCCTGGGCGCGCTGCTGCGCATGGGGCTGCGGCCGCACGCGCGCGCACGTTTCGATGCTGCGCTGCGGGCCGCGTGGCAGCGCTGCCGCGCGCTGGCGCAACGCATCACGCGCCGGCGCCCGGCACCGCGGCCCCACGACGCCGCGCGCCTGGCCGAGGAGGCGATCCGCCGGGCGCGCGAGGGCCACTGGGAGGGCAACGTGTTCCGCTCGCGCTCGTTCCGCCGTCGCAAGAAGCCGCACTGAGCGGCGCCGGGGCAAGGCGCTTCAGCGCCCGCGTTCGACCAGGTCGATGCGCCGCTGCAGCCGCTGCGCGCTGTCGGCCTGGCCCGCCTGGGTTGCCCGCAGCGCCTGCAGCCTGAGCCACGCCAGCAGCGGCCGGCGCCAGCCTTGCGCCGACGCGGTGTCGGCAGCCAGGGCCATCGCGTCGGGGCTGGCCTGACCGGCCTGGAACAGCACGCCGATCGCGATCAGCCGGCTGAGCGGATCCTCGATCGCCTGCAGCGTGGATGGTGGCACGGCGCCGCCCGGCAGCGCTTGCGCGGCGGCACGCTGCGCCGGCGGCAGCAACTCGATCTGCGCGGGCGCGAGCGGCTGACCCGCTAGGTAGGCCGCGTAGGCTTGCTCCGCCGCATCGGCGTCGGCGCGCAGCGGCTCGAAGCCCTGGCAGGGCCCGAACTCCAGGCTGGCCACGCGGGCCGCGCAGCGCATCAGCTCGGCCCGCGCCATCAGGGGCAGCTGGCCGGTGCTGGCGATCTCGGCACGAGCACGCTCGAAGGCACGGGCCTCGGCGCGGTCGTCGCCTTGCAGGTGCGCCTGCACCGCGTCGTCGACTGCCGACTTGGCGCTGGCCTGCCAATCGGGCACCGGCGGCCCGCTGGCGCAGCCGGCCAGCAGCGCCAGCACCAGGCAGGCGAAGGGAGAGCGCTTCATTTCAGCTTCAGCTCCTCGTCGCTCTTGAACGGCCACTTGCGGTTCACCTCGCCGACCAGGTGTTCCACTTTCCGCACGGTGGCGTCCACCTCGCTGCGCAGCGCGCCCAGGTCGGTGGTGGCCTCGCGGGCGTTGGCGGCCACGCCCTGCGCTTCGGCGAGCACCCCGTCCACCTTCTTCAGCGTGTTGCGCGTATCGGCCAGCAGCGCGTTGAGCTGGGCCACCGTGGCGCGGCCCTCGTGCACGAGACCATCGGGGCCCAGCACCTGTTGGTCGGCGTGCGCCACCAGGCCGTCCAGCCGCGACAGCAGCTGGTTGGTGCGGTTGAGCGCGGTGGCCAGCTGCTGCGCGTCGGCATCGTTGCCGAGCAGCACGCCCATGGCGCCGCGCGGGCCCTTCAGGCGCTCGGTGAGCGCATGCACGTTGTTCAGGCTGCCGGCCAGCGCCGAATCGCCGGCGGTGAGCTGCGTGAGGTTCTGCATCACTTCGCGTGCCGAGGCCACCAGGCGCGGCAACTCGGCACCGGCGTCGCCGATCAGCACCTTGCGCTCGGCGCCATCGGGCAGCGGTGGGTCGGTCAGCACGCCGCTGTAGGCGTGCAGGCTGGCGCCGCCGACGAGGTTGCGCACCAGCGTGAACACGCTGCTGTTGCGCAGCCAGTGCGCGTCCTTGCGCGGCACGTCGACCAGGATGCGCGCGTTGCCGTCGGGCGCCAGCTCGATGCGGCGCACGCGGCCGATCGGAAAGCCGGAGAAGGTGAGGTCCATGCCGACGCGCACGCCTTCGGAATCGTCGGCCACCAGCACCAGGCGCTGCGTGGCCTCGAAGGCGCCGCGCGCATACATCAGGTACAGCGTGGTGCCGGTCACCAGCAACACGAACAGCGCCAGCAGCAGCGTGGCCTTCAGCTCCAGCGCGGGAGGTGCGGCCGCACGACCGGAGGGCGGCGAGAGGTCTTGTTCTTCCATCGTCAGTAGTAGTTGCCGACCAGCGACGCGGCCTCGATCAGCAGGATCACGAGGAACATGCGAACCAGGCCGCGCATCTCTGCGCTGGTGCGCGTGGGCGTGTCCTGCGGCTGGGCCAGCACCGACGCCACCGGCACCAGCGCCACCGCCAGGCTGAACAGCAGGATCTTGAGACCGAAGATCATGGCCACGCCGGGCGCGAACACGTGCCCGACGGTGCGGGTGTAGGCCCCGAAGCCGGAGGTGGAACTGCCGTATACGGAGAGGTAGGCCAGCAGCAGCGTCACCACGCAGCTCACCGCGGCCAGCATCAATGCGCAGAACACGCTGGCCGTGACGCGCGGCAGTACCTCGCGGCGCAGCCCGTCGGGCCCGCTGCCCAGCCCAGCCGCCACCTCGGCGGCATACGGGATCGCGCAGCGCAGGGCCGCGAACAGCGCGGCCGTGAGCGGTATCAGCTCCAGCACGAGCACGCGCACCACCATCTCCAGCGCGTACTGCGACAGCCCATAGCTGGAGGCGGTGACCAGCACGATGCGGATCAGCACCAGGCTGATCAGCGTGCTCATCACGCTGAACCACAGCAGCGCAGGCGCCGTGGCCACGTACAGGTGATGCACCAGCACGCGGCGCGCAGCCGCGTTGTAGCTGGAGGGCGACAAGGCCAGCGCGAGCAGCAGCGCACTCAGGTGCACCAGCCGCCACCAGCCCAGCAGCCAGCGGCCTGCCGACTGCGTGACCGGGTTCGGAGGCGCGGCGGACGTCATGCGCCGATCATAGGGCGGCGCGCTTCGCGTATGGAGGCCAGCAGCAACCCGAGGCCAAGTGCGCCGGCCACGCCGCCAGCGGCGCGGTTCAACAGCCGGCGCTGTGCGGCGTAGGCCGCGCGAATGCGCGAGCGCGAGAACAGGAACGCGAGCAGCAGGTGCCAGCACAGCGCGTTCAGCACCACCATGCTCACCGCGCTGGCCAGCAGCAGCGTGCCGGGTTGCGCGGGCAACGCGGCCGAGAACACGCTGCCGAAGAACAGCGCCGATTTCGGGTTGGTGGCATTGGTGAGCAGCCCCAGCCGGAAGGCGGCCGCTGCCGTGATGCTGCGTCGGCGCTCGTCCAGCCCAGCGCCGGAGCGCCACAGCCTCGACGCCACCCACAGCAAGTAGCAGGCGCCGGCGATCTGCAGCGCCAGCCGCATGCGCGGGAACGCGGTGAACAGCGCGTTCACGCCCAGCACGGCGGCAGACGACCACATCGCGGCGCCCAGCGTCACGCCCAGCGCCGCGAACACCGCGCTGCGCGCACGCTCGCCAGCGGCCAGTTGCGACACGAGCAGCACGTTGGCGCCTGGCGTGACGAGCGCGGCCACGTGAAGCAGCCAGATGGTGGTGAGGGCAGCGAGCATGGCGTGGAGCTGGGTTAAGGGGTGCTGGCGATTGTGCTGCTCAACAAATCTTCACACGGCGGCGCGTCAACGACCGTCTCGCAGCCGTCGTTGTGACGCGCAGGGTTGCATGACGCGGCCCCCAACGACGAACCAAAGGAGCACCTCATGAATCGCAATGCCATCGTTGCCGCGCTGCTGGCCCTTGCCGCCGCCGGCGCTTTCGCCCAGACCGCCGCCTCCGCGGTGCAGCGCGACGTGAATCAGCAGCAGCGCATCGAGAACGGCCTGAAGACCGGCAGCCTGAGCACGAAGGAAGCCTCGAAGCTGGAGCGCGAGCAGTCCAAGGTGGACCACATGGAAGCGCATGCGCTGAAGGACGGCCAGCTCAGCGACGCCGAGCGCGCACGCCTTCAGCAGGCGCAGAACAAGACCAGCCACGACATCGCCGCCGCCCGGCACAACGACGTGACCGGCAACCCGGACTCGGCGTCGTCCAAGCGCATGCAGGCCGACGTGCAGCGTGACGTGAAGCAGCAGCAGCGCATCGAGCAGGGCGTGCAGAGCGGCCAGCTCACCAACCACGAGACAGCTCGCCTGGAGCGCGGCCAGTCGCACGTGAACCGCAAGGAAGCCCGTGCTGGCGCCGATGGCCACGTGGGTGCGCATGAACAGCGCGCGGTGCAGCGCGGCGAGAACCGCCAGAGCCGCCACATCCGCCGTCAGAAGCACGACACGCAAGCCAAGGGCTGAGCGCGGCGCGCGCCGCGCTCAGCCCTCCCAGGCGGGCGTGGTGCGCAGCACTTCGTCGAGGGTGGTCACGCCTTCGGCGACCTTCATCACGCCGGCCAGGCGCAGTGGGTGCATGCCGTCGGCCAGCGCCTGCTTGCGCAAGGCGCTGGCGTCCAGCGTCGGGTGCACGGCTTGGCGTGCGCCTTCGGTGAGCACCAGCAGTTCGTACAGGCCAGTGCGGCCGCGGTAGCCCGTCTTGCGGCATTCGAGGCAGCCCACCGCCTTGTACGGCCGCATGGTGCCCTTGAGGCGCCACGGGCGTGAAGCCTGGTCCAGATCCTCGCGCGTCACTTCCTCGTCGGGCTGCTTGCATGCCGGGCACAAGGTGCGGGCCAGTCGCTGCGCGAGCACACCGATCACCGTGGCGCTGATCAGGTAGGGCGGCACGCCGAGGTCGGCCAGGCGCGTGATCGCCGAGGCCGAATCGTTGGTGTGCAAGGTGCTGAACACCAGGTGGCCGGTGAGGGCGGCCTGGATCGCCATCTCGGCCGTGGGCAGGTCGCGGATCTCGCCCACCATGATGATGTCCGGATCCTGCCGCATCAGCGCGCGCAGGCCTTCGGCGAAGCTGAAGTCCAGCGCGGGCTGCACCTGCGTCTGGTTCAGCGCCGGCTCGATCATCTCGATCGGGTCCTCGATGGTGGAGACGTTCACCTCGTCGGTGGCCAGGCGCTTGAGCGTCGCGTACAAGGTGGTGGTCTTGCCCGAACCGGTGGGCCCGGTGACCAGCACGATGCCGTGCGGCCGCGCGATCAGCTCGCCCCAGCGCTGCGCCTCGTGCGTGGGAAAGCCGAGGCCTTCGGTGCTCTTGACCACGGTGGTGGGGTCGAAGATGCGCATCACCATCTTCTCGCCGAAGGCCGTGGGCAGGGTGGACAGGCGCATCTCCACCTCGCTGGCCGGCTGGCCCGAGGTCTCCGGGCGCAAGGTCTTGATGCGGCCGTCCTGCGGGCGGCGGCGCTCGACGACGTCCATGCGGCCGAGCAGCTTGATGCGCGCGGTCATCGCGTTCATCACGCTCAGCGGCACCTGGTACACGGTGTGCAGCACGCCGTCGATGCGGAAGCGGATGGCACCCATGTCGCGCCGCGGCTCCAGGTGGATGTCGCTGGCGCGCTGGTCGAACGCGTACTGCCACAGCCAGTCGACCACCTGCACCACGCCCTGGTCGTTGGCGTCGAGCTGCTTGTTGCCCTTGCCCAGCTCCACCAGTTGCTCGAAGCTGGCCAGCGCGTTGGTCTCGCCGCTCTTCTGCGCCGCGCGCACGCTGCGCGCGAGCGAATAGAACTCGGTGGTGAAGCGCTGGATCTCCAGCGGATTGGCCAGCACCAGCCGCACGGTGCGACGCGCATGGGCCTCGATCTCCGGCACCCACGCGATGTCGAAGGGCTCGCAGGTGGCGATGGTGACCTCGCTGGTGCCCACGCCCACCGGCAGCGCGCGCCGCGCCTCCGCATAGTTGATCGACATCACCTCGGCCACGCGGCCGACGTCCACCTTGAGCGGGTCGATGCGCAGGTAGGGCAGGTGGCAGCGCTGCGCCAGCCATTCGGTGAGCAGCTCGGTGTCCAGCGCCACGCCGTCGGCCGCGCGCACCATGCCGGCAGCGCCCAGCCGCACCAGCGGATGCTGGCTGCTCTGCGCGGCGCCGAAGCGGCGCTGCACGCGCTCCGCGTCCTCGGGCGTGATCAGGTTGTCGTCGCGCAGCCACTTCAGCAGCTGGCGCCAGTCGAGCTTGCCGGAGGGGAGCTTGGGATGCGAGGGCACGTGAGGGTCACTCCAGAGGCCGCACCATGCGCAGCCATTTGCGCGCGGGCAGGCCAAAGCGGTCTTCGATGGTAGCTGCGCGTGCGAGCAGCACTTCGCGTTCGGGCACCTGCACGCCGCGGCCGGCAATCAGCACGGAATTGCCTTCCTTGGTGGCGCGCATGCGCCACACCTGGTCGCGCCCGAACTCGGCCGCCACGCGCTGGGCACTGCGCTCGAAGCTGGCGTCGCGGCCGAACAGGTTCACCGTCATCACGCCGCCGTCGGCCAGCAGGCCGCGGCACGCACCGTAGAAGGCCTGGTCATCGAGCACCGGAGCGGCGGCCTCGTGGTCGTACAGGTCCACGCACAACGCATCCACGCTCTGCAGGCGCGCGGGGTCGCGAACCACTTGTGCGGCGTCGGCCTCGATCACCTTCAGGCGGCGGTCGTCGGGTGGCAGGTGGAACCAGGCGCGGCAGGCAGCGATGACCTCGGGATTCAACTCGATCGCGGTGGTGCGCATGCGCAGCCGCTTGTGGCAGAACTTGGTGATGGCGGCCGCGCCCAGCCCGAGCTGCATCGCGTGGCGCTCGCCCAGGTCGGTGAGCGGAATGAACAGCAGCCACACCATCATGCGCTGCACGTACTCGAGCTCGATGTCGAACGGCGCCTTGATGCGCATCGAACCCTGGATCCACGGCGTGTCCAGGTGCAGGTCGCGCACGCCCTGGTGCTCCGAGATGGTGGCGTGCGGCAGCGCGCGCGGCTTCATGCGAGCTCCACGCTGGCGAACGCCTCGCGCCACGCGGCCAGCTTGCGCTCGAAGCTCCACGAGGCGTTGGTCGGGCTGGTGGAGGGCAGGCGCCACACCGGCAAGCCGAGCGCACGCGTCACGCGCATCGCGCGTGCCGATTCGCCACCGTTGTGCGCAATGGCCTGCAGGGCCGGCGCGAGGCGCAGCAGGGCGGGCAGGTCGTTCAGCTGCGCGTCCTCGATGGCACTGTCCAGGCTGCCTTCGCGGCGGCAGGTGGCGTACACGTCCCAGATGCCCAGCCCCTTGTCGCGCACGACGGCGATGCGGTGGCCGTAGGGCAGTGCGCTCAGGTCGACCGCCCACAGCGCCGAAAGGATGCGCCAGAACTGATTGCGCGGATGGCCGTAGTACTGCTGCGCCTGCAGCGAGGCCACGCCCGGAAAGCTGCCCAGCACCACCAGCCGGCTGTGCGGCGCGATCACCGGCGCCAGGCCGGTCAACAGCGTCATGTGCTTGTCTCCATGAGCGCCCCAAGGCGCGGCAGCACGCGCTGCGCATTGCGCGTGTTCGCAGCCTGCACCTCGCTCGAGCTCATGCCGCGCAGTTCGGCCAACGTGTGCGCGATGCGCGGCAGCTCGGCCGGTTCGTTGCGCATGCGGGCGCCCGCTGCGCGCTCCGCTGCGCTGCGGTACAGCCACTGCGGCGGGATGTCGGGCGCGTCGGTCTCCAGCACCCACGCGTCGGCCGCCACGTCCTGCGCGAGGCGTCGGATCTGCAGCGCGCGCTCGAAGGTCATCGCGCCGCCGAAGCCGAGCGCGAAGCCGCGTTCGGCAAAGGCCTGCGCCTGTTGCGCGCTGCCGTTGAATGCATGGGCGATGCCGCCGGCCACCTCCACACGGCGCAGCCCCTTGAGCAGCGCGTCGGCCGAGCGGCGGCAGTGCAGCAGCACCGGCAGGCCTGCGTCGCGCGCGAGCTTCAGCTGTGCCATGTAGAAGCGCTCCTGCAACGCCGGCTCGGGCTGGCGCACGAAATGGTCCAGCCCGATCTCGCCCACGGCCACCAGATGCGGGTCGTGGCGCCAGGCCTGCAGCGCCTGCTGCAGTGCACCCAGCGCCTGATCGTCCGCTTGTGCCACGTACAGCGGGTGGATGCCGATGGCATAGGCCAGCCCATGCGTGTGCGCCAAAGTGCGCACGGTGCCGAAGTCGGCCACCTGCACCGCCGGCAGTACCAGCAGGCCGACGCCGGCGGCGCGCGCGCGTGCCAGCACGGCGGCGCGGTCCGCGTCGAACTCCGGTGCGTCGAGGTGGCAGTGGGTGTCGATCCAGGGCATCGGCGGCGAGATTAACCGCTTCGCGGCGTGTGCGCGGGGGCTCTGACGCCGTTGCGGCGGGTTCCGAGCACAATCGCCGTCCATGAGATCGCTACCGTTCCGCACGGCGCTGCCGCCGCGCCGCGGCGACCGATGAGTGTCTCGCCGGTTCCCGAGTCCGGCCTGCCGGCCGAGCTGGAGGTGGTGGCGCCCGCACGGGCGCCCGCGTGGCGCTGGGTGGCTGCTGCCGTGCTGGGCGTGGCGGCGATGGGGCTGCGCGCCGCGTTCGAGCCCTGGCTGAGCGGCGCCGTTCCCTATGTGTTCGCGTTCCCGGCCGTGATGGCCGCCGCGTTGCTGGCCGGTGCCGGGCCGGCGCTGATCACGGTGGCGGTGTGCCTGGTGTTCCCGTTCATGCCCGGGCTGCCGCATGTGTTCGGCGCCGGCAGCACGCTGGTGCAGCTGGCGCTGTTCGCGCTGTCGTCGTCGGTCGTCCTGGGCCTGTACGCGTGGCTCGGGCGCCCGGGCGTCCGCCGCGAAGCCGCGGCGCAACAGGAAGTGCTGGCCGGCGAGCCCGGGCGCGACGCGGCGTTGTGGCTGCGCCTGCTGATCGGCCTGGCGCTGCTGCTGCCGGCCGCGTTCTTCGCAAGCACGGCCTGGCAGGGCTACCGCAATGCGTTCAGCGGCGCAGAGGAACGTGTGTCGCGCAGTGTCGTGATCGCGCGCGAGCACGCGCTGAGGATCATGAACATGAACCAGCTGATCTTCGATCGGCTGCGCGAGCGCTTCGAGGGCAGCACCGAAGCGGAGATCGAGGCTGCGCTGCCGGTGCACGAGGCGGCGCTGGCGCACCTCGTGCACGACCTGCCCGACGTGGTGGGCGTGGCCGTGTGGGACCGGGACGGCCGGCCGCTGGCGCTCGATTCGCGTGAGGGGTTGCAGGGTGGCGTGAACGTTCAGCAGCAGGAGTACTTTCGCGTGCAGCGTGAGGCCGACCAGGGGCTGTTCGTGTCCAGTCCGGTGCAAAGCCCGGCGAACAAGGGCGAGCTGCGCATCGTGGTCAGCCAGCGCCGCGCCGGCCCGCACGGCGAATTCGATGGCGTGTATGCCATCAGCTTGCGCGCCAGCCTGTTCGGGGAGTTCTACCGCGACCTCGTGCGCAACGAGCCCAGCGCGTCGGTGTCGCTGTTCCGGCGTGACGGCGTGATCGTGGCGCGCGAACCGGCGCCGCCTCAGCGGGGGATCGCGGCGCCGGCGAGCAGCCCGGTGATGCAGCGTGCGCTGCGGGGCGAATCGGCCGGTCTGCTGAACGTGACGTCGCCGGTCGACCACAAGCGCAGGCTGATCGCGTTCCGTCAGGTCGGCGACTATCCGCTCTACGTGTCCGCGTCGGTCGCCCACGGCGCGGTGCTGGCCGGCTGGTACGGGCAGGTGGCGCTGTTGGCGGCCTTCACGTTTCCTACCGCGCTGGCGCTGGCCTGGGTGTCTTGGGTGGCACTGCATCACACCCGGCGCGAACGCATGGCGCTGGAGCGCTGGCGCGCCGAGACGCTCAAGCGTGCGCAGGTGGAGGACGCGCTGCGCCAGACGCAGCGGCTGGAAGCGCTGGGCCACCTCACTGGCGGCGTGGCGCACGACGTGAACAACCTGCTGATGGTGGTGAGCAACAACGCCTACCTGCTGCGCCGCCTGCTGTCGAACCCCGCTGCGGTGGCGGGCGGCAAGGCGGAGAAGCCGATCGACGCCATCCTGCGCGCCGTGACCACCGGCTCGCGGCTCACGCGCCAGCTGCTCGCGTTCGCCCGTCGCCAGGCGCTGCGGCCCGAGGTGATCCGGCTGCAGGACCGCATGCCGCTGTTGCTCGACCTGATGCGGCACTCGGTCAGCGCCCTGGTTTCGCTGGAGGGCCAGGTGGATCCCGACACGCATTGCATCCAGGTGGATCCTGCCGAGCTGGAGCTGGCGCTGATCAACCTGGCGGTGAACGCGCGCGACGCGATGCCCGACGGCGGCCGCCTGCAGGTGCTGGCGCGCAATGCCGACCCGGGCGAGCACCAGGGCCTGGGCCGTTGGGTCAGCATCACCGTGTGCGACAGCGGCAGCGGCATTGCGCCCGAGGTGCTGGAGCACGTGTTCGAGCCCTTCTTCACCACCAAGGAGCAGGGCAAGGGCACTGGCCTCGGCCTGAGCCAGGTGTACGGCTTCTGCCAGCAGGCCGGCGGCACCGCGCGCATCAGCAGCCTGCCCGGCGAAGGCACGCAGGTGCAGCTGCTGCTGCCGGGCGTGAGCGAGGCGCCGGAGGTGCACAGCGAGCCGCCACCGGTGCCTGCCGCCAGCGGGCGCCTGCTGCTGGTGGAGGACAACGCAGAGGTGGCCGAAGCCACCGAGCCGATGCTGTCGAGCTGGGGCTACCAGGTGCGTTCCGCGCGCTCCGGCGATGCCGCGCGCGAGCTGCTGCGCCAGCAGCAGGGCGGTTTCGAGCTGCTGCTCACCGACATCGTGATGCCCGGCAGCACCGACGGGCTGTCGCTGGCGCGGCACGTGCGCGCGAGCTATCCGCACATCGGCATCGTGCTGATGACCGGCCATGCGCGCGAGACCGACAAGGCCATGGCCGAAGGCTTCGTCGTGCTGCAGAAGCCGTGGACGCCGCAGGCGCTGGCGGACGCGCTGGAGAAGGCGCACCCGCGAACGCGCTGAGCCGGTCAACGCCGAGCTGGCGCGCCGTGCTGGCGCAGGTGCTCCATCAGCAGCTTGGCCGTCGGCGCCAGCGCGGATTCCTCACGCGAGCACAGCACGAAGCGGCGCTCGGCCCAGGGCTCGTCGAGCCGCAGCAGCTTCAGCTGCGCACCGTTCACGTCCTGCCCGATCGCCTCGCGCGGCATCACGGCCAGGCCGAGCCCCGCGCCCACGATGCGGCAGGCGGCGTCGAGGCTGGACACCTGGATGCGATGCACGATGTCGCGCCCCAGCAGTGCGGCCTGGCGCCGCAGCATCTGCTCCATGGTGCCGCCGCGCGCCACGCCGATCGACTCGTACTGCAGCGTCTGCGCAAAGCGCACGCTGCGGCGCGTGGCCAGCGGGTGGTCGTGCGGCACCACCACGCACAGGTGGTCGCTGCGGTAGGGCACGGTGTGCAGGCCGCTCATGTCGCTGAAGTCCCACAGCACGCCGAGGTCGGCGCCGCCTTCGCGCACGCGGCGCACGATGCTGCTGCTGATCGCTTCGTCCAGGCTCACGCGCACCGCCTGGTAGCGCTTGAGGAAGGCGCCGATGTCGTCGGGCAGGCGCTCGGCCAGCACCGACACGCTGGCCAGCACGTGCACGCTGCCCTGCACGCCGGAGCTGAACTCGCTCAGCTCCGCATGCATGCGCTCCATCGCGCCGAGCAGGTCGCGCGCCTGGCGCAGCAGCGTTTCGCCGGCGGCCGTGGGTTCGATGCCGCGCCGCCCGCGCACCAGCAGCGGCGCGCCGATGTCGGCTTCGAGCGCGGCGATGCGCTTGCTCACCGCCGACGGCACGATCGCCTCGCGCTCGGCGGCGCGCGCGATGTTGCGCTCCTCGCACACGGCCACGAACAACCGCAGCGAGACCGGGTCGAAGTGGCGCGTCATGGTGCTGCGGATTGTGGCATTCCGAAGCGGAACGGCGGGGGTTCCGAAATACCGCTTTCCTCGCCGACCGGCATGGCTGAGAGTCGCCCTCCATGACAGCTGCCCGCCCGGTGATCCTGCGCGAAGTGGGCCTTCGCGATGGCCTGCAAAGCATTGCGCGCGTGCTGCCCACCGCGCACAAGATCGAGTGGATACGCGATGCCTACCGCGCCGGCCAGCGCGAGATCGAGGTGGGCTCCTTCGTGCCGCCGCGCCTGTTGCCGCAACTGGCCGACACCGCCGAACTGGTGGCCTTCGCGCGCAGCCTGCCCGGGTTGGTCACGTCGGTGCTGGTGCCCAACCTGAAGGGCGCCGAGCGCGCGATCGAGGCGCAGGCCGACCTGATGCTGCTGCCGCTGTCGGCCAGCCACGCGCACAGCCTGGCCAACCTGCGCAAGACGCCCGA
>CAMLIZ010000041.1 GCA_946480245.1 uncultured Pseudomonadota bacterium
ACACCATCGTGCGCATGGTGCGTGAGGTGCAGGAGGTCACGGCGATGGGCTGCGAGGTGGCCGTGGTCATTGGCGGCGGCAACATCTTCCGTGGGGTGGCCGGCGGTTCGGTGGGTATGGACCGCGCCACTGCCGACTACATGGGCATGCTGGCGACGGTGATGAACGCGCTGGCACTGGCCGACACGATGCGCCAGGAGGGCCTGACGGCCCGCGTCATGTCGGCCATCGCGATCGAGCAAGTGGTGGAGTCGTACGTGCGACCAAAGGCGCTGCAGTACCTCGAAGAAGGCAAGGTGGTGATCTTCGCGGCCGGCACTGGCAACCCGTTCTTCACCACCGATACGGCGGCCGCACTGCGTGGCGCCGAGATCGGTGCGGAGATCGTGCTGAAGGCCACCAAGGTCGACGGCGTGTACAGCGCCGACCCCAAGAAGAACCCCGAGGCCACGCGCTACGCCAACATCAGTTTCGACGAGGCCATCTCGCGCAACTTGCAGGTGATGGACGCCACCGCGTTCGCGCTGTGCCGCGACCAGAAGCTGCCGATCAAGGTGTTTTCCATTTTCAAGCCCGGCGCGTTGAAGCGGGTGGTGCTCGGCGATGACGAGGGCACCCTGGTTCACGTGTGAGGCGTCGAGGAGCAGAGCATGACGATTGCCGACATCAAGAACACCGCACAGGCCAAGATGGCCAAATCGGTCGAATCCTTCAAGACCGAATTGCAGAAGATCCGCACCGGCCGCGCCCACCCCGGCATCCTGGACCAGGTGCATGTGGACTACTACGGCTCGATGGTGCCGATCAGCCAGGTGGCCAACGTATCGCTGCTCGACGCCCGCACCATCAGCGTGCAGCCCTGGGAAAAGGGCATGGGTCCGAAGATCGAGAAGGCGATTCGCGAATCGGATCTCGGCCTGAACCCGTCCGCACAAGGCGACCTGCTCCGCGTGCCGATGCCCGCGTTGACCGAAGAGCGTCGCAAGGACCTGACCAAGGTGGTGCGTCACGCCGGCGAGGAAGCCAAGGTCGCGGTTCGCAACCTGCGCCGCGACGCCAACGAGCACCTGAAGAAGCTGTTGAAGGACAAGCTTGCCACCGAGGACGACGAGCGTCGTGCACAGGACGATGTTCAGAAGCTCACCGACAAGACGATTGCCGAGATCGACAAGCTGATCGCCGGCAAGGAATCGGAAATCCTGGCTGTCTGAGCGGAGCACCAAGAGTTTGTCTTCCACTGTTGCTCCCGGCGCACGCGGCGCCATTCCGCGCCATGTGGCCATCGTGATGGACGGCAACGGCCGCTGGGCCAAGAAGCGCTTCATGCCGCGCTTCTTCGGTCATAAGCAGGGCGTGGACGCCTTGGTGCGTACCGTGCAGGCTTGTGCCGACCGCGGCATTCGCTACCTCACCGTCTTTGCGTTCTCGTCGGAGAACTGGAAGCGGCCCACCGAAGAGGTGTCGGGCTTGATGAGCCTGGTGCTGGTGGCGGTGTCCAAGTACCTGACGAAGCTGGCCAAGGAAGGCGTGCGCATTCGCATCGTCGGCGATCGGGACGCCGTGTCGGACAAGGTGCGCCAGGCCTGGGACGAGGCGGAGCGCGCCACCGCGCACAACACGCGCATCACGCTGTCGGTCGCATTCAACTATGGCGGCCGATGGGATGTGGTGCAGGCCTGTCGGCAAGCGATGAGCGCCGGGGTGCGCCCCGAGGAGCTTACCGAGGCTGTGCTGAGCCGATACATGGCGATGAGTTACGCCCCCGATCCGGATCTGTTCATCCGCACCGGTGGTGAGGTGCGCATCAGCAACTTCCTGCTGTGGCAGGTGGCGTATTCCGAATTCGTCTTCACCGATTGCCTATGGCCCGACTTCGGCGAGGCCGAGCTCGATGCCGCGCTGGCCACGTTCGCCGCGCGCGAACGCCGCTTCGGTGGCGTGCCCGGCGAGGCCAACGCTTCGCTCGCCGAAGACGCGGCTTGAAGACCACCACATGCTGAAGCAGCGCGTCATCACCGCCGTCGTGCTGCTGGCTGTGCTGCTGCCCGCGCTCTTCGCGCCGATGCTGTGGCCGTTCGCGGCGCTTACGCTGCTGGCCATCGCTGCTGCCGGATGGGAATGGGCGCGGCTCAATCAACTGGGCGCATCGGCGGCTATCGGCACCGCTGCCTTCGTCGTCGCGGGCGGCGTGCTCGCCTGGACGATGGGCTGGACCACCGCCACACCGTCTTCGGCCTGGTGGCTGGCGACCGCTCTCTGGGTGCTTGGCGGCGCGCTTGCCTTGCGTGGCGGGCCGTCTGGCTGGCCGCACGTGCCCCGTGTGCTGCGCTGGGCCATCGGCTGCGTCGCGCTGTGGGCCGGCTGGCTCGCGCTGTGCTACGCCAAGGCCAACGGCGTGAACTTCCTGCTCTCGGTCTTCTGCCTCGTATGGGCTGCTGACATCTCGGCCTATTTCGGCGGCCGCGCCTTCGGCCGCCGCAAGCTGGCGCCGACGATCAGCCCCGGCAAGAGCTGGGAGGGGGTGCTGAGCGGCATGCTGGGGGTGCTGCTGCTGGCCGCGGCGTGGATGGCGTTCGATGCGCACGTCGCGGTCGACTCGCCCAGCCTCTATACGCAGTTGGCAGGTACCTGGGGAATCGGCGGCCTTGTGGTCTGCCTCCTGGCCCTGGCTGGCATGAGCGTGGTGGGTGACCTGTTCGAGTCACTGGTCAAGCGCGCGGCCGGAGCCAAGGATTCGAGTCAATTGCTGCCCGGTCACGGCGGTGTGCTGGATCGGGTCGACGCGCTGTTGCCGGTGTTCCCGATCGCGCTGGCACTGTCGCTGGCCTGAGCTTCACGAAAGACACCTGTGACGCGACAACGCGTATGCATTCTCGGCTCTACCGGCTCGATCGGTACGAGCACGCTCGACGTCGTGGCGCGGCACCCCGATCGTTTCGAGGTATTTGCGCTCACTGCGCACAGCCAGGTCGATGCGCTGGCGATGCAGTGCCTGCAATGGCGCCCACGCTTCGCCGCCGTCGGCAATCCACAGGCGGCACGCGACTTGCGTGGCCGGCTGCGGGAGGCAGGTGTTCGCACCGAGGTGCTGGAGGGGGCGCAGGCCTTGTGTGACCTGGGGGCACATCCCGAGGTCGATGTCGTGATGGGAGCGATCGTCGGCGCGGCCGGCCTCGGGCCTTGTCTTGCCGCGGCGCGCGCCGGCAAGCGCCTGCTGCTGGCCAACAAGGAAGCACTCGTCGTTGGCGGTGGGCACTTCATGCGCGCGGTGCGCGAGGGTGGTGCCACGCTGCTGCCAATCGATAGCGAGCACTCCGCGATCTTCCAGTGCCTGCCCGAGGATCGCCAGGCGTGGCCCGCACGCGTGGATCACATCGTGCTTACCGCGTCCGGCGGTCCCTTCCGTCAGCGTGACCCGTCCACGCTGACCGCCGTCACCCCCGATGAAGCCTGCGCCCATCCGAACTGGGTGATGGGTCGCAAGATCTCCGTCGACTCCGCCACCATGATGAACAAGGCGCTGGAGGTGATCGAAGCACGTTGGCTGTTCGATCTGCGCCCGGAGCAGATCCGCGTCGTGATCCATCCGCAGAGCCTCATCCATTCGATGGTGGTGTGTCGCGATGGCTCGGTGCTGGCGCAGTTGGGCACGCCCGACATGCGCATGCCCATCAGCTATGGCCTGGCTTGGCCCGAGCGCATCGAATCCGGTGCGGACGTGCCCGATTTCCACACGCTGTCCGCGCTCACCTTCGAAGCGCCCGATCCGGCGCGTTTTCCAGGCCTTCAGCTGGCCTGGGATGCGCTGCGCGGGCCGGACGGCAGCAGTGCCGTGCTCAACGCGGCCAACGAGGTAGCCGTGGCTGCCTTTCTCGATCGTCGCCTGGGCTTCGACGCCATCCATCGCGTCAACGCGGCGACGATCGAAGCGGTGCAGCCCGGGCTCGGGCCCGACGCCGTCCTCGACGACCTGCTCGCGCTCGATGCGCGCGCTCGTGCTCATGCCGGCGAATGCGTACGGAGGATGGCGCTGTGATCACGATGGTGTTGTCCTTCGTTCTCACGCTTGGCGTGCTGATCGTCGTGCACGAGTTCGCCCACTACCGAACCGCGGTGGCATGCGGGGTGAAGGTGCAGCGCTTCTCGATCGGCTTTGGTCGGGTGCTGTGGCGTCGCCAGCCGCGGGCGGACGGCACAGAGTTCGTGATCTCTGCGCTGCCGTTGGGTGGTTATGTGCGCTGGATCGACGACCGCGAGCATCCGCCGATCAGCGCGGCCGAGCATCGCTATACCTTTGCCAGCAAGCCGGTGTGGCAACGCGCGCTGATCGTAGCGGCGGGGCCGGTGTCCAACCTGTTGCTGGCCGTGCTGCTGTACGCCGCCGCGCATTGGATCGGCGTGGACGAACCGAAGGCGTTGCTGTCGGCGCCTATGGCTGGCAGCCTGGCCGAGGCAGCCGGTCTGCATGCGGGTGAACTGGTCACGGCCACAGGTGTTCCGGACGAATCGCAGGCGGATCCCGACTGGACCGAGGTGCGCTCCATGAGCGACCTGCGCTGGGCCATCACCCAGGCCGCCATGCGGGGCGCGCCGCTGGCGCTGCGCGTCGCCGAGCCCGGCGGGCACGGCACCCGGACTGCCGTGCTGGCACTGGACCAACTCGGGTCGCGCGAGATCGATGCCGCGCTCGTGCAGCGCATCGGCATTGGCGCGCCGTACAGCGAGCCGGTGCTGGGCGAGGTAAAGGCGGGCGGCCCGGCGGCGCAGGCCGGTCTTCGGGAAGGCGACCATGTCCTGCGAGTGGACGATCGCCCGGTGCGCGACGGCGTCACCTTGCGTGCGCGCATCCTGCAAAGCGCCAAGGCCGGTACGCCCGCACCGCAGCGCTGGACCGTGGAGCGAGGCGGCCAGATCGTCGAGCTGACCGTGCAGCCGCGTGTGGTCTCCGAGGCCGGCCAGAACGTTGGCCGCATCGACGCCTACGTTGGCCAGCCGCCGCAGATGGTGACCGTGCGCTACGGTCCCATCGACGGCCTGCTGCAGGGCGCGCGGCGCACCTGGGAGGTGTCGGCGCTGACGCTGAAGATGATGGGGCGCATGCTGGTCGGCCAGGCGTCGCTGCGCAATCTCAGCGGGCCGCTGACGATCGCCGACTACGCCAGCCAGTCGGTGCACGAGGGGCTCGCGTACTATCTCGGCTTCCTGGCGCTGGTCAGCGTAAGCCTCGGCGTGCTGAACCTGCTGCCGTTGCCGCTGCTCGATGGTGGCCACCTCATGTATTACATTTTCGAGGCCGTGACCGGGCGGCCCGTGGCCGGCGTGTGGCTGAAGTGGCTGCAAGGCGGGGGCATGCTGATCATGCTGCTGCTGATGTCGCTGGCCTTGTACAACGACGTGGCCCGCTTCCTGGGCCTGCACTGATCCCCTTTCCGATGCACTTTGCCGATCGCTCCTTCCTGCGCCCTGTTGCCGCGTGCGTGGCCCTTGCGAGCGCCGCCTACGCCCCCGTGGCCCAGGCGGTCGAACCCTTCACGCTGAAGGACATCCGCATCGAGGGCCTGCAGCGCACCGATCCGGGGACGGTGTTCGCGGCGCTGCCCTTCCGCGTGGGCGACACATACACGGACGACAAGGGTGCTGCGGCGCTGCGCGCGTTGTTCGCCACCGGCCTGTTCAAGGACGTGCGCATCGAGATCGAAGGCGACGTGGCGGTGCTCATCGTCGAGGAGCGGCCCACGATCTCGAACGTGAGCTTCGTCGGCTTGCATGAGTTCGACAAGGACACGCTGCTGAAGTCACTCAAGGACGCCGGCATCGGCGAGGGGCTGCCGTTCGACAAGGCGCTGATCGACCGTGCCGAGCAGGAGATCAAGCGCCAGTACTTGTCCCGCAGCCTGTATGGCGCGGAGGTCACCACCACCGTGACGCCGCTCGAGCGCAATCGCGTGAACGTCACGTTCACGATGAACGAAGGCGACGCGGCCCACATCAAGGACATCCACATCGTCGGCAACAAGGCCTTCTCGGAAGGCACGCTGCTCGACCTGTTCGAACTCACCAAGTCCGGCTGGCTCACCTGGTACACCAAGAACGACCGCTACTCGCGCGCCAAGCTCAACGCCGACCTGGAGACGCTGCGTGCGTACTACATGGACCACGGGTATCTCGAGTTCGCCGTCGAGTCCACCCAGGTGACGATCTCGCCCGACAAGCAGGACATCACGATCAACATCACCGTGCACGAAGGGCAGCCCTACACCGTGACCGGGATCAAGCTCGAGGGCGACTACCTGGGCAAGGAAGACGAGTTCAAGCGCCTCGTCACCATCAAGCCCGGGCAGGCCTACCGCGGCAAGGACGTCGCCGACACCACCAAGGCCATGACGGATCGCTTCGGCGTCTACGGCTACGCCTTTGCGCAGGTGGAGTCGCGCCCGGAGATCGACCGCGCCACCGGGCAGGTGGTCGTGGTACTGGCTGGCACCCCGCAGCGGCGGGTGTATGTGCGGCGCATCAACGTGGCTGGCAACACCCGCACGCGGGACGAGGTGGTGCGGCGCGAGTTCCGGCAGTTCGAGTCGTCGTGGTACGACGGCCAGAAGATCAAGTTGTCGCGCGATCGTGTCGAGCGCCTGGGCTACTTCAAGGACGTCAACGTCGAGACCAACGAGGTGCCGTCGGCGCCGGACCAGGTGGACCTGGTCGTCAACGTCGAGGAGCGTCCCACCGGCAACCTGCAGGTGGGCGCGGGCTACTCCAGTGCCGAGAAGCTGTCACTCACGGCGTCCATTCGTCAGGACAACGTGTTTGGCTCCGGCAATTACCTCGGCCTCGACCTGAACACGAGCAAGAGCAACCGCACGCTGGTGTTCAGCACCGTCGACCCGTACTTCACGATCGACGGTATCTCGCGCGCGATCGACCTGTATTACCGCAAGTCCACGCCGCTCAACCAGGCCAGCACCGACTACTCGATCACCCAGCCGGGCGCCTCTATCCGTTTCGGCGTGCCATTCTCCGAGTACGACACGGTGTTCTTCGGCATCGGCATGGAACGCACCGAGATTCGCGGGTCTCAGCTGCCGTCGCAGTACACCACGTACATCGCCCAGTACGGTGAGAACAGCAACACCATCCCGGTCACCGTGGGCTGGCAGCGCGACGAGCGCGACAGCGTTCTCACACCCACCGCCGGCCGCATGGAGCGGGTGAATCTCGAGTGGGGCGCTGCCGGCGACACGCGCTACCTGCGCAGCAACTTGCAGTACCAGGAGTACTTCAAGCTGCCGGTGTTCAGCAAGCTCACGCTGGGCATCAATGCCGAACTCGGCTATGGCAAAGGCTTGCAGGGCCGGCCGTACCCGGTGTTCAAGAACTTCTACGGTGGCGGCCTGGGTTCCGTGCGCGTGTTCGATCAAGGCTCTCTCGGCCAGGTGGACACCACCGGCGCCTACATCGGCGGCAACAAGAAGTTCAACGTCAACGCCGAGCTGTACTTCCCCGTTCCTGGTACGGGCAACGACAAGTCCCTGCGCATCTTCGCGTTCACCGACGCCGGCAACGTGTGGTGGGAGAAGAAGCCGGTCGACTATCAGATCCCCGGCGGCAATCCAATCCGTGTTTCGGCGGGCGTGGGCCTGAGCTGGCTCTCGCCGGTGGGGCCGCTGAAGCTCAGCTACGGGCGTCCGATCCGCTACAAGTCGGACGATAAAATCCAACGCTTCCAATTCCAGATCGGGACCGCCTTCTGATGAATACCCTGTCCATGTTGAGAGCCCTGGGCGTGGCCGCCGCGCTGGCGGCAGCCGGCGCAGCAGTGCAGGCGCAGGAGCTGAAGATCGGGTACGTCAACGCCGAGCGTGTGCTGCGCGAGGCGGCACCCGCCAAGGCTGCCCAGGCGAAGCTCGAGGCCGAGTTCGGCAAGCGCGAGAAGGAGCTCAACGACGTTGCGGCGCGCTTGAAGGCAGCCTCGGACAAGCTCGAGAAGGAGGCGCCCACGCTGTCCGAGGCGGAGCGCAACCGCCGCCAGCGCGATCTCGTGGAGCAGGACCGCGACTTCCAGCGCAAGCGCCGCGAGCTGCAGGAGGATCTGGCGCAGCGCAAGAACGAAGAACTGGCCGCCGTGCTGGAGCGCTCGAACCGGGTGATCAAGTCGATCTTCGACAGCGAGAAGTACGACTTGATCGTGCAGGACGCTGTGTTCGCCAGTCCTCGCGTGGACATCACGAAGAAGGTGATCGACGCGCTGAACGCCGGCAAGTGATCACCGCGGGGCCGCTGGCCCCGTTTTTCATTGAGGCACCATGCCGCAAGTGCAGCTGTCCGACATCGTGAACCGACTCGGCGGCGAGCTGGTTGGCGACCCCACGCTGAGCATCGAGCGCATCGCGCCGCTGCAGGGCGCGACGCCCACCACGATCTCGTTCCTCGCCAATCCTCGCTACCAGCAACAGCTGGCCGATAGCAGCGCTGGTTGTGTCATCGTCGCGCCAGCTGCGCGCGATGCCGCCGCGGCCCGCGGCGCGACGATCGTCACGCCTGATCCGTACCTGTATTTCGCACGCCTCACCCAATGGTGGGCGCAGATGCTTCGACCGGCGCCGCAGCCCGGCGTGCATGCCAGCGCCGTGGTGGAGGCGGGTGCGCAGATCGACCCGAGCGCGAGCATCGGCGCTTTCGCCTTTGTGGGGGCGGGTGCCGTGATCGAGTGCGGCGCAGTGCTCGGTACACATGCGCACGTGGGTGCGCAGGCACGCGTAGGGGCGGGCACCCGGCTGGCGGCGCGCGTTTCACTCGGCGAGCGCTGCCAAATCGGCGCCGGCGGCATCGTGCACGGGGGCGTCGTGATCGGAGCCGACGGCTTCGGCTTCGCGCCCCACGATGGCCGTTGGGAAAAGATCGAGCAGCTGGGCGCCGTGCGCATCGGTGACGACGTGGAGATCGGTGCCAATACCTGCATTGACCGTGGTGCCCTCGACGACACCGTGATCGACGATGGCGTGAAGCTCGACAACCTGATCCAGATCGGCCACAACGTGGTGGTGGGCGCGCACACGGCGATGGCCGGATGTGTTGCCGTGGCCGGCAGCGCCCGCATTGGGCGGCACTGCACGATCGGCGGGGCGTCGGGCATCGTCGGCCACATCGAGATCGTGGACCACGTGCACGTTTCCGCGTTCACGCTCGTCAGCCGATCGATCCGCAAGCCGGGGCACTACAGCGGCGCGTTCCCGTTCGACGACAATGCGAGCTGGGAAAAGAATGCCGCCACGTTGCGTCAGCTGCATGCGCTGCGCGATCGCCTGCGCGCCCTGGAAAAGAAATCATGACTTCATTGGACATCCACCAGATCCTCGCCAAACTGCCGCACCGCTACCCCTTCCTCCTGGTGGATCGAGTGCTCGAAATCGAAAAGGGCCAGCATGTGCGGGCGATCAAGAACGTGACGATGAACGAGCCGTTCTTCCAGGGTCACTTCCCCAAGCGCCCGGTGATGCCGGGCGTGCTGATCCTGGAGGCGATGGCGCAGGCTTCGCTGCTGCTGGCCTTTGCGTCCCTCGACCTCGACCTTCAGGACGATCACGTCTACTACTTCGTCGGCATCGACGGCGCGCGCTTCAAGCGTCCCGTGGAGCCGGGCGACCAGTTGATGATCGAGATGAAGCTCGACCGCGTGAAGGCGGGCATCTTCAAGTTCAGCGGCCGCTCGCTGGTGGGCCAGGAAGTGGCCTGTGAGGCCGAGTTGATGTGCACCAAGCGCAAGGTGAGCTGACGCGAGCGATGGCGCAGATTCATCCGACCGCTGTCGTCGATCCTGGCGCCGAGCTCGCCGCCAGCGTGGTCGTCGGCCCCTATGCTGTCATCGGTGCCGGCGTGCGCATCGGCGACGGCACCACGGTGGGTGCGCACACGACGATCGAAGGTCCGACCACCATCGGGCGTGACAACCGCATCTTTGCCTTCGCTTCGCTCGGTGCCGCGCCACAGGACATGAAGTACGGCGGCGAGCCCACCGAGCTGTCGATCGGCGACCGCAACACGATCCGCGAGTTCTGCACCTTCAACCGCGGCACCGCTCAGGACGCCGGCGTCACGCGGGTGGGCAATGACAACTGGATCATGGCCTATGTGCACCTCGCGCACGACGTGCAGCTGGGCAGCCGCACGGTGCTGGCCAACAACGCCACGCTGGCGGGGCACGTGCACGTGGACGACTGGGCGATCGTGGGCGGCTTGTCCGGCGTGCACCAGTTCTGCAAGGTGGGTGCGCACGCGATGATCGGCTTCCAGAGCCATGTGTCGCAGGACGTGCCTCCGTTCATGACCGTCTCCGGCAATCCGCTGTCGGTGCACGGCGTCAACGCCGAAGGGCTGCGCCGCCGGGGCTTTAGCGCGGAGCGCATCGCGCAGGTGCGACAAATGCATCGCCTGCTGTACCGCAAGGGGCTCACGCTCGAGCAGGCGAAGGCCGAGATCATGGCGCTCGAAGGCCAACTGCCGGAGGGCGACGCCGACGTGCAGGCCTTGCTCGGCTTCCTGGCCGCCTCCACGCGCGGCATCGCTCGCTGAGGCTGCCGATGAAGTTCGCGATGGTGGCCGGCGAAGCCTCCGGCGACCTGCTGGCGGGCTTGCTGCTGGGCGGCATGCGCCAGCGCTGGCCGGCGCTGCAGGCGCAGGGCATCGGCGGCCCGCAGATGGCGGCGCACGGCTTCGAGGCATGGTGGCCCCATCACAAGCTGGCGGTGCACGGCTATGTGGAGGCGCTGCGCCACTACCGCGAGATCTCCGGTATTCGCGACCAACTGGCGCAGCGCGTGCTCCGCGAGCGACCGGATGCCTTCATCGGCGTCGATGCGCCGGATTTCAATCTCGGGTTGGAGGCGCGGCTGAAGCGCGAGGGCATCAAGACAGTGCACTTCGTCTGCCCGTCCATCTGGGCTTGGCGCGGCGGCCGCGCTGCCAAGCTCGTGCGGTCGGCCGACCATGTGCTGTGCCTGTTTCCGTTTGAGCCAGCGCTGCTGCAGAAGCATGGGGTGGCCGCCAGCTACGTCGGCCATCCGCTGGCCGATGCGATCCCGCTGGAGCCACCGCGCGACGCGGCGCGTGCGCTGCTGCAGCTGCCTGCGCAGACGCCGGTGGTCGCGCTGCTGCCCGGCAGCCGGCGCGCCGAGATCGAGTACATCGCGCCGCTGTTTCTTCAAGCTGCTGCGCTGCTGCAGCGCCAGCGCCCCGATCTGCGCTTCGTGCTGCCGGTGGTGCCTGGCTTGCGCCCGCAACTGCAGCCGCTGCTGCAGCAATATGCACCCGACACCCAAATCCAGCTGGTCGATGGCCGCTCGCACGAGGCGTTGGCGGCCTGCGACGTGACGCTGATCGCCAGCGGCACGGCCACGCTCGAGGCCGCGCTGTTCAAGCGGCCGATGGTCATCGCCTACAAGCTGCACCCGCTGAGCTGGCAGATCATGAAGCGGATGCGCTACCAGCCGTGGGTGGGCTTGCCCAACATCCTGTGCCAGGATTTCGTCGTGCCGGAGCTGCTGCAAGACGACGCGACACCCAAGGCGCTGGCCACCGCGGTCACGGGGTGGCTGGACTCGCCCGCCAAGGCCGACGCGGTGCGCCGGCGTTTCATCGAGCTACATCAACTGTTGCGCCGTGACACGGCGCGCTGTGCCACCGATGCGATCGCACAAGTCCTCGAAGGCGCGCAAGCCTGAGCAGATCGGCTTGCCCTGGGACACGCCCGGCCTGGTGGCCGGGGTGGACGAGGCAGGCCGCGGGCCGCTCGCCGGGCCGGTGGTGGCCGCAGCGGTGATCCTCGACGAGTTGCACCCGATCAAGGGCCTGGCCGACTCCAAGGTGCTCACGCCGGCCAAGCGCGATCGCCTCTACGACGAGATCCGCGCCAAGGCGCTGTGCTGCGCGGTAGGAGAGGCCAGCGTCGACGAGATCGACTCGATCAACATCCTGCAGGCCACGATGCTGGCGATGCGGCGCGCGGTGGAGGGCTTGCGCCTGAAGCCGGCCAAGGTGCTGGTGGACGGCAACAGGTTGCCGGTGTTGCGTGTGGCTGCCGAGGCGATCGTGAAGGGTGACGCGCTGGTGCCGGCCATCTCGGCCGCCTCCATCCTGGCCAAGGTGCATCGCGACCGGCTCTGCCTGCAGCTCGATACGCTGCACCCCGGCTACGGCTTCGCTGCGCACAAGGGCTACGCCACGGCCGAGCACCTCGAAGCCCTGAAGGCGCGAGGTGCGTGCATTGCGCATCGGCGCAGCTTCGCGCCCGTGCGCGAGGCGCTGGGGCTTTCGCTCGACGGCGCCACCGCGGGCGAAACCGATGAGTGAGCCGATCGAGATCCGCTCTCGGGACAACCCGCTGCTGGTCCGCCTGCGCAAGCTGCTGCACGACGGCGCCGCGTATCGGCGCATCGGGCTGGTGTGGCTGGAGGGGGACCATCTCCTTCGCGCCTGCCTGGCCCGCGGCCATGCCTTGCAGGAGGTGGTGATCAGCGAATCCGGCTGGGAACAGCCGGAGCTCAGGGCCCTGGCACGCCAGGGCGGGCGGGTGGCGCTGCTGCCCGATGCGCTGTTCCGCGGCGTGAGCGGCCTGGAGTCGCCGGCGCCCATCGGCGCGTTGGTGGCGGCGCCGGTATCGCCCGCCATCGCGCCGCGTGTGGCCACCGTGGTGCTCGACCGCTTGCAGGACGCGGGCAATGCCGGCAGCGTGCTGCGCAGCGCGGCGGCTTTCGGCGTGCGGCAGGTGCTGGCATTGAAGGGCACCGTCGCACTCTGGTCGCCGAAGGTGCTGCGCGCCGGCATGGGCGCCCATTTCGGCCTGCAACTGGTCGAAGGGGTGCAGCCCGAAGAACTGCCTGCGCTTCAGGTGCCGCTGGTGGCGACCAGTTCGCATGCGCAGCAGAGCCTGGTCGACGTTCGCCTGCCGCAACCGGCAGCCTGGGTGCTGGGCCACGAAGGGCAGGGCGTCCAGGTGGCATTGCTGCAGCGCTGTGCCCTCACGCTGCGCATACCGCAGCCGGGCGGCGAGGAGTCCCTGAACGTGGCCGCTGCCGCAGCCGTCTGCTTCTACGAAGCGGCGCGCCAGGCCGGCAACTGACGCCTCAAGCGCCCAGCAGCGCAGCCAGGTCGAGAAAGTCCTTGGCGTGCAGCGTGTTGGCCGGATGGGCGGACACGTCCTTCGGGTGCGCACGGCCGAACTCCCACTGCCGCTCCACATAGGCCGTCTGCAGCCCGCAGGCGCGTGCGGCGGCCAAGTCGTCATGGTGCGCGGCCACCAGCATCACCTGCTCCGGCGCCACGTCGAACACGCGCGCCACGCCGAGGTAGGTGGTCGGGTCAGGCTTGTAGGCGCGGAACACTTCGGCCGACAGGAGGCAGTCGAATTGCAGGCCGCCGTGCTTGCCCAGCTCGGCGAGCAAGCCCAGGTTGCCGTTGGACAGCGTGCAGCACATGAAACGCGAGCGCAGGCGCCGCAAGCCTTCGGCGGCGTCAGGCCAGGGGTCGAGCCGATGCCATGCCTTGTTCAGGTGCCGCCGCGCCAGCTCGTCCAGGTGCTCCAGCCCGAACCGCGGCAGCAAGGCATCGAGGATCATTCGGTGCAGATCGTCGATCAAGGTCCAGCCGAGTTCGCCCGACATCACGCGCTGCATCGCCGGGCGGTACCCGGCACGCCAGGCGGTGGCGAAGGCGTCGCCGTCGACTTGCGGATAGAGGGCCTGCACCTCGCGCTGGATCGAGCCGTGCCAGTCGACCACCGTGCCGAAGGTGTCGAACGCGAGGACGGTGGGCGCGTGCATGGTCAGTACACCAGGCGGTCGGGGCGGATGTCGCGCAGGATCGTGGTCGCGATCTCCTCGATCGACTTGTGCGTCGACGACAGCCACGAAATGCTTTCGCGCCGCATCATCGCCTCGGCCTCGTTGACCTCGTAGCGGCAGTTCTCGATGGCAGCGTACTTGCTGCCCGGGCGCCGCTCGTTGCGGATCTGGCTGAGGCGCTCGGGATCGATCGTCAAGCCGAAGCACTTGCGCTTGTGTGGCGCCAGCATCGACGGCAGCTTGTTGCGCTCGAAGTCCTCCGGGATCAGCGGGTAGTTGGCGGCCTTGATGCCGTGCTGCATCGCGAGGTACAGGGAGGTGGGCGTCTTCCCGCTGCGGCTCACGCCCACCAGGATCACGTCGGCCTGCTCGAGGTTGCGCGCCGACTGCCCGTCGTCATGAGCGAGCGAGAAATTGATCGCCTCGATCCGGTCGTTGTACTCCTGGCTTCTGGCGACGTCCGAGAAGCGTCCCACCCGGTGGTTCGACTTGATGCCGAACTCGATCTCAAGCGGCTCCACGAAGGTGCGGAACATGTCCAGCACGAGGCCGTGGCATTGGGGGCTGCCGACGATGTCGCGCACTTCGTCGTTGACCAGCGTGATGAACACGACGGAGCGCGCGCCCTCCCGGGCGGACGTTGCGTTGATCTCGCTCACTACAGCCCAGGCCTTCTCCACCGTGTCGATGAAGGGCCGCCGTACGTGCCGCGGCTTGGCCGCGAACTGCGCGAGGATCGAGTTGCCGAAGGTTTCGGCCGTGATGCCGGTGCCGTCGGAGACGAAGAAGACGGTGCGGTTGAGCATGGTGGGGATCATAGGGTAGCGCTGGCGGCCGCTTCGGCCCGTGCATTCGGGGGAGCGTTCATGCAGTCGCAAGGTGGCCGCCCTAGAATCCGCCCAATTTCTCGCGAATTTCTCGCCCATGCGCTGCCCCACCTTCCAATCAGAATCCGACACCGGGTGGGTCGATCGTGCGCCGGGCCTGCCAGACGCGGGAGCACCGGTTTTTTCACATCACGGAGCTTTCCCATGTCTTCAACCCGCTTTGAGGCGACCGCCCTGGTCGTACCGTTCGAACAACTGAGGATGTCCGACGTCGAGGTGGTGGGCGGCAAGAACGCCAGCCTCGGCGAGATGATCAGCCAGCTTGCCGAGAGCGGCGTGCGCGTACCGGGAGGCTTTGCCACCACGGCGCATGCGTTCCGCGAATTCCTGAGCAGCAACGGGCTGACCACCCGTATTGCGCAGCGCCTGGCTGCGCTGAACACCGACGACGTGCGTGCGCTGGCCCAGGCAGGCGCCGAGATTCGCGGCTGGATCGAGGCGGCGCCATTCCCCGCCGCGCTCGAGCAAGCGATCCGCGAGCAGTTTGCGCGGCTGACCCAAGGCAATGCCGAGGCATCGTTCGCGGTGCGCTCGTCTGCCACGGCCGAAGACCTGCCGGATGCCTCCTTCGCCGGGCAGCAGGAGACCTTCCTCAACGTGGTAGGCATCGAGCAGGTGCTGCACAAGATGAAGGAGGTGTTCGCCTCGCTCTACAACGATCGCGCGATCAGCTATCGCGTGCACAAGGGCTTTGCCCATGGTGACGTGGCCTTGTCGGCCGGCGTGCAGCGCATGGTGCGCTCCGACCTCGGCGCCGCGGGCGTGATGTTCACGATCGACACCGAAAGCGGCTTCAAGGACGTCGTGTTCATCACCTCCAGCTATGGCCTCGGCGAGACCGTGGTGCAGGGCGCGGTGAACCCCGATGAGTTCTACGTCCACAAGCCGGCGCTGCAACGCGGCAAGTTCCCGCTGATCCGACGCAACCTTGGCTCCAAGCTGCTGAAGATGGAGTTCGCGTCACCCGAGGAGCGCGCGGCCAGTGGCAAGCTGGTGAAGACGGTGGACACGCCGCCCGAACTGCGCAACCGCTATTCGCTCAGCGACAACGACGTGATCGAGCTGGCGAAGTACGCGCTGATCATCGAGCAGCACTACGGCCGCCCGATGGACATCGAGTGGGGCAAGGACGGCGTCGACGGCCAGCTCTACATCCTGCAGGCGCGCCCCGAGACGGTGAAGAGCCAGGCCGAGGGCAAGGTCGAGCAGCGCTACAAGCTCAAGGGCCACGGTACCGTGCTGGTCGAGGGCCGCGCCATCGGCCAGAAGATCGGCACCGGCCCGGTGCGGCTGGTGACGTCGATCAGCGAGATGGAGCGGGTGCAGCCGGGCGACGTGCTGGTCACCGACATGACCGACCCGAACTGGGAGCCGGTGATGAAGCGCGCGAGCGCGATCGTCACCAACCGCGGCGGACGCACCTGCCACGCCGCCATCATCGCGCGCGAGCTCGGGATTCCGGCGGTGGTGGGCTGCGGCGACGCCACCGAGAAGCTGCACGACGGGGCGCTGGTCACGGTGGCGTGCTCCGAGGGCGACACCGGCTTCATCTACGACGGGCTGCTCGAAACCGAGGTCTCCGACGTTCAGCGCGGCGAGATGCCGTACTGCCCGATCAAGATCATGATGAACGTGGGCAATCCGCAGCTGGCGTTCGACTTCGCGCAGATGCCCAACTCCGGCGTCGGCCTGGCCCGGCTGGAGTTCATCATCAACAACAACATCGGCGTGCACCCGAAGGCGATCCTGGACTACCCGAACGTGGATCCGGAGCTGAAGAAGGCGGTGGAATCGGTGGCTCGGGGCCACGCCAGCCCGCGCGCCTTCTACGTGGACAAGCTGGCCGAGGGCATTGCCACGATTGCGGCTGCGTTCTGGCCGAAGCCGGTGATCGTGCGGCTGTCGGACTTCAAATCCAACGAGTACCGCAAACTCATCGGTGGCTCGCGCTACGAGCCGGACGAAGAGAACCCCATGCTCGGTTTCCGTGGGGCGTCGCGCTACATCAGCGGCGATTTCAGCGATGCCTTCGGCATGGAGTGCGAGGCGCTCAAGCGCGTGCGCAACGACATGGGGCTGGACAACGTCGAGATCATGGTGCCGTTCGTGCGCACGCTGAAGCAGGCCGAACGCGTCAACGAGATGCTGGCCGCTCGCGGCCTCAAGCGCGGACACGAGGGATTGAAGCTGATCATGATGTGCGAGGTGCCGAGCAACGCGATCCTCGCGGAGCAGTTCCTCGAGCACTTCGACGGCATGTCCATCGGTTCCAACGACCTGACGCAGCTCACGCTGGGTCTGGACCGCGACTCGGGCCTGGAGCAACTGGCCGACGACTTCGACGAGCGCGACCCGGCAGTCAAGGCATTGATCTCGCGCGCCATCGCCGCCTGCCGCGCTACCGGCAAGTACGTCGGGATCTGCGGCCAGGGCCCGAGTGACCACCCCGACTTCGCGGACTGGCTGGCGGCCGAAGGCATCGTGTCGATCTCGTTGAATCCGGACACGGTGATCGACACCTGGCAGCGCCTGGCAAAGCGCTAGCGGCCGATCCATGGCGCAAGAGCCCGCGCGCCGCTTCCTGCGCACGCTGAACCGGCGCTACGGGCTCTACACACTCGGCGTGGTGGCGTTCATCGGGCTGCTCGCGTGGGCCGAGGAGCGCGGGTGGCCGCACAACTGGATCGGCGGCCTGCTGCTGCTCGGCAGCGTGGCCGTGTACGCCGCCATCGGCCTGCTCAGTCGCACCACCGACGAGGCCGAGTACTACGTGGCCGGAAGGCGCGTGCCGGCGTTCTACAACGGCATGGCCACGGCCGCCGACTGGATGTCCGCGGCGTCGTTCATCGGTACGGCGGGCGTGCTGTACCTCCAGGGTTTCAACGGGCTGGCCTACATCCTCGGATGGACGGGCGGCTACTGCCTGGTGGCGCTGCTGCTCGCGCCGTACCTGCGCCGTTTCGGCCAGTTCACGCTGCCCGACTTCATCGGCGCGCGCTACGGCGGGCAGCTGCCTCGGCTGATCGCGGTGGCCGCTGCCGTGCTGGTCTCGTTCGTCTACCTGGTGGTGCAGATCTACGGTGTGGGCCTGATCACCTCGCACCTGACGGGCTTCAGCTTCGAGGTGGGCATCTTCGTGGGCCTCGGCGGCGTTCTCGTGTGCTCGTTCCTCGGTGGCATGCGAGCCGTCACGTGGACCCAGGCGGCACAGTACATCGTGCTGATCATCGCGTACCTCGTACCGGTGGCGTGGTTGTCGTTCAACGTCACCGGCTCGCCGCTTCCGGTGGCGTACGGCAGTGTCCTGGCGCACGTGACGCTGGCGGAGCAACGGTTGGTGGCCGACCCGCGTGAAGTGCAGGCCCGGGCGCTGTATGCCGACCGTGCCGCCTCCGCAAGCACCAAGCTGGCCGACGTACCGCGGGCGATGGCGCAGGAGGCGCAGGCTCTGGCCGAGCAGGTGCAGCGCATGAAGGCCGAGAACGGGCCGCTGGTGCGCATCCAGCACGCCGAACGCGCCATCGACGCGCTGCCGCGCAGCGAGGCTGCAGCGCGCCGCAGCTACGAGCGCCAGCGCGATGCCTCCCTGGCGCAGTCGCGCCCGCTCGGCGGCATGCCCCCGCAGGCGCTGCCGTTTGCCGCCGGCGACCCTGCCGGCGACGCCGCGGGACGACGTGCCTACGAACTGTCGCGCCGCAACTTCCTCGCACTGGTGCTGTGCCTGATGATGGGCACAGCAGCGATGCCGCATGTGCTGACGCGCTACTACACCACGCCGTCGGTCGCGGAGGCGCGGCGGTCGGTGGGGTGGTCGCTGTTCTTCATCGGGCTGCTGTACCTGGCCGCGCCGGCGCTTGCAGCGCTGGTCAAGCAACAGGTGCTCGACCACCTGGTGGGCACGCCGTTCTCCCGCCTGCCCGACTGGCTGCACCACTGGAGCAAGCTGGCACCCGCCCTGGTGTCGGTGGAGGACATCAACCACGACGGCATTCTTCAGCTGGCCGAGCTGCGGCTGGGGCAGGACGTGATCGTGCTCGCCGCGCCGGAAATCGGCGGCCTGCCGCACGTTCTCACCTACCTCGTCGCGGCCGGTGGCTTGGCGGCAGCGCTGTCCACCGCCGACGGGCTGCTGCTGACGATCGCCAATGCGCTGTCGCACGACGTCTACTACCGGCTCGTCAACCCTCGAGCCTCCGCCATCCGCCGCGTGATGCTCGCGAAGGTGCTGGTGCTGGCCACCGCGCTGCTGGCGGCGGCGATCGCCTCGCTGCGCATCGACAACATGCTGCAATACGTCTCCGCGGCGTTCTCGCTGGCCGCATCGGCCTTCTTCCCGACGCTCACCCTGGGCGTGTTCTGGCGTCGTGCCAACGGCGCCGGCGCGGTGGCCGGCATGCTGGTTGGCCTGGGCGTGTGCGGTGGCTACATGCTCTGGCACATCGAGGCCTTGCGCCAGTGGATCGGCCTGGCGCCGATGACAGGGGATGCGCTCTGGTGGGGCATAGACCCGGTGGCGGCTGCGGTGTTCGGGGTACCGGCCGGAGTGGCGGCGCTGTTGCTGGTCAGCCGCTTGACCCCAGAGCCCGCGCCGCAACAGCAGCAGTTGCTGGAGCGTCTGCGCCTGCCATCGCCGCTGCTATAATCGCCGGTTTCCCTTGCCGCGCCCCTTTGTTGACGCATTCAGGCGCGGCTTTCCTTCCACGGAAATCCACAAGGAGCATCCATGCGTCATTACGAGATCATTCTGCTGATCCATCCGGATCAAAGCGAACAGGTTCCAGCCATGCTGGAGCGCTACAAGACCATCGTCACCAATGCCGGCGGCAAGGTGCACCGGGTCGAAGACTGGGGTCGGCGCCAGCTGGCCTACATGATCCAGAAGCTCGCGAAGGCGCACTACCTGTGCCTGAACATCGAGTGCAGCAAGGAAGTGCTGGCGGAGCTGGAAACCGGCTTCCGCTTCAACGACGCCGTGCTGCGCCACCTGACCGTCGCCAAGGACAAGGCCGAGACGACCCCGTCAGTCATGATGAAGCAGGTCGAGAAGGAAGAAGCCCGCAAGGCGTCGCAGGAGACGACGGCCTGAGGTCGAGTCGCTGAAGCCGCAACCGGCCGAAGGGCACGATGAACCGCCTGGTTCTGCACGCCCAGCTGGTCGAACGCGGTGCCGTGCGTTACACCCCCGCCGGTCTGCCGGCCCTGGATTTGAGCCTGAAGCACGAATCCCAGGTCACCGAAGACGGGCAGCCGCGCAAGGTCTCCCTGGAGATGCGTGCGGTGGCCATCGGGGCGATCACACGGCAACTGCTGCCGCTGGCGATCGGGAGTTCCGGCTTGTTTGCGGGGTTCCTCACCGCCGGACGCAACGGCCGCGGCCTCAGCTTCCACGTCACCGAGGTCGAGTTGTCCGCCTGACACTCAGTTCGTATTCCGGAATCAGTTTGAAATAGAGGTCCACCATGCCCCCACCACGCGGTAAAGGTCGTTTCTCCAAGGACAAGCGCCCCAAGCGCAACCAGCAGTCGCTGCTGTTCCGTCGCAAGCGGTTCTGCCGCTTCACCGTCGCCGGCGTCGAGTCGATCGACTACAAGGACATCGACGTGCTGCGCGACTTCGTCGGCGAGAACGGCAAGATCACGCCGGCCCGCCTGACCGGCACGCGCGCGTACTACCAACGCCAGCTGACCACCGCGATCAAGCGTGCCCGCTTCCTCGCGTTGCTGCCGTACAGCGATCAGCACAAGGTCTAAGGAGCAGAAACCATGCAAGTGATCCTGCTCGAAAAGGTGGCCAACCTGGGCAACCTCGGCGACATCGTCAAGGTCAAGGACGGCTACGCACGCAACTTCCTGATCCCGTCGCGCCGCGCCCGCCGCGCCACCGACAGCGCCATCAAGGAGTTCGAGGTCAAGCGCGCCGAACTCGAGAAGGCCGCATCCGACAAGCTGAGCAGCGCGCAGGCGCTGGGCGAGAAGCTCGGTGGTCGCCAGGTGCGCATCAGCCAGAAGGCCGGCGTCGACGGCCGCCTGTTCGGTTCGGTCACCAACTTCGACATCGCCGAGGCGCTCAAGAAAGAGGGCTTCGAAGTGCACAAGTCGCAGGTGCGCATGCCGAACGGTCCGCTGAAGACGGTGGGCGAGCATGCGGTGTCTGTGGCGCCGCACACCGATGTCGTGGTGGACGTGACCGTGGTGGTCGTCGGCGAGTCTGACTGATCAGCCACCGCTATGGCGCCTGCGGGCGCTCCAGGAAGGCCGGCTTCATGCCGGCCTTTGTCGTTCTGCACGCCGAATCCACAAGTTGCCCACTGAATTTCCACGGACTTGTGCATGGCGCAAACTGCCCAGAAATCCTAGGCTCTCACGCTTATGTCCGCTGTCTTCCAGAACCGTGAAATCCCCCGCGACGACGAGGTCGCTCGCCTGCGCGTGCCGCCCCATTCGATCGAGGCCGAGCAGAGCGTGCTGGGTGGGTTGTTGCTGGACAACGGCGCCTGGGACCGTGCGGGCGACATGCTCACGGACAGCGATTTCTATCGCTTCGAGCACAAGCTGATCTATGCGGCCATCGGGGCGCTGGTCAATGCCAGCAAGCCGGCCGACGTGATCACCGTGTTCGAGCAACTGCAGAGCCTGGGCAAGGGCGAGGAGTGCGGGGGGCTCAAGTACCTAAACGACCTGGCGCAGAGTGTGCCGAGCGCGGCCAATTTGCGGCGCTACGCCGAAATCGTGCGCGAACGCGCGATCCTGCGCAAGCTGATCGCCGCCAGCGACGACATCGCCACCAAGGCCTTCAATCCGCAAGGCACGCCGGTGTCGCAAATCCTCGACGAGGCGGAGGGCACGATCTTCAAGATCGGCGAGGAAGGCTCGCGCCAGAAGCAGGGTTTCCAAGGCATGGACACGCTGGTCATGCAACTGATCGACCGCGTGACCGAGCTCTACGAGAACGGCGCCGAGGAAGTGACGGGCGTGCGTACCGGCTTCTTCGACCTCGATCGCATGACGGCCGGCCTGCAGCCGGGCGACCTGATCATCCTTGCCGCGCGTCCGTCGATGGGCAAGACGGCGTTCGCGCTGAACATCGCCGAGCACGTTGCCGTCTCCGAAGGCCTGCCGGTGGTGGTGTTCTCGATGGAAATGGGTGCCTCGCAACTGGCGCTGCGCCTGGTCGGCTCGCTGGGGCGCATCGACCAGCAGCATTTGCGCACCGGCAAGCTCAACGACGACGAGTGGAGCCGCCTGAGCGAGGCGACCGAGAAGCTGTCGAAATCCAGCGTCTTCATCGACGAGACGCCCGCGCTCAACCCCAGCGAGCTGCGCGCCCGCTCGCGCCGGCAGGCGCGGCAGTGCGGGCGCCTGGGGCTGATCGTGGTGGACTACCTGCAGCTGATGAGCGGTACCAGCAGCGTCAACGAGGAGAACCGCGCCACCGTGATCGGCGAGATCTCGCGCGGCCTGAAGGCGTTGGCCAAGGAGCTGCAGTGCCCGGTGATCGCGTTGTCGCAGCTGAACCGTTCGGTCGAGACGCGCACCGACAAGCGGCCGATGATGAGCGACTTGCGCGAATCGGGCGCCATCGAACAGGACGCGGACGTGATCATGTTCATCTACCGGGACGAGTACTACAACAAGGACTCGAAGGAGCCCGGCGTTGCCGAGATCATCATCGGCAAGCAGCGTAACGGCCCGGTCGGTACGGTGAAGCTCACGTTCCTGAAGCCGCTGACCAAGTTCGACAACCTGGCGCCGGGCAGCGTGGGCCACGACGAGTATTGAGGCAGGCCTCGCGCGGCGCTGCTACCAGCTCAGCGGGTCGACGCGGTAGAAGGCGCTCAGCTCACGGTAAAGCGCGGGGTGCTGAGCCGCCAGTTGCGGCGCCTGTTCGAAGAAGACTTCCGTGGCCACTGCAAAGAACTCTGCCGGCTCGGATGCGCCGTAGGGGCTGAGCAAGGTCGGCTCGCCCATGCCGGCCTGTGCGCGCAAGCGCTCGAACTCGGCGCTGAACGCCGCCGCCCAGCGTGCATGCCGTGCCCGGCTGCCCAGCCAGGGTGCACCGTTGGCGCGGCCGGTCTGCTGGTCGAGCTGGTGGGCGAACTCATGCAGCACCACGTTGCGGCCGTCGTAGGGTGAAGCGGCGCCTTCCAGCACGTCCTGCCATGAGAGGACCACCTGGCCCTGCGACCATGATTCGCCCGACAGCACCTGCCGCTGTTCCTGAAGCACGCCGCCGCTGGCCGTGTGCATGCGTTGCACGACGAACGCACCCGGGTACACCAGGATCTGGCGCAACTGCGCAAAGTAGTCGGGCCTGCGCCGGTTCAGCAGGAGCAGGCAGGCTTGTGCGGCGATCGTGACGCGCACTTCGTCGGTAATGGGTTGGCCGGCGCAGCCGATGAACGGCTTCTCGGCCAGGAAGACCTGGATGTGACGCTTCAGCTGCAGCTGGAGGTCGGTGGGCAGCCGTCGCACCAGCGGCACGCGCCGCTGCAGGATTGCGCGCCAGTGCGGCGGGAAGGGGCGCGCGGCCGTGCGCGCTCGGCGCCAGGCCACCCACGCCGGCTGGCCGAGCAGCAACAGCAGCGGCACGAGGGCCAGCCCGAACAGCAGCAAGAGGGCCATGGCCTGCTTTCACGCATGGGAAGAGTCATGCAGGTGAATGCGGCAGTGCGGCTTTTCAAGCTGCGCACTGGCCGCGCTTGACGTAACTGTATATATTTACAGTATGCCGAACCGCCCGCTCCACACCGACAACCCGCCAGCCACGCTGGTGTACATGCCGCTCAAAGGCCGTGGCACGGCCTGGGCGATCGAGCACCGCTTCATGCGCGACGCGCACGAGGCGTTCGACGATGGCTGGGGCACGCTGGAGCAGCTGGCGCAGCAGGAGCGCCTCGCGCCAGGCACGCAGATCATCGAGGAGCGGGTCAAGAGCATCCTGTCGGGAAACGAGTCGCCGGACGTGCCATTCGACCTGTCGATCAATCCCTATCGCGGCTGCGAGCACGGCTGCATCTACTGCTTTGCGCGGCCTACGCACAGCTACCTCAACATGTCGCCGGGCCTGGATTTCGAAACGCGCATCGTCGCCAAGGTCAACGCGGCCGAGCGGCTGCGCGAGGCGCTGGCCGCGCGCAGTTACGAGCCGATGATGCTCAATATCGGCTCCGCCACCGACGCCTACCAGCCCATCGAGCGCCGCCTGCGCATCACGCGCTCGGTGATCGAGGTGCTGGCCGAATGCCGGCATCCGTTTTCGGTGATCACCAAGTCGGCCGGCATCGAGCGTGATCTCGACCTGATCGCGCCGATGGCGGCGCAGGGCATGGCCGCCGCATACGTGTCCATCACCACGCTCGACCCGGCGCTGGCGCGCATCCTGGAGCCGCGGGCGGCCGCGCCGCACCGGCGGCTGCGCGCGGTGGAGGCCTTGGCCAAGGCGGGTGTGCCGGTGGGCGTGAGCGCGTCTCCGATGATCCCGTTCATCAACGAGCCCGAACTCGAGCGCATCTTCGAGGCCGCGGCCGCCGCCGGTGCACGCTCGGCCTTCAGCATCGTGCTGCGCCTGCCCTGGGAGGTGAACCCGTTGTTCCAGCAGTGGCTGGAGCAGCACTTTCCGGAGCGCGCGGCGCGCGTGATGGCACGCGTGCGCGAGATGCGCGGCGGCAAGGACTACGACGCGAGCTTTGGCACACGCATGACGGGCGAGGGCGTGTGGGCGCAACTGTTTGCGCAGCGCGTTGAGAAAGCCCGGCGGCGCTACGGACTCGACGGCGAACGCACTCCGCTCGATTTCAGCCGCTTCCGCCGCCCGGGCGTTGGTGCCGCGGCTGCCCAGGGCCAGCTCTTCTAGCGCGCCAGGAAGCCGCCGTCCACCGGGTAGTAGGCGCCAGTGACGAACGACGCGCGGTCCGAGCTGAGCCACACCACCAGTTCGGCCACTTCGTCGGGCGTGCCCAGCCTGCCCATCGGATGCAGCGCCTGCAGGGCCTTCAGGCTGCTGTCATCCGATTCGAGCCTCGCGATCATCGGTGTATGGATGAATGCCGGGCCGACCGAATTGACGCGCACGCGCTGTGCCGCATGGTCCAGCGCGGCGGCCTGCGTGAGCCCCACCACGCCATGCTTGGCCGCGGTGTAGGCCGGCGCTCCGGCAAACCCCACCGCCCCCAGGATCGACGCGATGTTCACGATCGAGCCGCCCCCATTGCGCAGCATCTGCCCGATCTGCGCCTTCATGCCGTAGAACACACCGGACAGGTTCACGCCAATCACCTGCTGCCACGCTTCGTCGGGGTAGTCGGCGGTGGGCGCCAGGTCGCCCCCGATGCCCGCGTTGTTGCAGGCAACGTCGAGCCGGCCGAACGCCTGTACCGCGCCGGCCACCAGCGCGGCGCATTGCCGCGACTGCGAGACGTCGGCCGCCATGAACTCGGCCTGCCCGCCGGCGCGCCGCACGCGTTGCATCGTTTCCTGCCCGGCCGCCGAGTCCAGGTCGGACACCAGCACGTGCGCGCCTTCACGTGCATACGCCAGCGCAATGGCGCGCCCGATGCCGGAGCCCGCGCCGGTCACCAGGGCAGCCTTGTCCTTCAGCAGCATGTCGCTCTCCCGTGAGCCGCCGGCAGGTGCCGGTCGCCCACTGAGTAGCACCCTGCGTTCCCGGCCCCTGCAGTCACCGGCCAGGCGACGCGTTCATCGAGGCTGGAGCATGGAGGCCAGCGTGCGCTCGGGCAGATCGCGCAAGGTCTGCTGTGCGAGCTCGGTGAGCGTGGCGGCGGCCTTGGGCGTGGCCACGTCGATGCCGAGCCCGCCTTCGGGCGGCCACTGCGCGTCCAGGCGCACATAGCGATCGCCCAGCCGGTCCTCCACCATCGCCTGCACGTGCTGCTGCTGGGCCGACAGCAGCGTCAGCACCAGGCGACCATCGGACAGCCAGTTCACCGCGCCGGCGTCGTCGCGCACGCCTTCTGCCGGGCGATAGCGTGCCGTTGCGGTGCCGATGGAAAGCATCTGCACGTCGCTCAACGACACGCCCATGAAGTGCTCGGCCTCGTGCAGCGCCACCTGGTCCGGCGCCACGGCGAACAAGCCGCCATCGGCGTAGAGGCGGTCGCCCAGGCGCACCGACGGAAAGTAAGCCGGTGCCGCGCTGGCGGCCATCGCCACGTCCACGGCGCGCAGGCGGGCGTCGCCTTCCGATGCCGCGCCGTGGGGCGTCTTGAACACCTTGGTGATGCAGGTCTGCACGTCCACGGCCGGAATCACCAGCGCATGCTTTGCCTGCCCCAGCGTGCGCCGGTCGAGCTCGACGTCCAGCGCCTCGCGCAAGGCGGCGCCGGAGTACTTGGGTCCGAGCACCGAGCGCGTGAGATCGAGCAGGCGGCTCACCGCACCGGCGGGCAGCGCGCGGTCGGAGAACACCTGCGGTCCGTGTGTGATGAACAGCTGCGCCATGCGCGACATCGGCAGCTCAAAGGCGAGTGCCAGCGCAAGCACGCCGCCGATCGAGGTGCCGGCCAGCAGGTCGAATCGACGCGCGAGCGGCTCCCCGGCCTGCGCCTCCAGGCCCTCCAGCACGCGGGCGGTGTACAGCCCGAGGAAGCCGCCGCCCGATAGCGAGAGGATGCGAAACCGCGCATCCCGTGGGCGGGTAGCCACGTCAGCGTTCGGTGCGTGGGCAGGTATTCATGCCCACCATGCGGTACAGCGGGCAGAAGCGGAAGACGCCGGTGGCCAGCAGGACGATGCCGATGTAGCCCCACAGGCCGATGGTGCCGGTGAAGGCCAGGCTGACGAGCAGCAGGCCGACGGCGATGCGCAACACGCGGTCGATGGTGCCGACATTGGGGGTCATGGTGAACTCCTTCCTTGAGTGAAGGCCCCCACATTAGGTGCGCCGGCGCGCCCGGGCATTGAGCGCGGTCAAGCGGACGATGCGTCGGCGCGGGCTGGCTCAATGCGCCATCAGCACGGGCAGGGTCATCGAGCGCAGCACGCTGCGCGTGGCGCCGCCCAGCACCAGTTCACGCGCGCGGGTGTGTCCGTAGCAGCCCATCACCAGCAGGTCGGCCGACACGTCGGCGGCCTGCGACAGCATCAGCTCGCCGGCGTTCGCGCCCGCTTCGCCCAGCCGGTGCGCCTGCGCCGTGATGCGGTGGCGCTGCAGGTACTGCTGCACCGGACCGCTGTCCTCGGCGGCGTCGGTCAACAGGTGGACGCTGCGCGCGGCGTGCAGCAGCGGCAGTGCGGCCGCCAGCGCGCGTGCGGACGAGGCGGTGTTCTTCCACGCCACCAGCACCGTCTGGCCGATCGGGCCGCGCACGCCGATGTAGGGCAGCACCAGCGCCGGGCGGCCGCTGGCGATCAACACCGATTCGACGAAGTCGCCAGGCACGCCGGCGGTGTCGAGGTCGGGGTCATGCTGCCCCAGCACCATCAGGTCAGCTCCGAAGGCCTGTTGAACCACGTCGTCCACCGGCAACCCCTCGCCGGGTTCGACCCAGGCCACGGGGATGCCGGGCTCGGCGCACACGCGCTCGTACCGGGCTCGCGTGGCCTTGCGGCGCTCCTCGTCCACCTCCTGCAGCAGGGCGGCCGCCGCGCCGCCGCCGGCCATGTCCATCGGTACCTGCATGAACACCGGCGTCACCGCGTACACGGCCGTCAGCGCGGCTTCATGTTGCGCGGCCAGGGCGCGCGCCACGCGCAACCGGGTCTCGGTGCGCGGGCCGGCGTCGAGGTGGACCAGCAGTGATTTGAGCGAGTTCATGTCGTGCTCCAGGGAATATGCGGCGATGGTGCGACCGCGCGCGGCCCGTACCCTTGAGCCATGTCAAGCCGGCGGGCGTCAGGCAGCTTCGGGGGACCAGGTGTTCTGCCGCACGGCGTCGTGCTGTTCCTGCGCCGCGCGCAGTGCGTTGCCGAAAGCCTGCAGGCGCGCGGCGCAGCTGCCGTCGTCCACCTCGCGCGTCAGGAAGGCGGAGGTGAACATGGGTGAGCGGTCGAGCAGCGCGCCCACCTCCGCCACGGCGTTCGGCGCGCCCTTGCTGCCCATCACCGAGATTACCGACACGTTGCGCAGGCGCTGCGCGTTGTGTGCGATGAACGTGCGCATCGGCCCTGCCATCCGGTACACCCAGATCGGGCTGACCAGCACCACCGCGTCGAACCTTTCCGCCCGCGGGCCGTCGTAGCGGATGGCGGGCTGGCGGCGCAGCAGCGAGTCGAGCACGCAGCGCAAGGTACCCCACGCGCCCGCTCGCGGCCGTGCGTCCTCGATCTCGGCCAGCGGCCACCCTTGCTGGCTGCACAGCAGCTGCGCCAGGCGGCGGCAAGTGCCCGTGTGTGAATAACTGACCACAAGTACCTGGCTCATCTGAGGCTCCGCTGACGCATGCAGCCCAATGTAGGAAGGACGCCCGCGGCGGCGTTGCGCTGCGTCAACGCGGCCGACGCTCGCGGCCCATCGCTTGCGCTGGGTCAGGCGCGGGTCAGTGCCCGCAGCTAAGGTGCGCTGCCATGACCGACTCCGCTCCCATCCCCGTCGCCTTTGCCGAGCCCGCCGACGCGGTACTCGCACCGATGCCGCTTGGAGGCCTGCTGGACGAGTGGGAGCGCTTCGTGCGCCGCTTCGTGCGGCACTTGCGTGGCGAGGTGAACGCGGCGTGGGTGCAGGGGCTGCGAGCCATGGCGGCGGCGCTGGTCGACCTGCAGGGGCAGGATCCGGACGTTGCGCTCTACCTGCTGCTGCAGGGCGCTGCGCACGAGGTGGATTCCTACAGCGCGCGCCACGCGCTGGCCTGTGCCGTCGTCGCCGATCTCGCGGCCGCCTGGCTGGAGTGGACCGACGAGGAGCGCGAAGCCGCGCGCCTTGCGGCGCTCAGCATGAACATCAGCATGACGGCCATGCAGGACACGCTGGCGCAGCAGGTCGGAGAACCGACGGAAGACGACCGCCGCCACATCGCGGATCACCCGGCCGCCAGTGCCGAGCTGCTGCGTGAAGCCGGGGTGGACGACCTGCTGTGGCTGCAGGCCGTGCGCCACCATCACCGGGCGACTGAAAGCGGGTCGGCCGGTCGCGCCGACCGCGTGGCCGAACTGCTGCGCCGCGTCGACGTGTACACCGCCAAACTGAGCCGGCGTCGCACGCGGGATGCCGCGTCGCCGGCACTGGCGGCGCGCGACGCCTGCCTGGGGCCGGCCGGCGTGCCAGATGCCGTGGGCGCCACCATGCTGCGCGTGTTGGGGCTCTACCCACCGGGCACGTTCGTGGCGCTGGCCAGCGGCGAGGTTGGCGTGGTGGTGCGCAGGGGCGACAAGGCGCACACACCGATGGTGGCGGCACTGCGCCGAGCGGACGGCGGCGTGTACATGCCGCCGGTGTGCCGCGACACGTCGTTGCGCACGCATGCGGTGACGCGCGGACTGCGGGCCACCGCCGTGCGCGTGCGCGTGAACCCGCTGCGCACGCTCGCCTGCGCCCGCTGAATCGCCGGCAGGGCTTGCGGCAGCGCAAGCACGCAGCGCGCGCTGCCCTCACACTGCGCCGATGGAAACCGCTTCCATCGCATCGGCGGCTGCACCCACCCTGGTGCAGGGCCTGCGTGCGCACCTCGAGGCACGCACCGGCAGCCCGGTGATGCTGAAGGAGACGCACATCTCCTGGCTGCTGCTCGCCGACCGGCTTGCCTACAAGTTGAAGAAGCCGGTGCGGCTGCCGTTCGTGGACTTCAGCAGCGTGCAGGCGCGCCGGCACTTCTGCGAGGAGGAGTTGCGCCTGAACCGGCGCCTTGCGCCTGCGCTGTACCTGCAGGTGCTGCCCGTGTGCGGCAGTGTGCAGGCACCGCGCCTGGGCGGCATCGACACGCCTATCGACTGGGTTGTGTGCATGCGCCGCTTTCCCGAGGGCGCCTTGCTCGGCGAGCAGCTTGCCGCGCGCCGGCTGCAGCCAGCGCAGCTGGACTGCTTTGCACAACGCCTGGCCGACTTCCATCGCGATGCGCCGCAGGCCGCCGATGCCGCGCCGCACGGCACGCCGCAGCAGATCGTGTCGGCGGTGTTCGCCGTGCTGGAGCAGCTCGAATCGCGCGTGGTGCGAGAGCGCACGGCGCCGCTGCGCGCGTGGCTGGAGGAGCAGGCGCGCACGCTGGACGGCACGTGGGCGCAGCGCCGGTGTGACGGCCGCGTGCGTGAGTGCCACGGCGACCTGCACCTCGACAACGTGGTGGGCATGGAGGGCGAGCTGGTTGCCTTCGACTGCATCGAGTTCGATCCCGCGCTGCGCTGGATCGACGTGATGAGCGACGTGGCCTTCCTCACGATGGACCTGAAGGCCCACGGCCGCGCCGACCTCGCATTCGGCTTCCTCGACACCTACCTGCAGCGCGGTGGTGACCACGCCGGCGTAGCGGTGCTGCGCTTCTACGAGGTATACCGCGCGATGGTGCGCGCGCTGGTGGCGCAGCTGCAGCAGGACGCAGGCGCCGCGAGGCCCGACTACCTGGCCTGCGCGCTCGCCCTCACGCGCGCCGTGCACACGCCGCGGCTGCTTATCACGCACGGCCTGTCGGGGGCCGGCAAGTCGACCGTGGCGCGTGCGTTGCTGCAGGCCACGGGCGCCGTGCGGCTGCGCTCCGACGTGGAGCGCAAGCGGCTGTACGGCATGGCGGCGCTGCAACGCACGGGCGGGCAGGGCGGCGAACTGTACGGCGCGCAGGCCACGCAGCGAACCTACGAGGCACTGGCTGCCTCGGCGGTGCGCCTGCTGCGTGCCGGCTGTGCGGTGATCGTGGATGCCGCGTTCCTGCGCGAAAGCGAGCGCAGCCGGTTCCGTGCATTGGCGGCCGCGCTCGACGTGCCGTTCGCGATCCTCGACTGCCATGCCGCCGAGCATGTGTTGCGCCGGCGAGTGGCAGCGCGCGCAGCGGCGGGCGCCGACCCTTCCGACGCCGACCTGCGCGTGCTCGAGCGCCAGTTGCAGAGCAGCGAGCCGCTGGCCGAGGATGAGCGGCGCCAGGCCATCGAGGTGTGCACCGACGCCGAGGTGGACATCCAGGCACTGGCGCGCGCGTGGCTCGGCGCCACCGCTTTGCCCGCGGCAGGGGCCGGCTGCGGCACGCGGTAGTGCGCGTCAGGCCGCGGCGAAGCGGTGCCGCTCGCACAGCCACCGCTCGAACGCCGCGGCAGGCAGCGGCCGTGCCACGCCATAGCCCTGCAGTTGCCCGCACCCCAGGTCGCGCAGCGCCTGCACATGCGCCTCGGTCTCCACGCCCTCGGCCACCGTGTTCACGCCGAAGGCCTTGGCCAGCCCGACCACGGCGCGCACGATGTGCATGTCGCCTGCGTCGACCAGCATGCGGCGCACGAAGCTCTGGTCGATCTTCAGCGTGCTCACCGGCAGGCGCCGCAGGTAGCTGAGCGACGAGTAGCCGGTGCCGAAGTCGTCGAGCGCAAAGCGGATGCCCAGCGCGCTGCACTCGTCCATGACCTGCATCGCGGCGTCGATGTCGGCCAGCGCGGCGCTCTCGACCACTTCGAGCTCCAGGCCGCTGTCGGCCGGCAGCCCGCATTGGCGAAACAAGGCGGCCAGGTGGTCGCTCAACCCCGGATGCACCAGCGTGCCGGGGCTCAGGTTGATGCTCATCGCGAGCTGCCAGCCGCGAGCACGCCAGTGCGCCAACTGTTCGATGCCTGCGCGCAGCAGGTGAAGATCCAGTTCCAGCTCGAGCGGCGTGCCCGCCGCCCACGGCAGGAACTGCACCGGATTCAGCACACCGTGTTGCGGGTGATGCCAGCGCACCAGCGCTTCGGCGCCCGCCGGTTGGCCACTGCGCGCGTCCACCTTGGCCTGGTAGTACAGGTGCAGGTCACCGCAAGCCATCGCGTCGCGCAACTCGGCCAGGCGGGCCGCGCGCAGCAGGTCCTCGCCGTCCGATTCGGCGAACACGATGCAGGCGCGCCCCATGCGCTTGGCGCGGAACATGGCCTGATCCGCCAGACGCAGCAACTGGTCCGGCGAGACGGCGTCGCGCGGGAACACTGCGGCGCCGATGCTGGCGCCCAGATGCACCGGCTCGCCGCGCACCATGTAGGGCCGCCCCAGCATCGCGGCGGCGTGCGCGAGCGTGGCGCGTGCCTGCCCCGCGGGCTTGCTGTCGCCGATCAGCAGCACGAATTCGTCGCCGCCCAGGCGTGCGGCGGTGTCGCCGGCCGGCAGCGCGGCCTGCAGGCGTTCGGCCGCCTGCACCAGCAGTTCGTCGCCCGCTTCATGGCCGAAGCGCTCGTTCACGCTGTCGAAGGCGTCGAGATCGAGCGAGCACACCTGCACGCCAGCGCCACAGCGGTCGGCCTGCGCCAGCATCTGGCCCAGCCGATCCATCATCAGTGTGCGGTTCGGCAAGGAGGTGAGCGGATCGTAGTGCGCCAGTCGCTCGATCAGATGTTGCTGCCGCCGTGCGCCGGTGATGTCGCTGAAGGTGCCCACGTAGTGGGTCACGCGTTCGTCGTCGGCCTTTACGGCGCTCAGGCGCAGCAGTTCCAGGCACAGCTCGCCGTCTTTGCGGCGGTTCCAGATCTCACCGCTCCAGCAACCGTGTTCGTGCAGTGAGCGCCACATCTCGGCGTAGAAGCGCCGGTCGTGCCGGCCGGAGGACAGCAGCGAGGGGCGCCGCCCCAGCACTTCGTCGCGGCCGTAGCCGGTGATGCGCTCGAATGCGTGGTTCACGTCGACGATGTGCGAATCTGCGTCGGTGATGATCACGCCCTCCTGGGCCTGCTCGAAGAGGCACGCGGCCAGGCGCAGGCGGTCGTGCGTGGGCGTGTGCGTGTGCGTGTCGCCGATGGCCTGTGCGCTGGCGAGGGCGCAGATCTCGTTCTCTGAGGAAAGCATGGGCTGGGGCGAAGCGGTTTGCCCCGACTATCGACACTCACGCGCTGGCGCGAAAGCGCTCGATTCGCAGCCCTTGCGCTTCGTCAAGTGCCTGGCGCCGGCGGCGCAGGCGGCGTGATCCGTGTCGAAATGCACTTGACGACCGGGCATTTGCGCAAGCGCAACTCGCATGGCCCGGTGCAGCTCCATCGTTGTACGTAGTGCCCTTGCACATGCGGCACGCACAGGAGACAACGCTGGACACTCCCGGCAGCTTGCGCCGCCAGGCGCTGCATTTTCTCGACCCGCGCCAGGGCCGGTTGCCGGTGCCGGTGCGCTCGGTGCTGTTCGGCCTGGAGCGCTTTCACCAGCATGGCGTGAGCCTGGCGCAGGCGCAGCCGGTGGAGCGGCGGCGCAGGTGGCGGCGGCGCGTGCGCGCACCGCATTTCTTTCCCCGCGTCGAAAGCAACGTGCGCATGCTCGAGCGCACGCGCCACTACCTGGAGCGGCTGGGCGGAAGCGGTGAGTCGCTCGGCCCGGCGGCCGAATGGCTTCTCGACAACTTCCACCTGATCGAGGCACAGCTGCCCGAGATCCAGACCGGCATGCCGCGCAGCTACTACGCGCGCTTGCCCAAGCTGCGGCAGGCGCCCTTGGTCGGGCTGCCGCGCGTGTACGGCATCGCGTGGGCCTTCGTGGCGCACACCGACTCGAACTTCGATGCACGGCTGCTCGCGCACTTCCTGAACGCCTACCAGGAGGTGGACGTGCTCACGCTGGGTGAGCTGTGGGCGCTGCCCAGTACCTTGCGCGTGGTGCTGATCGAGAACCTGGGGCGCCTGGCCGAATCGGTGGCAGCGCACAAGGCCGCGCACGAGC
>CAMLIZ010000042.1 GCA_946480245.1 uncultured Pseudomonadota bacterium
AGCATCTCGTAGAAGCACTGGTTCACGACGATCGGCAGGCCCTGGCCGCCGAACTCGGGGTCACAACTCAGCGCGGGCCAGCCGCCTTCCACGTACTGCTGGTAGGCCTGCTTGAAGCCCTTGGGCGGCGTGACCTCGTGCGTCTGCTTGTCCAGCGTGCAGCCTTCGCGGTCGCCCACCTGGTTCAGCGGCGCGATCACCTCGGCCGCGAACTTGCCGCCTTCCTCGAGCACCGCGTTGATGGTCTCCACGTCGATGTCGGCATGCTTGGGCATCTGCTTCAGTTCGTCGGCGACGTTGAGCATCTCGTGCAGCACGAAATGCATGTCGCGCAACGGGGGGGTGTACTGAGGCATGGGAACTCCTTGTCGTGATGCAGGTGGCTCAGCGGCGCGCCTTGGCAGGTCGCGGCGCGTCGGCAGTGAGGGCGTAGTGGGCGACGATGCGGCCGAAGCCGCGCCGCGCGCGCTCGATCGCGCCCGGCAGGCGCAGGAAGCGTGCGTCGTGATGCAGGGCCAGGATCAGCCCGTGGATCTCGAACAGCATCTGCAGTGAATCGGTGTCGGGCTTCAAGTGGCCTTCGTCGATGGCCATGCGGATGGCGCGTTCCAGTGCGGCATGCCAGGCGCGCACCATCGAGGCCAGCGCGTCGCGCACCGGGCCGGGCCGGTCGTCGAACTCCACGGCCCCGCTGATGTAGATGCAGCCCGAATCGATTTCCACCGACACGCGGCGCACCCAGCGCTCGAACAACGCCTGCAAGCGGGGCAAGCCGCGCGCCTCGCGGATCGCCGGGTAGAAGATCTCTTCCTCGAACTTCTGGTGGTACTCCCGGATCACCGAGATCTGCAGTTCCTCGCGCGAGCCGAAATGGGCGAACACGCCCGACTTGCTCATCTGCGTCACCTCGGCCAGCGCGCCGATCGACAATCCCTCCAGGCCCATGCTGGAGGCGAGCGCAAGCGCGGCGTCGAGGATCGCGGCCCGCGTCTGCTGGCCCTTTTGCAGGGTCGGCTGCCGAACCGGCTTGCGCACGGCGGCGGGCAACTTCGGCTTTACAGGCGTTTCGGCGAGCGACACGGCGGACCCACAAGAAATCGAACGATCGTTCTATTTTGCAGACTTCCGTGTCCGCAGGGGAGCAAGGCCCCCACTTTTTCTAGGGGCTGCCGCCTAGAGCGGCAAGACGTCACGCTCCGCAGAACCACAGCTTGGCTCGGGCGGTCAGTCGGCGTCGGGCGAGTGCTCGTCTTGGGCCGCGCGGTCGTCGAGTTCGCGCCGCAGCTCATCGGTCTCCGAGATGAACTGCTTCACCGGCACGCCCCCGGACAGGCGGAACACCGGCGGCGGCAAGGTCGAGAGGTACAGCTCGCCGAACAGCCGGTCGCTGCGCTGTTCGTTGAGGGTGCCCACGATCACCCCGCCCACCAGCACGCAGGCCGCGATGCCGCCGGCCAGCCACAGGCGGTTCACCGGCACTACCAGCGCCGCGTGGCGATACAGCGTTGCCGCGGCCACCAGCACGCCCGCGGCCTGGCTGATGCGCGACAGCCACTCCCAGGACAGGCCGTAGGCCAGCACCGGCAGCACGATGTCCAGCAGCACGATCGCCAGCAGACCGCCGGTCAGCAGGCGGAAGTGGGCCCAGAACTCGAAGCGGTGCTGGAACAGCTTGGACGCCACGCCCCACACCACACACCATCCGATGGCCGCGGCCGGCGCCGCCAGCAGCGGCATCAGCCAGTCAGTGAGCGAGGAGCCTGGATCGAGGTAGATGCCGTGTTCGATCAGTACCAGCGCCCACAGTGACAGCGCGGCCGCTGCCGTGGCCCACGGCCGTGCGCCACTGGCCGCCATGCCGAGGGGGCGCTCAGGCTCCAGCGCCTCGCCGGCCAGCCGCACGCGCAAGCGCGTAGCGCCGATCTGCCACACCTCGCCGCCCGTGGGCAGTGGCACCTGCTCGCCCTCCAGCAGCGTGCGCGGGCCCAGCTGCACACCGTTGCGCGTGGCGCCCACCTGCAGCAGCAGCCCGGCGCCCTCCGCTGCCTCGACGATGCGACAGTGGTGCGCGGCCACATGCGGGTCGTCGATCATCATGTCGTTGTCGAGCGCACGGCCGAAGTTCACCGGCCACTGCGTCACGACGAAGCCGCGGCGCACGCTGCCGTCGCGCTCGAGCACCTCGATCAGCGCGAGGCGGTCCTGCGGTCGTTCCATGCGAATCCGTCGAGGTAATGGGCGGCCAGGCGCTGGGCGTTCTCGAAGCTCACGCCATGCGCGTCGAAGCGGCCCTGCACGCCCATCGTGGGCTGGTCCACCGTGGCCACCAGCACCGACAGCTCGTACAAGCCCTTGAGCTTCTTGTGCGCGCGCAGACACATCACGGCGCGCAGCGTGAGGCCGTCGCGATCGACGAAGCGCTCGTGGCATTGCGGCGCCGTGATGTAGGCGTTGTTGTTGCCGAAGAACTCGTTGCGAAAGCTCGCCGAGTAGCGCTGCGAGAAGCGCAGCGCGCCTAGCTTGCGGCCGTCGTAGGCCTCGTGGCGCACGCTGATCCAGCCGGTGTAGAAGCCGCTGTTCACGTAGATGCGATGGTCCATGTTGCAGTCGGAGCGCTCGAACTCCAGCCCGCGTGAATCGGGCGGCGTGCTGCGCCCCCAGCAGCGCACGAAGTCCTCGCGCGGCACCGGGATGGCGTAGCGCGCGTGGCCGGCATTGCGCCAAGGCAAGGCCACGAAGCTGCGCGTCATCGCCTGCTGCTGCAGCATCAGCTGGCGCGTGATCTGCGGCCATGCGGGCAGCGTCATCGGCGTGGCGCCACGGCTGCGCTCCAGCAGCCCCTGTGCAAAACCGCCGGGCACCAGGAAGCTGATCTGCTCGCCATCGCGCCGCGTGGCGACGTTGACGCCGATCACGCGGCCGCGCCCGTCCAGCGCCGGGCCGCCGCTCATGCCCGGGCTGAGCGAGCCGCCGAAGAAGATCGTCGGCACGAAGCTGCGCTCGACGAGGCCGTTGTAGGTGCCTTCCGCCACCGCAAAGCCGACGTCCAGCGGGTTGCCGAGCGAGAACAGGCGTTCACCGCGCGCCAGCGCCCGCTCGGCCGGACGGAACGCCAGAAAGCCCCGGCCGGCAAACGCATCCGCCTGCGATGGTCGCAGCAACGCGAGGTCGTGCACCACGTCGACGTCCAGCAGTTCGAGTGCACCCTGGTGCCCGTCGGCAGTGGAGTACACGAGGCGGTAGCGCGTGGGCTGCAATGCGTAGGTGCTGACCACGTGGTAGTTGGTGATCAGGTGGCCCTGGTCGCTGACGAGGAAGCCCGAGCCCACGGTGGCCTGACTGTCCTGCCCCTTCAACAGCGTGCGCACCTGCACGAGCTTGGCGCGCGCCGCCTCGTACACGCGCTGGCCGGCCGGTGACGGCGGTGGCGGCGGCTCGACCAGGTCGCCTTCGATATCGGCGCCCGCCGCGGAGGCAGCCGATGCCGGCGCGGAGGCCGCTGCCGCCGTGCTGGCCGCCGATGCAGCCGAAGCGGCCGCGGGTGCCCGCGGCGCCGCCGCAAACGCGACGCCCGCCAGCAGCGCGATCAACCCAGCCAGCCACGAGAAGCGGCGCATGAAGTTCATTCTAGGAAGCGCTGTGCACGCCGCACCACGGCGCCAAGTTGAGTGCAGACACGTTCTGGCGCTATGCTCGACGGGTCAGTGCGACCGCAAGTCCCGTTCCAAGCTCTTGGCTCACGAAAGGATGACTGGAAGCCATGGATGTGCTGCAGCTCGATGTGTCCGGCCGACCGCAAGCCTGGATCACGGCCAAGGAAGCCGCCGTGATCTACGCCAGCGACGGCGTGGCGTGGACGCTGGGGCGCGCATTCCATGTGCTGCGGGGCGGCATTCAGCGTGCCACCGGCCGGCAATCGCGCATCGAGGTGCACCCGATCATCGCGGTGCGCGGTGCCGTGCCCTCGCGCGCGTGGCGGCAGACGCCGGCGCTGTCGAACCCCAAGCTGTTTGTTCGCGACCGCCACCTGTGCGCTTATTGCGGCCAGCGCTTCGGCTTCGACCTGCTGACGCGCGAGCACATCGTGCCCACCTCGCGCGGCGGCCACGACACCTGGATGAACTGCATCACGGCCTGCCGTGCCTGCAACGGCCGCAAGGGCAACCGCATGCCCGAAGAGGCGCGCATGACGCTGCTGTACCTGCCCTACGTGCCCAGCCTGCACGAGGACATGATCCTGCGCGGGCGCCGTATCCTGGCCGACCAGATGGAGTTCCTGCTCGCCAGCGTGCCGCGCAATTCACGCCTGCACGGCTGAGGCAACGTTTCTTTACCGGAACTCAACGTCGCGGCAGCGGCTCTGACCTAACTTCAGGCGTCAACGCCGGCTTTGCCGCGCCCGTTGCAGCCCCATCACACCCCGAGGAGTCCCCCCCATGAAACGCACGCTCACCGCCGCGGCGCCGCTGCTGCTGGCCCTGCTGGCCGCTTGTTCCACCACCAGTCCCGACGTGATCCAGCGCGGCGACGCGCAGCGCCTGTCCTCGGTGCAGGACGCCACCGTGCTGTCGGTGCGCCCGGTGCGGGTGGACGGCACGCAAAGCGGCATCGGCGGCGCCGCCGGCGCCGTGGCGGGCGGGGTGGCCGGCTCCACGGTGGGCGGCCATCGCGAGCATGCCGTGGTGGGTGTGCTGGGCGCAGTGGCCGGCGCGGTGATCGGCAACGCGGTCGAGCGCGCCTCCACCACCGAGGACGCGGTCGAAGTGCTGGTGCAGATGAAGAACGGCGAGCGCCGCGCGATCGTTCAGGCCAAGGGCCAGGAGACCCTGAACCCCGGCGACCCGGTGATCCTGGTCACCACGGGCGGCAAGACGCGCGTGACTAAGGCGCCGCCCGTCACGGCACCGCGCAGCTGAAGCTTCACACGTCGAGGGTATAGACCAGGGCCGCAGCGCGTTCCGCCGCGCTGTGCCCACCGAGCGCCACATCCCAGGCCGCATCAGCCGCACCGCGCTGTGGCCGCAGGCCGCTCGTCATCACGCCCACCTCTTCCGAGCTGGCGTCGAATTCCTCTACCAACCGAAGCTCGCGGTCAAACAGGCGCGCCAGCATGGCGCCGTCTTGCTCGATCAAGACCAGGTAACGGGCAGGCGTTTGCATGCCCCCAAGCGTAGCGCAGTGCGTCAGCCGAGGCGCCGCGCGGGTGGTGGGCCGGGTTGCGCCGACCACGCCAGGCGCAACTGCGGGACCACCCGCTCCTCCATGAGCCCGAAGCCTCCCAGCGCCTCCTGCAGGTCGGACAACGCGGTGGCGCAGGCATAGACGAGCAGGTCGCCGGGCGCGCAGCGGCCCAGGCCTTCGCGCAGCGCGGCGCGCAAATCGACGATCTCCGTCACCGGGCGGCCGGAGGCGCGCGCGCCGCGCGTCAGCACGCGGGCTGTGGCGCCACGGGGGCGGCCACGATCCTCGTCGAGCTCGTAGACGATCGTGTCGTCGAAGCCCTCCGCGCACAGGTGGCCGATCTGCGCCAGCTCGGCATCGCGCCGGTCACCGGGCGCGGAGACCACGCCGACGATGCGCTGCGCGCCCAGGCTGCGACAGGTGTCGATCAACGCGCGGTATGCCGCCAGGTTGTGTGCGTAGTCGACCACCAGCCGCACCGCACCGATCTGGAACTGGTTCATGCGCAACGGGTTGCCCTGGCTGCTGCAGGCAAACCCGGTCAGCGCCTGCGCGATGGCGGGCAACGGCTGGTGCAGCGCCACCAGCGCCGCCACCGCGGCCAGCGCATTGGCCACGTTGTGGCGCGCGCGCCCGCCCAAGGTGAACGGCAGCCGGTCGGGCCGCACCACCGGCTGCAGCGCGCCACCCGACGCCAGCACGATCTCGCCGCCGTGCAGCAGCACCGCGCGGCCGCCACCGCGCAGGTGTTCGCGCACCACCGGGTGGTCGCGCGTCATCGAGAAGAACAGCACTTCAACGCCGTCGCGCGCCTGCGTCGCCATGGCTGCGCACAGTTCGTCCTCCGCATTGAGCACCAGCGCGCGACTCGCGGTGTCGGCCACCACCGCCTTCACCTGCGCCAGTTGCTCCAGGGTGTCGATACCGTCCTGGCCCAGGTGGTCGGCGCTCACGTTGAGCACCACGGCCACGTCGCTGCGGTCGTAGCACAAGCCGCGCTTGAGAATGCCGCCGCGCGCGGTCTCCAGCACCGCGGCGTCCACGTCGGGGTCGGTGAGCACCGCGCGGCCCGACCAGTAGCCGGTGCAGTCGCCCTCCATCACGCAGCGGCCCTCGATGTACACGCCTTGCGTGGTGGCGCAACCGGTGCGCAGGCCCTGCTGCTGCAGCACGTGCGCGATGGCCAGCGACGTGGTGGTCTTGCCGTTGGTGCCGGTGACCGCGACCAGCGGGATGCGCCCGTCGTCGCCGGGCGGGAACAGGCCATCGACGATCGCCCGGCCGGCTTCGCGCCGCGTGCCTTGCGACGGCTGCTCGTGCATGCGCAGGCCGGGCGCCGCGTTCACCTCCACGATCGCGCCACGCTGCGGCCCCAGCGGTTGAGCGATGTCGCGGCACACCAGGTCGATGCCGGCCACGTCCAGCCCGACGCGGCGCACCGCGCGCACGCACAGCGCAGCGGTGTCGGGGTGCAGCAGCTCGGTGACGTCGTGTGCCGTGCCGCCAGTGGAGAGGTTGCCGTTGCTGCGCAACAGCACCGTCGCACCGGCTGGCGGCACGCTGTCCGCATCCAGCCCTTGCTCGGCCAGGCACGCGGTGGCCGCCGCGTCGAGCCGGATCTGCGTGAGCGGCGCCTCGTGGCCGCGACCGCGCTGCGGATCGGCGTTCGTCTGCGCCACCAGTTCGCGCACGCGTTGCCGGCCGTCACCCACCACATGTGCCGGCACGCGGCGCGACGCCGCCACCACCTTGCCGTTGATGACCAGCACGCGGTGGTCGCCGCCTTCCACGTGCTGTTCCACGATCACCTGCGCGGCGTGACGGCGCGCCTGCTCGAAGGCCGCAGCCAGCGCGCGCGCATCGCGCACGCACGCGCTCACGCCACGCCCCTGGTTGCCATCGAGCGGCTTCACGGCCACCGGCCAGCCGAGTCCCTGCGCGGCCGCCAGCGCCTCGCGCTCGGAGCTCACGGTGCGGCCATCGGGCACGGGGATGCCGGCTTCGGCCAGCAGCCGCTTGGTCAGCGCCTTGTCGGCGGCGATGTCCACCGCGATCTGGGAGCTGACGTGGGTGAGCGCGGCCTGGACGCGGCGCTGGCGCGCGCCCCAGCCGAGCTGGAACAACTGCGCGTCGTCGGCCAGGCGCAGGGCCGGAATGCCGCGCGAGCGCGCCGCCTGCACGATGGCCTGCGTGCTCGGGCCCACCCCGTCTCGGCCGCGCAACGTGCGCAGCTCCTCGAGCAGCGGCTCGGTGTCGAGCACGCGGCCCGACGCCGCCGCCTGCACGAGCTGCAGCGCCTGCTCCAGTGCGCGCTGCGCCACGCTTTCCACCGCGTAGCCGACCACCACGCGGTAGTGGCGCGGGCGGCCCGGAATCATGCGCGTCTTGCCGAAGCGGATGTCGTCCCCGACGCGCGCCTGCAACTCCAGCATCACGTGCTCGGCGATGTGGCCCATGTAGGTGCCTTCGTGCAACCGGTCGACGAAGCCACCGCGGTAGCCCACGCCGCAGTGGTGCTCGGCCAGCCCCGGCAGCATGCGCAGCAGGCGCTGCGTGAAGCCCGAGATCTGGTGCGACGCCACTTCGTCGAGTTGCTGGAGGTCCAGTACCGCCAGCAAGCAGGGCCGGCGCGCATAGAGGTTGGGACCGCGCAGGAAGCGCGTCTCCACGATCTTCATGAAAGCATGCTCCCGTTGCCGGCGATGAGGGACACGATGTCGCGCAGCGAGGCCGGCACCTCGCGTCGCGCCGGCGGCGCGCCGGGCCCGCTGTAGCGGGTGCCGGCGGGCAGCAGGTGCAGCTTCACGTCGATCAGCTCGAGCGCCTCGCGCAGCGCCCCGCCGATGAAGTTGGAGGCCATGCGGCGGCCATCGAGCAGCGTGACGGCACCGTCGCCCACCACCTCGATGCCGCCGTGCGGATCGAGCACCATCGCGGTGTCTTCGTCGATGCCCACGCCGATCAGCGTCGGGTTGCCGGCCACCACGTTGAGCAGGCGGCCCAGGCGCTGGCGCTCCGAGAACTGCGGGTCGATGAGCACCGCGCGCACCAGGCCCAGCCCGGCGACCAGCGCGTGGCCGGCCGGACGCGGATGGGCGTCGCCGCCGTCCAGCAGCATGTGCTGCGCCAGCGCGCCTGCACCGGCCGCCGTGCCCGCCACGCACAGCCCGCGCTCGGCGTGCGCCTGCTGCAGCGCCACGTGCACTGCCGTGCCGCCCAGCATGGACAACAGGCGACGGCCGTCGCTGCCGATGAGGAACACGGCATCGGCATCGAGCACGCGGTCGGCCAGGCGGGCATCGTTGGCCTGTTCGCGCGAAGGCAGTTCGAGCGCCGAGCAGGCACCTGCACCGAGCTCGGCCAGCGCTTGCCCATAGGCGCGGCACAGGCTGGCGCCGTCGCGGGTACCGGCGGCCAGCAGCAGGATGCGGGGATTCGACGGGGCGGCCAGTTCGACGAAGCGGCGCAGCACCAGCTTGTCGTGCTCGCGGTCTTCGTTGCCGCCGATGATCACCAGATACCCGGCGCGGCGTTCGCGCGCATCCGGGCGGTGCAGTGGGGCCATGCGTGGCTCGTCGGGGGATGTGTCGCTGGCCTCCGGGCAAGGCCCGTACCCGGCCCGCGCCGCGCGTCAGCCGCCGCGCGGCGCCTGTGCGGGGTACAGCCGCTGCGTGAGTTCGCGCCGATCGAGCTGCAGCAGGTCCTTGTCGATCTCGTCGATCACCACGTCACTCACCTCGTGCGGCAGCGCCTTGCGCAAGCGGCCGAGGAACTTGGGCGCCGCCACGATGCGCAGCCGTTCGAAGCGATGTGCGCGCCGCGCCTGCGTCAAGCGCTCGGCCACCTGGCGCGCGAAGCGCTCGGCCTCCTGGTCGAGCTTGTCCTCGCCGCCGTTTCCGGAGATGGTGGCGTTGCCGCCCATCATCGCGTCGCCCGGCCGGCCGCCATGTGCGTCCGGCGGTGAGCGGCGGCCGGTGGCGTCGCGCCGCAGGCCGGCCTCGTCAGCGTGGGCGGCGGGGTCGGTGAACTCCTCCACCTCCTCCAGGTCGCGCCCGGGCTGGCTGGTTTGCAGGATGCGGGCGCGGCCCTTGTCGGCCAGGACGATCCAGGTGGGCTGCTGCATGCGGTGCTCCTTGTGCGGTTGGGGGTGCAACACGGCGTGCAACCACAGTGCCCGCACCGCGCGCAGAGAAGAGGAAAAACTTGCTGCCGATCCGCGCGCTGCAGCCGCGTCAGTGGCGGTCCGGCTGCGACGGCGTTGAAATGTCCTTCAGCGTCTCGGCCACGCGCGGCGGCTGGCCCGATCGCTCGGCCATGTCGCCCAGCGACACGATGCCGACCAGGTGATGCTCGCGATCGACCACCGGCACGCGGCGGATCTGGCTGTCGCGCATTTCGTCGAGCACGTCGTCGACGTCCTGGTCCTCGTAGCACCAGCGCACGTTCGCGCTCATCACTTCGGTCACCGGCGTGCTGTCGGCCGGCCTGTTGACCGCCACCGCCCGCACCGCGATGTCGCGGTCGGTGACCATGCCGACCAGCTTCTCGCCATCGCACACCGGCACGGCACCCACATTCAGTTCGTCCATGCATTGCGCCACGCGCTGCAAGGTGTCGTCGGGCTGAACGGTGCGCACGCCGCGCGTCATCACGTCGCAAATCTGGGCCATCTCGATGCTCCTTCGAAGGCAAACCACGGAAACCGATGAGGCTCGGCCCAGCAGGTTTGGTGCCCGCAGCCGGCGCTACTCGCGCGGCAGCGCGTCGAAGAACTCCCACATCGCGTCGTTGGCCGACAAGGCCTGCGACGGCGCCTCGGTGCCGCCGCGCGGCTTCACGCCGCCGGGCCACGAATGCCCGCCGGTGGCCGTAACGCACAGCTGTACGCGGGTGCCGCCGTCGCAGGGCGCTCGCAGATCGCAGTAGGCGCCGGGCTTGTCGAGCGTGCGCCGGGCGGGTGCACCGCAGTGGTCGAGCCGGGCCCACTTGGCGATGGTGTCCGGCACCGACACGAAGTCGGTGACCAGCGCCTCGTTGCGGAAGGTGGCGCCGGCCCCGCCGTTGAACAGCACGTGGTCGTCGTCCTGCGCGTGGATGTGCAGCACCGACACCGGCCGCTGCGGTGCGCAGGCCGTGGTGTTGTCGGTGCCGGCCACGGCGGCGATGGCGCGGAAGGTGTCGGGCATCTCGCAGGCGAGACGGTAGGCCAGCATCGCGCCGTTGGACATGCCGGTGGCGTAGACGCGGCGCCGGTCGACGTGCAATTGCTGCGCAAGGTGGCCCACCATCGCGCGGATGAAGCCGACGTCGTCCACGTGCCGGTCGCGCGCCGCGGCGCAGCAGCGGCCCGCGTTCCAGGTGGCGAGCTTGCCCGACGCGAACGCGCTGTAGCCGTTCGGAAACGCGACGATGAAGCCGCGCCGGTCCGACTGCGAGATCTGCCCGTAGTAGCGATCGTCGGCCTGCAGCGTCATGTCGCCGCCGCCGCCATGCAGCGCCACCAGCAGCGGCAGCGGGGTGCTGCCGTCGTACTGCGGCGGCACATGCACCCGGTACAGGCGCGTCAGGCCGTCGTGCTGCAGCGAGAAGGTGTAGGTGCCGGGGCGGGTGATCGGGCTGTCGACGTCCGTGCTGGCCGCCGGTGCCGGCTTGGCCTGCTGGCGTTCGAGCAGGCGCTGCCGGATGCGATCGCGCAGAAAGCCGTGCGACTCTTGCGCAGCGGCGGCCAGTGGCAGCAGGGCCAGCGCAATCAACAGCAGCGCCGGCAGGCGGCGGGCACAGCGGAGGAACCTCATGAATGCCTCGTCAGGGGATGAACCGACAGCTGCCCGCGAAGATCTCGCGGGGGTTGCGCGGCTATACCTTGGCCACTGGGCATCGCTTCTAGCGGCAGCGATGCGGTGAGAAGCGCCGCACGTCATTGCCATGTTCTTGGTAGGCCGTGTTGGGATCGAACCAACGACCAAAGGATTATGAGTCCTCTGCTCTAACCGACTGAGCTAACGGCCCGAAGGAGGCGGCATTGTAGGAGCGGTGTCCCGGCGGCTCCTGGCGCGCTCACCCCTGGCTCAGCGCATTGCCGACCAACCGCGCCGTGATGTCGACGATCTGGATCATGCGGTCGTAGGCCATGCGCGTAGGTCCGATCACGCCGAGCGTGCCGACCACCTGGCCGTTCACCTCGTACGGTGCCGTTACCACCGACAGCTCCTCGTACGGCACCACCCGGCTTTCGCCGCCGATGTAGATGCGCACGCCTTCGGCACGGCTGCTCACCTCGAGCAGGCGCATCAGCTGCGTCTTCTGCTCGAACAGGTCGAACAGCTTGCGCAGCGAGCCCATGTCGTTGCCGAAGTCCTGCACCGCCAGCAGGTTGCGCTCGCCCGACACCACGACCTGCTCGTCGCGTTCGGCGATCGCCTCGCTGCCCGCCTCCACCGCGGCCTGCATCAACCCGGCGATCTCGCCGCGCAGCTGGTCGATCTCGTTGCGCAGCTTCTCGCGCACCTCCTCGATCGTGAGGCCGCGGTAGTGCTCGTTGAGGTAGTTGGTGGCCTCGATCAGCTGGCTCTGGGAAAAGTCGTGCGCGGTGAAGATCACGCGGTTCTGCACATCACCATCCGGCGACACGATGATCACCAGCACGCGCCGGTCGCCGAGGCGCAGGAACTCGATGTGGCGGAACACCGACGGCTTGCGCGGCGCACTCACCACGCCGACGAAGCTCGACAGGTTGGACAACAACTGCGCCGCGTTGGCGATGACGCGCTGCGGCTGGTCGGGGCGCAACTGGCCGCGCACTTCGCCGGCCAGGAACTCGTCCTGGTTCGGCGGCCGGGCGGTCAGCATGGTGTCCACGAACAGCCGGTATCCGCGCGCCGTGGGCACGCGACCGGCCGATGTGTGGGGGCTGGCGATCAGCCCCAGCTCCTCCAGGTCGGCCATCACGTTGCGGATGGTCGCCGGTGACAGGTCCAGGCCCGAAGCCTTGGACAACGTGCGCGAGCCCACCGGCTGCCCCTCGGCGATATAGCGCTCGACCAGCGTCTTCAGAAGAGTCTTCGCACGCTCGTCCATCATGTGTTTCATTGTACGGAGCGGGCCCCGCCGCGAGGCGTTCGCGCCCTCGTTTCGTCAAATCGCTGTGGTGTAATTCCTCGCATGCCGACCCGCTTTCGTCACGCCGCGCTCGTGGGTAAACCCCAGGCGCAGGGCATGCGCCCGGTACTGGAGGAGATCGCCCAGTTCCTCGGACGCCAGGGCCTGGAGGTGACGCTCGAGCAGGAAACCGCGGCCGCCACCGACATCCTCGGCTACGGCGCCATGTCGCGCACCGAACTCGGCAAGCAGTGCGACATCGCGGTGGTGGTGGGCGGCGACGGCACCATGCTGGGCATCGCGCGCGAGCTTGCGCGCTATCAGGTCCCGTTGGTGGGCATCAACCAGGGCCGCTTGGGCTTCATCACCGACATCCCGGTGGGTCAGGTGCTAGAAGCACTGGGGCCCATCATCGCCGGCGACTACGAGGAAGAACACCGCGCGATGCTCGACGGCGGCGTGTGGCGTGACGGCGAACAGATCTTCGAGAGCGTGTCGATGAACGACGTGGTCGTCAGCCGCGGCGCCACCGCCGGCATGGTGGAGCTGAAGATCGAGATCGGCGGCGACCTGATGGCCACCATCCGCGCCGACGGGCTGATCCTCGCGTCACCCACCGGCTCCACCGCCTATGCGTTGTCGGCCGGCGGGCCGATCCTGCATCCGGCCATCGCCGGTTGGGTGCTGGTGCCGATCGCCTCGCACACCTTGTCCAACCGACCCATCGTGCTGCCGGATGCCGACGAGATCCGCATCGAGATCGTCTCCGGCCGCGACGCCTCGGCCAACTTCGACATGCAAAGCCTCGCCAGCCTGCTGCACGGCGATCAGGTGCGCGTGCGCCGCTCGGCCCACAAGGTGCGGTTCCTGCACCCGCGCGGCTGGAGCTACTACGCCACCCTGCGCCGCAAGCTGCGCTGGTACGAAGGCGTCGTCTGACAACGGGCTGGCCATGCTGAAACGCCTCGCGCTGCGCGATTTCGTGATCGTGCCCCTGCTCGAAGTGGAGCTGGGCGCCGGATTCAGCGTGCTTACCGGCGAAACCGGCGCCGGAAAGTCGATCCTGGTCGACGCGCTGCAGCTCGCGCTGGGCAGCCGCGGTGACGCCGGCGTGGTGCGCGAAGGCGCGGCGCGCGCCGAGATCACCGCCGAGTTCGACCTGCCGCCGTCGCTTCTGCCATGGCTCGACGAGGCCGGCTTCGACAACGACGACGTGCTGCTGCTGCGCCGCACGATCGACGCGCAGGGCAAGAGCCGCGCATGGATCAACGGCAGCCCGGCCACGGTGGCGCAGCTGCGCGAAGCCGCCGAGCACCTGGTGGACATCCACGGCCAGCACGCCTGGCAAGGCCTCACGCGGCCCGCCTCGGTGCGCGACCTGCTGGACACGCAGGCGGGCGTGGAGACCAGCCCGCTTGCCGCGCTGTGGCAACGCTGGAAGGCCGCCAGCGAGGCGCTGCAGCGCGCACGCGAACGCCACGACGAGCTGGAGCGCGAGCGCGAGCGGCTGGCATGGCAGATCGGCGAGGCCGACAAGCTCGCGCCGGGCGAGCACGAATGGGACGAGCTCAACGCCGAGCACCAACGCCTGTCGAACGGCCAGGCGCTGCTGGATGCCGCGCGCGCCGCACTCGACGCCGTGAGCGAAGGCGACACCAGCGCCGATGCGCTGTTGGCGCATGCGCTCGACGCGCTGGCCGACGTGGCGCGCTTCGACGAGCGCCTGGCCGGTGCGATCGAGGTGCTGCAGGGCGCACAGGCGCAGCTGCAGGATGCGGCGCACACGCTCAACGCCTACCTCGGGCACAGCGAACCCGACCCCGAACGCCTGGCCGACGTGGACCAACGCATGTCCGCCTGGATGAGCCTGGCACGGCGCTATCGCCGCCCGCCGGCACAGTTGCATGCGCTGCTGGTGGAATGGAAGCAGCAGCTCGCCTCGCTGGATGCCGCTGCCGATGTGCAGGCGCTGGAGGCTGCGCTGGCCGAGGCCGAACAGCACTATCGCGCCGAGGCGCGGCGCGTTGGCCAGGCGCGCCGCGCGGCGGCGCCGCGCTTGGCAGCCACCGTCACCGAAGCGATGCAGCAGCTGGGCATGAGCGGCGGGCGCTTCGAGGTGGCGCTCGTGCCGCAGGCCGAGCCGCAGTCGTTCGGCCTGGAGTCTGCCGAGTTCCTGGTGGCGGGCCATGCAGGCAGCACGCCGCGGCCGCTGGCCAAGGTGGCCTCCGGCGGTGAGCTGTCGCGCCTGGCCCTGGCGATCGCCGTCACCACGGCGAGGGATGCCAACGGCGCCGCCACGCTGATCTTCGACGAGATCGACGCCGGCGTCGGCGGCGCGGTGGCCGACACGGTGGGCCGCATGATGAAGCAGCTGGGGCGCGAACGTCAGGTGATGGCGGTCACGCACCTGGCCCAGGTGGCCGCCTGCGCCGACCACCACTTCGTGGTTTCCAAGGCAGCGGCAGGCGGCGTGACCACCAGCGACGTGCAGCCGGTGGCCGGTGAGGCGCGCGTGGCCGAGGTGGCGCGCATGCTGGGCGGCGAGCGCTTGTCGAGCACCAGCCTGGCGCATGCCCAGGAGTTGCTGGCCACGGCTGCCGCCGGCGCCGCCGCCACGCCATCCAAGAAGCGTTCCCGCGTATGACCAGCCACACTCCCGCGCCGGCACCCGCACCCGCTCAGGCGGGCCGCGAGGTCGTGCTGATCACCGGCATCTCCGGCTCCGGCAAGTCGGTGGCGCTGCATGCGCTCGAGGACGCCGGCTTCTTCTGCATGGACAACCTGCCGCCCGAGCTGCTGCGCGAGTTCCTGCGGCTGGAGCAACAACGCGAGGAGCGTCGCGTCGCGATTGCGATGGACGTGCGCAGCGCCGGTTCGCTGCCGCAGCTGGTGTCGCTGATCAACGAGCTGCGCCGCGAGGGCGTGGTGATCCGGCCGCTGTTCCTCGACGCCAGCACCGACGCGCTGCTGCGCCGCTTCAGCGAGTCGCGCCGGCCACATCCGCTGTCCAACCTGTCGCGGCCGCAACCCACGCGCCGCGCCGAGGACATCGATGGCCAGCGCGCGCTGGTGGAGGTGATCGAGCTCGAACGCAAGCTGCTCGAGGAGCTGCGCGAGCTGTCCACCGTGATCGACACCAGCCAGCTGCGTCCGGCCCAGCTGGGCGCATGGATCCGCGACCTCGTGCAGGCCAAGGGCACCGCGCTCACGCTGGTGTTCGAATCCTTTGCCTTCAAGCACGGCGTGCCGCGCGATGCCGACTTCGTGTTCGACGTGCGCGTGCTGCCCAACCCCTACTACATCCGCGAACTGCGGCCGCACACCGGCCGCGACGCCCCGGTGGCCGACTACCTGCGCGCGCAGCCCGAAGCAGCCGAGATGCTGGACATGACCGAGGCCTTTCTGCACCGCTGGCTGCCGGCCTTCGAGGAAGACCAGCGCAGCTACCTCACGGTGGCGGTGGGTTGCACCGGTGGCCAGCACCGCTCGGTGTACATCGTCGAGTTGCTGGCCGAACGCTTCCGCAGCCGCGCGGTGACGCTGGTGCGCCATCGCGAACTGGACGCCCGAGATTGAACGATTCACTTGCGTTGTTCCCCCTGCAAAGCGTGCTGTTCCCGGGCGGCCTGCTGAGCCTGAAGGTGTTCGAGGCACGCTACCTCGATCTGGTGAGCGACTGCCTGCGCACGCAGCAACCTTTCGGCGTGGTGTGCCTGCGCCAGGGCACCGACACGCTGCAGCCGGGCGCCGAGGCGCCCCGCTTCGAAACCGTGGGCGTGATGGCCGAGCTGGGTGAGGTGGACAGCGAGCAGCCGGGCATCCTGCGCGTCAAGTGCACCGGTCGGCAGCGCTTTCGGTTGCACGATCCGGTGCAGGAAGCCAACGGGCTGTGGCACGCTTCCATCGAGACCCTTGCCGACGACGTGACGGTGCCGCCCGCCGAGAACCTGATTCCCACGGTGCGCGCGCTCGCCAACGCGATCGGCACGCTGAAGCAGCAGGGCTCCACGCCCTTCCTCGAACCCTATCGCTTCGAAGACGCGGGCTGGGTGGCCAACCGTTGGTGTGAACTGCTGCCGGTATCGCTGGCGGCCAAGCAGAAGCTGATGGAGCTGGACGACCCGCAGGTGCGGCTTCAGCTGGTGGACGAGTTCCTGCGCGGCAAGGGCGTGGTCAGCTGATCAGCTTGCGGATCGGCGCGGGTAGGCCCAGCGCAAGCGCCTCTTCGCGCACCACCCAGCGCCCGGGCGGCAGCGCCGCCTCCAGCCCCTGCAGTACCTGCGCCGGCAGGCCGTGTGGCAGGGCATGGCGCACGGGCTGCAGCTCCCAATCGAAATGCGTGAGCACGTGCTCGAAGACAGGCAAGCGCTGCGCATGGCCCGGCCAGCCTTGCGTGAGCTGCTGCACCTCGTCGGCGGTGGCGTATTCGGGCAAGCTCCACAGGCCCGCCCACACCCCGGTCGCCGGGCGCTGCGCGAGCCACATCCGGTCGTCGGCCTCGAGCCAGAGCAAGGCATTGCTGCGCCGCCCGCGTTTGAGCTTGCGCGTCTTCACCGGGTAGCGCTCGGGCGCGTCCTCGCGTCGCGCAACGCACACCTCCTGCAGCGGACACAACAGGCATTGTGGGCGACGCGCCAGGCACACGCCGGCACCGAGATCCATCAGGCCTTGGGTGTAGGCCTCGATGCCGTCGTCGGGCAGCAGCGCTTCGGCGTGCTGCCACAGCTGGCGCTCGTGGGCGGCCACGGCCAGATCGGCATCGAAGCCGAGCACGCGCGTCAGCACGCGCTTGACGTTGCCGTCGAGGATGGCAGCCCGTTCACCGAAGCAGAACGCCGCGATCGCGGCCGCGGTGGATCGGCCGATGCCGGGCAGCTGGACCAGCGCGGCGCTGGTGTGCGGGAAGTCGCCGCCATGCACCGCCACCAGGCTCTGGGCACAGCGGTGCAGGTTGCGCGCGCGGCTGTAGTAGCCGAGCCCGCTCCAGGCGGCCAGCACGTCGTCGAGCGGCGCAGCGGCCAGCGCACGCACATCCGGGAAGCGCTGCAGGAAGCGCGTGTAGTAGGTCAGCACGGTGGCCACCTGCGTCTGCTGCAGCATGATTTCCGACAGCCACACGCGATACGGATCCCGTGTGCGCTGCCAGGGCAGCTCATGGCGCCCGTGCGAACGCTGCCAGGCGATCACGCGCAGCGCGATCTCGCTGTGCTGAGCAGCCATCAGGCGCGGCGCGAGGCGACGAGCGTCAGCGTGGGCGCTTCACGCGCCGGCGCATCGTCGGGGTCCGGCTCAGCCGGCACGGCGGCGGCGTGCGTGCGCACGGCCACGGCCAACGCCTGGATGCGCGACGTCATCAGCTGGTCGCGCTCGTCCTGCGCCTCCAACTCGCCGATGCGGGTTTCGAGTTCGGTGGACGCGCCCTGGATGCGCTCGAGCGCCTCGCGGCGGCGCTTGAAGCCGCGGCGCCGCTCGCGCAGCTGCGCGTCGATCTGCGCCGAGGCCGACTTGTTCCACATCTCGATCTCGCCGGTCGCGTTCTCGAAGGCCACGCGCAGCTTGGACAGCAGCATGCGGCGGAACTGCTCCAGGAAGCGCGGCTCCGACAGCTTCAGCGCCTGCGACAGACCGAGGTACTGGCTGTAGTTGCGTGCGATCAGGTCCAGGTCGCGCGCGTACCGCTCCAGCCCCGGCGCCTTGGACAGCGCCAGCGCAAAGCCGAACTCGCTGTTCAGCTGCTTGAAGCTCGCGCCCAGCATCTCGTGCACCTCGTCGCTGCGCTTGCGCGCCTCGTCGAGCATCGCGCGCAGGCGCTCGCACAGCGCGAGGAACGCCTTCTTCGCGCCGAGCTTGAAGAACGACTCGCTGATCTGCTGCTGCATCGCGCCCACTTCGTCGCGCAGGCGGTCGGTGGACAGCACCAGCAAGGCCTCGCGCAGCATGCGCGCGTGCACCGCGCGCATCGCCGCCAGCCGCGCCGTGCAGCGCTCGAACTCCAGCGCCTCCTGCTCCACGCGCTGCAGCATCAGCTTGAGCTTGGAACTGCTCTTGCCGCGCAACCCGCGCAGCTCCAGCATCTGCTCGGCCGCCTGACGCCGGCGGTCACCGAGCCGGCGGGTGGACTGCGACTCCAGCGCACCCACCACGTCGAGCACAAGGTCGTGCAGCATCTGCCGGCGTTGTGGCAGCAGCTGGTGGCCCAGCGAGGCCTCGAGCGCCGGCAGGCGGCTGGCCTGCAGCGCCGCATCATTGCGCTCGATGCGCGCGGCCAGTGCGTCGCGCGCCGACAGCGGGAACACGCGCTCCGCTGCAATCTCCAGCGTGGCGGCGGTGGCCTGACGCTGGCGCTCGATCTGCGCGGCCACCTCGGCCTCGGGCAGCAACGGATCGCGCAGGGTGTCGATCTTGTTCAGCACCACGTAGCGCGCCAGCGCCTGGCTGTTCAGATGGTCGCGCCAGATGGCCAGGTCGGACTTGGTGACACCGGTATCGGCACCGAGGATGAACACGGTGGCGTGCGCGGTGGGCAGCAGGCTGAGCGTGAGCTCAGGTTCGGCGCCGATCGCATTGAGCCCCGGCGTGTCGAGGATCACCAGGCCGCGCTTGAGCAGCGGATGCGGGTAGTTGATGCGCGCATGCCGCCATGCCGGCACCTCGACGCGGCCCTCACCGTCCACCGGCGGGTTGTCGTCGGGTTGCTCGTCGTTCCAGAAACCCAGCGCCTTGGCCTGCTCCTGCGGCACGAAGTCGGCACGCATCACCTGCGTCAGGGCCTGCGCCAGTTGCTCCGGCGACGACGGGTCCAGTGGCACGCGCTGCCAGGCGTCGGGGCGATTGGCCAGCTCGGCCAGCGCCAGGCCTTCGAGGCGGGTGGCGATCGGCAACAGCGCCAGCTCGGGCGGCTCGTCGGCGTCCCAGGCCAGCTCGACGGTGCACATCGTGGTGCGGCCCGGCGTAGCGGGCAGCACGCGGCGCCCGGTATCGGCGAAGAAGATGGCGTTGATCAGCTCGGACTTGCCGCGCGAGAACTCGGCGACGAATGCAACGATCAGCTTGTCGGCGCTCAGGCGCTGGCGCACGGCCTGCAGCGCCTCCTCGTCACCCGGGTCGAGCAGGTGGTGCTCGGCCAGATAGCGCGAGAACTGCGCAACCTCGCGATCCAGCGCGGCGCGCCAGCCGGCCAGGGCGTCGAGACTGCTGGCGAATGAGGGCTGCATGGCGACGGGCGAGGTGTTGCGGACCATGGTAGCGCAAGGGTATCGGCCGACCGCCGGCGGATACAACTGTTGACAGCGGTGGCACCGATGCCGGCATTACGTCACCTTGCGGCGTTGTCCCGCCACCGTTGGTCGGCCGCCGCCGGCCATTCATCGCCGCTGGCAGCCGGGGCAGAAGAAACTGGAGCGCTGCCCCTGCACGACGCGGCGGATCGTACCGCTGCAATGGCCGCACCCCTGGCCTTCGCGGCCATACACGCGCGCCTGCGCCTGGAACTCGCCGCTCATGCCATGCGCATCGCGGAAATCGCGCAGCGTGGAGCCGCCGAGCGCCAGGGCCTCCGCGAGCGTGGCGCGCACCTCCTCGAGCAGGCGGGCGGCGCGCGGGCGGCTGATGCGATCGCACCGCGCACGCGGGTCGATGCCCGCGCGAAACAGCGCCTCGCAGGCATAGATGTTCCCGGCGCCGACGACGATGTCACCGGCCAGCAAGGCGCTCTTGATGCTGGTGCGCCGCCGCTTCAGCGCGGCGTGGAATGCGGGGGCGGTGAAGCTGTCGTCGAAGGGTTCGCGCCCCAGACCGGCCAGCAGCCGGGCGGCCATGCCGTCGTCCATTGAGGGTGACCACACCACCGCGCCAAAGCGCCGCGGATCCGTCAGGCGCAAGGTACCGGCCGTGGTGAGCAGGTCGAAATGGTCATGGCGGCCTGCAGGCCCGGCGTTCGCGCCGAAAGCGAGCGAGCCCGACATCCCAAGGTGCAGCAGCAGGCCACTGGTACGGCCGTCGGCCCCGTGCAGCGGCAACCAGAGATATTTGCCACGACGTTGCACCTCACCGACGGTGAACCCGACGAGCGATTCCGGGTCGCAGCCTAGAGGCCACCGCAGCGGCGCACCCACGCGCACCCCAGTGATCCGTGCTCCGGCGATACGCTCGGCGAAACTGCGGCGAGTGACTTCGACTTCGGGCAGCTCGGGCATCGGATGATTATCATCGCCGTCCCACCAGGAGTTCCGATGCCAGCTCTTCTCTCGCGCACTCACCGCCGCTTCGTCAAGACGGGGGCGGTGTTCGGCGCACTCATCGGATTGCTCGGCAGTTCCGCGGTGCCGGCGGTGCCCACGAAGGCGGATGGCGCCAAGGATCCGGTGGTCAACTCCAGCCTCGATGCGCCGCTGTTCTATCAGCTGCTGCTGGGTGAGATGGAGTTGCGCAACGGCGAACCTGGCACCGCCTACCAGGTGATGCTGGACGCAGCACGGCGCACGCACGACGAAGGCGTGTTCCGCCGCGCCGTCGAGATCGCCCTGCAGGCGCGCGCCGGTGAGCAGGCGCTCGCAGCAGTGAAGGCATGGCGCACGACGCTGCCTGCATCGACCGAGGCGATGCGCTTCCACGTGCAACTGCTGATGGCGTTGAACCGGCCGTCCGACGCCATGGAGCCCCTGGGTGCGCTGCTTCAGGCCACGCCAGCGCCCGAACGCAGCGGCATGATCGCCTCGCTGCCGCGCATGCTGGAGCGCGCGCCCGACCCCAAGCAGTCGGCTGCGCAAGCCGAAAAGCTGCTGCAACCCTACGCCGACGCGGAACCCACGCGCACCGCCACCCGTGTGGCCCTGGGCCGCCTCTGGCTGGCCGCGAAGGACACTGCACGTGCCACCGCCTTGCTGGAGTTGGCGCGCAAGGACGATCCCACCGCCCCGGGCCCGGCCCTGCTGGCGCTGGACATGATGGCCAGCGTGCCTTCGGCCGAGAGCGCGGTCACCGCCTATCTGTCGCAGCCCAAGGCGGAACCCGTCGTCCGCCTGGCCTATGCGCGGGTGCTCACCGCAGGTCAGCGCTACCCGGATGCCGTGACCCAGCTCGAACAGCTCACCCGCGAGCGTCCGGAGGTGACCGCGGCGTGGCTCACGCTCGGTGCGCTGCAGCTCGAACTGCGCCATCCCCAGGAAGCCGAGACGGCACTGCAGCGCTACGTGGCGCTTGCACAAGCACCGGCCCAACCTGCGCAGGCAGCGTCGGCACCCGATGACGAGGACGACGACGCACCACCCACGGCCACCATCACCGCATCGGACCGCGGGCTCACGCAGGCGTGGCTGTTGCTGTCCCAAGCCGCCGAGATGCGCGGCGACTATGCGGCCGCCGAAGCCTGGCTGGCGAAGATCGACAACCCGCAGCGGGCGCTCGAGGTGCAGACACGCCGCGCAGCGCTGCTGGCCCGCCAAGGGCGTGTGAAGGAAGCGCGCGCGCTGGTGCAGAAAGTGCCCGAACGCAGCCCCGAGGACGCGCGCGCCAAGCTGCTCGCCGAATCGCAGGTGCTGCGCGACGTGAAGCACTGGCGCGAAGCACGCGACGTGCTCGAGCACGCCAACCAGCGCTTCCCGGATGACGCCGACCTGCTGTACGAACAGGCGATGGTCGAGGAACGACTGAACCAGGTCGACGCGATGGAGCGGCTGTTGCGCCGCGTGATCGAGCTGAAGCCGGACAACCAGCAGGCATACAACGCGCTCGGCTACTCGCTGGCCGATCGCAATCTGCGCCTGCCCGAGGCCAAGACGCTGATCGAAAAGGCGCTGCAGCTTTCACCGGGCGAGCCGTTCATCACCGACAGCCTGGGGTGGGTGGAATACCGCATGGGCCATCGGGATCAGGCGCTGCAGCTGCTGCGCAAGGCCTATGGTGCGCGACCGGACATCGAGATCGCTGCGCACTTGGGCGAGGTGCTGTGGGTCGATGGCCAGCGCGACGAGGCGCGCAAGGTGCTGCGCGACGCCCATCGCCGCGACGCCCACAACGATGTACTCAACGAAACCCTGGCACGGCTGAAGGTGGACTTGTAATGTGGCGTGCGGCGCTGTCAGCGCTGCTGCTGGGTCTGCTGGCCGGCTGCAGCACACTGACACCGACGCCGTTGGCCTACGACACGGTCAGCGGACGCCTCTCCGTGGCGGTGGACCCCACCGCGGAACAGCCCGCACGGCGCGTGAGCGCGGCCTTCGACCTGCGCGGCAACGCCGAGCAAGGCGAGCTGCAGCTCACCTCGCCGCTGGGCACCGTGATGGCGCAGGCCCGATGGCGGCCCGGCGAGGTGCTGCTCAAGAGCACCGACGGCGAACGGCGCTTCGCCGATCTGGGCACGCTGGCCGACGAGGTTCTCGGTGAGCCGTTGCCGCTGGGCGCCCTCGCCGACTGGTTGCATGGCCGGCCCTGGCCCGGCGCACCCAACCGCCCCCTTGCGGCGCCGGCGGTCGGCTTCGAGCAGCTGGGCTGGACCGTCGCCCTCGATCGCCTTGCCGAGGGCTGGGTGGTGGCGCATCGCGCAGCGCCTCCTGCCGTGACGCTGCGCGCCAAGCTGGCGCAACAACCATAGAGACGGCGGCATGAACGCGGTGTGGGACGTGCCGGCACCGGCCAAGCTGAACCTGTTCCTTCACGTGGTGGGCCGCCGCCCCGACGGCTATCACCTGCTGCAGTCACCGTTCGTGCTGATCGACTGGTGCGATACGCTGCATTTCGAACGCCGAAGCGACAGCCGACTGCAGCGCCATGACCTCGGCCCGGCTCTGCCGCCCGACGATCTCTGCCTGCGTGCCGCCCGTGCGCTGCAACAGGCGAGCGGCTACGCCGGGGGCGTGGACATCTCGGTGCTGAAGCAGTTGCCGTCGGGTGCCGGCATGGGCGGCGGCAGCTCGGACGCCGCGAGCACGCTGTTGGCGCTGAACCTGCTGTGGAATCTGCGCTGGCCGCGGGAACGCTTGCTCGCACTCGGCCTCACGCTGGGCGCCGACGTGCCGTTCTTCATCGGCGGGCGCAATGCGTTCGTCGAAGGCATCGGCGAGCAGCTGACCCCATTCGAGCTGGCACCGCAATGGTTTGCGGTGGTCAAGCCACCGGTCGATATCCCGACGAAGGCGATCTTCGAAAGCCCGCTGTTGGTCCGTGACACGGAGGCTGCTATACTTGCGGGCTTTCTTGCAGACCCTGCGCGCTTCGTCGGCTCAGGCTTTGGCCGCAACGACTTGCAGCCTCCAGCCGAGCAGCGGGCGCCTGACGTGGCGGCAGTGGCCAAGTGGCTCGAAGAGCGCTTCGGCAACAGCCGCATGACAGGCTCAGGCAGTGCAGTGTTCGCAAGAGCCGGCGCGGGAGATCAACCCGAGGCGACATGGCCGGTGGAGACGTTTCCACCGGGCTGGGTTGGTCGAATGTGCCGCAGTCTGGCCCGCCATCCCTTGCTGGAGTGGGCCGGCTGAAAAGGTTTCGAGGTGCCGGCTGCAAGGCCGGAACCTGTGTAGGGGAGTCGCCAAGTTGGTCAAGGCATCGGATTTTGATTCCGACATGCGAGGGTTCGAGTCCTTCCTCCCCTGCCAAGTCTCCTGAGGTTTCCCGGCCCACGGACGGGCGAAAGAGAACATCGTGCTGTTCAACACCGTTCTGTTCACCGGGAATGCCAATCCCGCACTCTCCCGCGAGATCGCCACCCACCTGGGCGTGGAGCTCGGCAAGGCCCATGTGGGTCGCTTCTCCGACGGCGAGGTCGACGTGCGCATCGACCAAAACGTGCGCGCACGCGACGTGTTCGTGGTGCAGAGCACCTGCGCGCCGACCAACGAGAACCTGATGGAACTGTGCATCATGGTCGATGCGTTGAAGCGCGCCTCCGCGCGCCGCATCACGGCCGTGATCCCCTACTTCGGCTATGCGCGCCAGGACCGGCGGCCGCGCTCCACCCGCGTACCCATCAGCGCAAAGGTGGTGGCCAACATGCTCGAGACCGTGGGCGTCGAGCGGCTGCTCACGATGGACCTGCACGCCGACCAGATCCAGGGCTTCTTCGACATTCCGGTCGACAACATCTACGCCTCGCCGGTACTGCTGTCCGACGTGAAGGCCAAGGCCTACAACGACCTGGTGGTGGTGAGCCCCGACGTGGGTGGCGTGGTGCGTGCGCGCGCGCTGGCCAAGCAGCTGGGTTGCGACCTGGCAATCATCGACAAGCGGCGTCCGCGTGCCAACGTGTCCGAAGTGATGCACGTGATAGGCGAGATCGAGGGCCGCAACTGCGTGATCATGGACGACATGATCGACACCGCCGGCACCCTGGTGAAGGCGGCCGAGGTGCTGAAGGAGCGCGGCGCCAAGAGCGTCTATGCGTATTGCACGCACGCCGTGTTCTCGGGCCCGGCCATCGACCGCATCCAGAACTCGGCGCTCGACGAGGTGGTGATCACCAACACGATCCCCCTCACGGAAGCAGCAGGCGCCTCCGGCAAGATCCGACAGTTGTCGGTCGCCTTCCTGTTTGCCGAGACGATCCGCCGCATCTCCGATGGTGAATCGGTGACCTCCCTCTTCGCGGAGCAGAACAGCAATTTTTGATGGGAGAGCGGGCGCCTTGCGGCGTCCCTTTCCTTTTTTGGGCGGCAGCTGCTGCCCTTTCAACAAGGTGCCTGGTCGCGGGCACCTCACCTTTGGAGTGAAACCATGAAGTTCGTAGCCTACGAACGCACGTTGCAGGGGACCGGAGCGAGCCGCCGCCTGCGCCATGCCGGCAAGGTGCCCGGCATCGTGTACGGGGCCGGTGAGGCCAAGATGATCGAGCTCGATCACAACGCGCTGTTCCATGCGCTGAAGAAGGAAGCCTTCCACTCGTCGCTGCTCGACATGGAGCTGGGCGGCAAGGAAGAGAAGGTACTGCTGCGCGATTTCCAGATGCACGCCTGGAAGCCCATCGTGATGCACATCGACTTCCAGCGCGTCGACGAGACCACGCGCATCAGCAAGAAGGTGCCGCTGCACTTCACCAACGAGGAAAGCTCGCCGGCTGTCAAGACCGACAAGTGCCTGGTGAACCACGTGATGACCGAGGTGGAGATCAGCTGCCTGGCATCGCAGCTGCCCGAATTCCTCACGGTGGACCTGGGCGAGTTGGTCAAGGGCCAGTCGCTGCATGTCAACGATCTCAAGCTGCCCAAGGGCATCAAGGTGATGACGCACGGCAAGCCGAACCCGGTGGTCGCCGTGGCCACCGCGCCCGTGGTGGAGGAAGAGGCGCCGGCCGCTGCAGCCCCGGCTGCACCCGCACCCGCTCCCGCCAAGGGCGGCAAGGCCAAGAAGTAAGCCGCGTCCACCCCTCGAAAGCGCGCCGCCCGGCGCGCTTTTTGTTTGTGGGCTGCCGTGATAATCGCCGCCCATGATCCGAATGCTGGTGGGCTTGGGCAATCCCGGGCCGGAATACGAGGCCACGAGGCACAACGCGGGCTTCTGGTGGGTGGACGAGGCCGCACGCCGGCTCGGCGTGGCGTTGCTGCCCGATCGCAGCTACCACGGACTCGTGGCGCGCGCCAACCGTCCCAGTGGCACGGTGTGGCTGCTCGAACCGCAGACCTACATGAACTTGTCCGGCAAGTCGGTGGCCGCCCTGGCGCGCTTCTTCAAGATCGCCCCGGAAGAGATCCTCGTCGTGCATGACGAGCTCGACCTGCTGCCCGGGCAGATGAAGCTGAAGCAGGGTGGCAGCGCGGCCGGGCACAACGGCTTGAAAGACATCCACGCACAGCTCGGCTCGCCGGACTACTGGCGGCTGCGACTGGGCATCGGGCATCCGGGCGTGAAGGCCGAGGTCGCCAACTACGTGCTGCGCATGGCGCCGCAGTCCGAGCATGAACTGATCGCCAAGGCGATCGAGAAATCGATGGAATCGCTGGATCTGCTGCTGGCCGGGGACATGGAGCGCGCGATGATGAAGATCCACGCCAAGCCGCCGCGGCCCAAGCCGGTGCCGGCCCGGGAGGGCCCCGAGCAATGAGGGCGCTGACCGTCGCGCTTGGCGCACTGTTGTGCGTGTGCGGCGCCAAGGCCGACACTGTGTACCGCTGCGGGCCGGACGGGCGGCAGTTCAGCGATCAGCCCTGCGCTGAAGGCACCGCACTTCAGGTGGACGACAGCCGCACGCCAGCGCAGCAGCGCGAAGCGGCAGAGGCGGCGCAGCGAGACGCCGCGCTGGCCGCGCAGATGACCGATGAGCGGCACGAGCGCGAGGCCACGGCAGCGGCCCGTGGCAGTGCAGCGCGCATTGGGCCGGTTGCAGCGGCACCTGTGGCCGGAGCCTCCGCGGCGCATCCTGCCAGGAAGAAGCCGCGCCGGCACGGACACCGCCACACGCCGGCGCCGGAGGAGGACAGCGCGCGTTACGCCGCGCCGACCGCCGCGAAACAACCGTCAAGCCGCTGAGTTCGGCGGCTCACTCCCGCTGGCGGCATCGGCCTGCAGCCGCAGGTACCTGGCCATCAAGGTCTCGCGGCTCTCCTGTCGCGCGGGGTTCACGGGAATGCAGCTCACCGGGCACACCTGCACGCATTGCGGCTCGTCGAAATGGCCGACGCACTCGGTGCAGCGATCGGGGTCGATGACGTAGTACTCCGGGCCCATCGAGATCGCCTGGTTCGGACACTCGGGCTCGCAAACATCACAGTTGATGCACTCGTCGGTGATCATCAACGCCATGGCAGTGCCTTCACTCTGGTTCCTTGCGCGCCACACGTTGCTGCAAGCGCTGAAGCACCGAGGGTGCCACGAACTTGGAGACATCACCGCCCAGCATGGCAATCTCGCGCACGAAGGTGCCGGAGACGAACTGGTACTGGTCGCTGGGGGTGAGGAACAGCGTCTCGACCTCGGGCATCAGCTGGCGGTTCATCCCGGCCATCTGGAACTCGTATTCGAAGTCGCTCACCGCGCGCAGCCCGCGCACCACCACCTTGCCGCCGTTGTCGACCACGAAGTCGCGCAGCAGCCCGCGAAAAGCCATCACTTCGACGTTGCCGTGCTTGGCCGCCAGCTCACGCGCCATCTCCAGCCGCTCGTCGATGCTGAACATCGTGCGCTTGTGGTGACCGACGGCCACTGCGACGATGAGGCGCTCGAACAGCCGGCTGGCGCGGCGCATCAGGTCGACATGCCCGAGCGTGAACGGGTCGAAGGTGCCGGGATAGACGGCTGTCAGGCGGGTCACTGAGGTCAAGGCGCACTCTCCTCGGCAGGCGTGGCGGGATTATCGGCGTGCAGCAGGTGGAAGTGCACCGCACCGGCCCGCGCGTGCTTGTGCACCGCATAGCCGAGCGGCGCGAGCATGTTCTCGTTCCATTCGGCGGGCGCCTCCAGATAGACCATCCCGCCGGGCGTGAGCAGCCGTCGGGCGGCCTGGAGCGCAGGCGCGAACAGGTCGGCGTCGAAAGGCGGATCGAGAAACACGAGATCGAAGCTCGCGGCCGGCGCACGGCGCATCCATGCCAGCGCATCGGCCGCTTCCGCGCGCACCGTGTCGGCGTGCAGCCGCTGTCGGACCCCCTGCAGCTGGCGCACCAGCGCGGCGTCGCGCTCCAGCAGCAGCACCTCGGCGGCACCGCGCGAAGCCGCCTCGAAGCCGAGCGCGCCGCTGCCCGCGAACGCGTCCAGGCAACGCCAGCCGGCAAGGTCCTGCCCCAGCCAGTTGAACAAGGTCTCTCGCACACGGTCGGGAGTGGGCCGCAGCCCGGGCCGATCGAGCACCGGCAATTTGCTGCGCTTGAAGCGCCCGCCGACGATGCGGACTTCGTGCGGGGCGGCCAACGCTACAGGCGCACCGCGATGCCGCGCGCCGCCATCAGCGCCTTGGCTTCGCCCACGGTGTGCTGACCGTAGTGGAAGATGCTGGCGGCCAGCACCGCGTCAGCACCACCAATCTGGATGCCATCGACCAGGTGCTCCAGCGTACCGACGCCGCCGGAGGCGATCACCGGCACCGGCACCGCGTCGGACACCGCACGCGTGAGCGCAAGGTCGAAGCCGGCGCGCGTGCCGTCGCGATCCATGCTGGTCAGCAGGATCTCGCCCGCGCCCTGCTCGGCCATGTGGCGCGCCCACTGCACCGCGTCCAGACCGGTGTTCTTGCGGCCGCCGTGCGTGTACACCTGCCAGCCCACGCCTTGCTCGTCGCGCTTGGCGTCGATGGCCACCACGATGCACTGCGCACCGTACTTGTCCGACGCATCGCGGATCAGCTGCGGGTTGGCCACCGCTGCCGAGTTGAAGCTCACCTTGTCGGCGCCCGCGTTGAGCAGGCGGCGCACGTCCTCCACACTCCGCACGCCACCACCCACCGTGAGCGGAATGAACACCTCTGACGCCACCGCCTCGATGATCGGCAGGATCAGGTCACGCTCGTCGCTGGTGGCGGTGATGTCGAGGAAGGTGAGTTCGTCGGCGCCCTGCTCGTTGTAGCGCGCAGCGATCTCCACCGGATCGCCCGCGTCGCGCAGCTCGACGAAGTTGACGCCCTTGACGACACGCCCGCCGGTGACGTCCAGGCAGGGGATGATGCGTTTGGCCAGCGTCACTGGGTGGTCTCGTCGGCCAGTTCGTCGGCACGCTTCTGGGCCGCGACGAAGTCGAGGGCGCCGCTGTAGATCGAGCGGCCGCAGATCACGCCCTCGATGCCTTCGGTTTCCACGGCGCACAGCCGCTCGATGTCGCCGATGCTGGACAGGCCGCCGGAGGCGAACACCGGGATCGTGAGCGCCTGCGCCAGCTTCACCGTGGCGTCGATGTTGATGCCGGTGAGCATGCCGTCGCGGCCGATGTCGGTGTAGATCACGCCTTCGACGCCGTAGTCCTCGAACTTCTTGGCCAGATCCACCACCTCGTGGCCGGTGAGCTTGCTCCAGCCGTCGGTGGCTACCTTGCCGTCCTTGGCGTCCAGGCCCACGATGATGTGTCCGCCGAACGCGCTGCAGGCGTCCTTGAGGAAACCGGGGCTCTTGACCGCGGCGGTGCCGATGATGATGTAGCTCAGGCCATCGTCGAGGTAGCGCTCGATGGTGTCCAGGTCGCGGATGCCGCCGCCCAGTTGCACCGGGATCTCGTCGCCGACCTCCTTCAGGATGGCCTTGACGGCCGCCTCGTTCACCGGTTTGCCGGCGAAGGCGCCGTTCAGGTCCACCAGGTGCAGCCGACGGGCGCCGGCGTCGAGCCAGCGCCGCGCCATCGCGGCCGGGTCCTCGCCGAAGGTGGTGGAGGCGTTCATGTCGCCTTGTTGCAGGCGCACGCAGTGGCCGTCTTTCAGGTCGATCGCCGGAATCAGCAACATGGCTGTGGAAGCAGTGGTGGGCTGGAGGAAGGAATCCGAGAAGGCGGACGTACGACGTCAGGGCTTCCAGTGCAGGAAGTTGCGGTACAGGGCCAGGCCGTGGGCTGCGCTTTTCTCGGGGTGGAACTGAGTGGCAAAAATATTATCCCGGGCCACCGCGCTGGTAAAGCGCACACCGTACTCGCTTTCGCCGGCGCTGTGGCGCGGCTCGGACGGTACCGCGTAGTAACTGTGCACGAAGTAGAAGTAGGCGCCATCGGGCACGCCCTGCCAGATCCGGTGCACGGCGCCGTCATGCGGCACCTGCCACACCGGGTTCCAGCCGATTTGCGGAATCTTGTAGCGGCTGCCGTCAGCCTGGAGCTGGCCCTCCAGCCGGAAGCGACGCACCGTGCCCGGGATCAGCCCGAGGCCCGGGGTGTCCTGCTCCTCGCTGTGGTCCAGCAGCATCTGCATGCCCACGCACACGCCCATCACCGGTTTGGCGGCTGCCGCCTCCAGCACCGCCTCCTTCAGGCCGCTGGCCGCCAGCTCGCGCATGCAGTCGCGCATCGCGCCCTGGCCGGGCAGCACGATGCGCTCGGCCGCGCGCACTTCTTCGGGGCGCGAGGTCCAGATCACCTCCACGCCTTCGCCCTGCGCCGCGTGCCTGACGGCCTGCGACACCGAGCGCAGGTTGCCCATGCCGTAGTCGACAACCGCGACCGTGCGTGCCATGGCTACAGGCTTCCCTTGGTGGAAGGAATGACGCCAACGGCGCGGGGATCGAACTCCAGCGCCATCCGGACCGCGCGCGCAAAGGCCTTGAAGATCGTCTCGCACTGGTGGTGCGCGTTCTCGCCCTTCAGGTTGTCGATGTGCAGCGTGACGCCCGCATGGTTCACGAAGCCCTGGAAGAATTCGAACGCCAACTGGGTGTCGAAGCCTCCGATCGCGCCAGCCTTGAATTGCACGTCCATGTGCAGCCCCGGGCGGCCCGAAAAGTCGACCACCACGCGCGACAGCGCTTCGTCCAGGGGCACGTAGGCGTGGCCGTAGCGACGAACGCCCGCCTTGTCGCCCACGGCCCGCGCCACGGCCTGACCGAGAGTGATGCCCACGTCCTCCACCGTGTGGTGACCGTCGATGTGCAGGTCACCCTGCGCCTCGATCTCCAGGTCGATCAGCCCATGGCGTGCGATCTGGTCCAGCATGTGGTCGAAGAAGCCGATGCCGGTGGCGAGCTTGGCTTCGCCGGTGCCATCGAGGTTGACCCGCACGCGGATCTGCGTTTCCTTGGTATTGCGCTGGACGTCGGCGATGCGGGGGGTGGGCATCAGAGGCTCGCTTTCAGGGCGTCGATCATCAGGGTGTTCTCTTCGGGCGTTCCCACCGTCAGGCGCAAGCAACTGGCCAGCAGCGGGTGCAGCGAGGACACATTCTTGACCAGGACGCCGCGCTGCTTCATCCCCTCGAACGTGCGCGCCGCGTCCGGCACGCGCACCAGGATCATGTTGGCTTCGCTGGGGTAGGCGCGCACTTGCAGCGTGTCGCGCAGCGCGGCTTGCACCCGCTCACGCTGTTCTCGGATCAGTGCCGCCTGGCGCAGGTATTCGTCGACATGCTCGAGCGCGAACAGCGCGGCCTCGGCGTTCAGCACGCTCACGTTGTAGGGCGGGCGAAGCTTGTCCACCTCGTGCACCAGCGCGGCGCGGCCGATCAGGTAGCCGATGCGCACGCCGGCCAGGCCGAACTTGCTCATCGTGCGCATCACCAGCACATGCGGATAGCGCTGAAGGCGCGACATCGAGTCGCGACAGGCGAACGGCTGGTAGGCCTCGTCCATCACCACCAGGCCCGGGGCGGCCTCGATGATGCGGTCGATCACCGCGTCGTTCCACAGGTTGGCTGTCGGGTTGTTCGGATAGGCCAGGTAGATCAGCGACGGCCGGTGCTGCTCGATCGCCGCCAGCATCGCCGCCTCGTCGAGCTCGAAGTCCGCTGTCAGCGGCACGCCGACGAAACGGATGCCTTGCAGCTGCGCCGCCATGGCATACATCACGAAGCCGGGTATGGGGGCCATGAACACGGCACCGGGCACGTCGCAGGCCATGCTGAGCATCGTGATCAGCTCGTCCGAGCCGTTGCCCAGGGTCAAGGCGCAGCCCTGAGGTACGCCGGCGTAGCGCGTCAGTGCGTCGCGCAGGTCGTTCACGCGGCCTGCCGGATAGCGGTTCATCGCCACTTGCGCCAGCCGCTCGCCCAGTGCGTGGCGCAGCGGCTGCGGCAGCGAGAAGGGGTTTTCCATCGCGTCCAGCTTCACCAGGCCGGCACTGGGCTGGATGGCGTAGGCGTGCATCGACTGCACGTCCTGGCGCAGCACGGTGTTCATGCGATCTTGAAGGCTGCTCATCATGGCTTGCCGGTAAAGCGGTTGACGCGGAGTTCCGCGGCGCGGGCATGCGCTTGCAGCCCTTCGCCATACGCCAGCTCGGCGGCGATCGGGCCCAGCACTTGCGCGCCGGCCTGGCTCACCTCGATCAGGCTGGAGCGCTTCTGGAAGTCATACACGCCCAGCGGCGACGAGAAACGCGCGGTGCCCGAGGTGGGCAGCACATGGTTCGGCCCGGCACAGTAGTCGCCCAGCGACTCGCTGGTGTAGGCGCCGAGGAAGATGGCCCCGGCGTGCCGCAGCAACGGCTCCCAGCGCTGCGGGTCGGCGGCGCTGATCTCAAGGTGCTCGGGCGCGATGCGATTGCTGATCTCGCATGCTTCTTCCATGCTGCGCGTCTCGATCAGCGCGCCGCGGCCCTCGAGCGAGGCGCGGATCACGTCACGGCGCGGCATGCCGGGCAGCAGGCGCTCGATCGCCTCGCGCACTTGCGCGATGTAGCCCGGGTCCGGGCACAGCAGGATGCTCTGCGCCAGCTCGTCGTGCTCGGCCTGGCTGAACAGGTCCATCGCCACCCAGTCAGGGGGCGTGCTGCCATCGGCCAGCACCAGGATTTCGCTCGGGCCGGCGATCATGTCGATGCCCACCTGCCCGAACACGCGCCGCTTGGCCGCTGCCACGTAGGCGTTGCCCGGCCCGGTGATCTTGTCCACGCGCGGCACCGTGGCCGTGCCGTAGGCGAGCGCCGCCACCGCCTGCGCACCGCCGATCGTGAACGCGCGATGCACGCCAGCCACGTAGGCGGCGGCCAGCACGAGCGCGTTCCTCTCGCCGCGCGGCGTGGGCACCACCATCACGATCTCGCCGACGCCGGCCACCTGTGCCGGCACCGCGTTCATCAGCACGCTGGACGGATACGCCGCCTTGCCGCCGGGCACGTAGATGCCCA
>CAMLIZ010000043.1 GCA_946480245.1 uncultured Pseudomonadota bacterium
AACTGGAAGAACTTCGGCGAGAACCTGCCCGAGCGCCTGGACCGGCTGATCGCCGCGGGCGAGATGGCGCCGGCGGTGGTGGCCTTCCCCGACTGCTTCACGCGGCTGGGCGGCAACCAGTACGTGAACTCGGTGGCCATGGGCCGCTGGGACGACTTTCTGCTCACGGAGGCAGTGCCGCTCGTCGAGTCGCGGTTCACTTGCGGCGGCGCGGGCCGGCGCGGCATCTTCGGCAAGTCGAGCGGTGGTTATGGCGCCATGGTGCATGCGCTGCTGCACCCCGATTTCTGGAGTGCTGCCGCGGTGCATTCGGGCGACATGGGCTTCGAGTTGCTCTACCGGCATGAGTTCGTGCCGGTGCTGCAAGCGCTGGCCAAGGAGCCCGACGTCGGCCGCTGGGTGGACGCCTTCTGGAGCGCGAAGAAGACGAAGGACAGCGACGTCCACATCCTGATGATCCTGGCGCAAGCGGCCAGCTTCGACCCCGACCCGTCCGCGCCCTACGGCGTGCGCCTGCCCGTGACGCTGGACACCTGCGAGCTCATCCCCGAGCGCTGGGCGAACTGGATGGCGTGGGACCCGCTGACGCTGGTCGAGCAGCACGGCCCCGGCCTGAAAGCACTGAAGGCGCTCTACATCGATTGCGGCGACGTCGACCAATACAACCTCGTGTATGGCGCCCGGCGCATGCACAAGCGCTTGAACGCGATGGGCGTGCCGCACGTGTACGAGGAGTTCCCGGACAACCACTCCTCGGTCGACTACCGCATGGACACCAGCCTGCCGATGCTGGCAAGGGCGCTTGGCTGACGGCCTCGATCACGGCAAGGGAACAAGCACCGTGCCCGCCCCACTGGAGCGCCACGCCGCCGACGGCAGCACCGAGAGCGAGCGCTTCGGCCGCCCCGACGCTGGCTGGCGGCGCCGCCTGCACGCGATCGTGTTCGAGTCCGACACGCCGGCCGGCCGCGCCTTCGACATCACGGTGATCGCGGCCATCGTGTTCAGCGTGCTCGTGGTGGTGCTGGACAGCATGTCCGAAGTGCGCGGGGCCTGGCGGCCCTGGCTGGACCGCGCCGAATGGGTGTTCACCGCGCTGTTCACCGCCGAGTACCTGGCGCGGCTGGCGGGCGTGAAGCGCCAGCTGCGCTATGCGATCAGCTTCTACGGCGTGATCGACCTGCTCTCGGTACTGCCCAGCTACCTGGCCGTGCTGGTACCCGGCGCGCAGTTGCTGATCGCGGTGCGCGTGCTGCGGCTGCTGCGCGTGTTTCGCATCTTCAAGCTCACGGCCTACCTGGCCGAATCCAGCGCCCTCGGCGCCGCCCTGGTGGCCAGCCGCCGCAAGATCCTGGTGTTCCTCGGCTTCGTGCTGCTGATGGTGCTGGTGATGGGCACCGTGCTCTACGTGGTGGAAGGCCCGCAGAACGGATTCACCAGCATCCCGCTGTCGATGTACTGGGCCGTGACCACGATGACCACCGTGGGCTTCGGCGACATCACGCCCAAGACCGACCTCGGCCGCCTGGTGGCGTCGGCCATGATGCTGCTCGGCTGGGGCGTGCTGGCCGTGCCCACCGGCATCGTGACGGTGGAAATCAGCGAGCAGCGACGGCGCGTGGGCTGGCAGCCGCTGGCCTGCGGCCAGTGCGGGCTGGCGGGGCATGAGGCCGACGCGCGCTGCTGCAGGCGCTGTGGGGCGCGGCTGGGCGATGCGGGGGCTCGGTCCGGCCCGGTATGCTGATCGCAGGGAGCCATTGCATGTCAGACGAATTCACACGAATCGAGCCCGTGCCTCTGCCCGCAGGCGCGTCCGTCGCCGCCCTCTACGCATCCACGAATCTGGCGGACGCGTTCTCGGTGCGACTCCCCGCCGGCACATGCCGCGATCCGGCCGTCCTGTGGCGATTCGTCATGTCGCACCAGCCCGCGTGGATCAGGTGGCTCACCAGCCTGCGAGACACCCTCGTCTCGTGCTTTGGCCTGAAGACCGCCAGGCAACTCGGGCGCCAGACCGATGCGGCCCACACCGAGCGCATCGCGTTCTTCAAGGTGTACGCCAAGAGCGCATCCGAAATCGTCGTGGGCGAAGACGACAAGCACCTTGATTTCAGGCTGTCGGTCCTCTGCAGTCCGGATGCAGCCCCCACCACCGGCGGCCGCCTGACCGTGTCGACCGTCGTCCACTGCCACAACCTCCTGGGCCGCACCTACATCTTCGTCATCGCGCCGTTTCATCGCCTCGTCGTGAAATCTAGTCTTCGACGCGCTGCGCGCATCGGCTGGCCAAGGACGGACGGTGGGTAGGGCGTAGAGAGGCGTGGCTCTACCGCTCCAGCCGCCGGTACGCGTTGAAGTGCTGCAGCGCCTTCTGGGCATGCCCAAGCTGCTCATGGATGCGGGCGGCGTTGAAGTGCGCGTCGGCCAGGTTCGGATCGAGGGCCAGGCAGCTCTCGTAGCTGCAAAGCGCGTCCGCCAGCCGCCCTGCATCCTCCAGCGCGACCGCGCGGTTGAAGTACAGCAAGGCCTCGCCCGGGCACCGGGACACGGCCTCGTCGTACAGGCGCACCGCCTCCTCGCCGCGCCCCTGATCGCACAGCAGCACGCCAAGGTCGAGGTAGGCATCGGCCAGGTCCGGCGCGAGCTTGAGCGCCGCACGGAACACGGCCTCCGCGCGCTCGGGCGAATGCTCGGCCAGTGCCTGCGCGTCGGCCAGCAGGTCTGTCGGACTGCGAGCGTCCGGTTCGCGTGCGAGCACCACCACCTCGGTTCCCGACGGCGCCAGCTCGAAGTCCATCAGCAGCTGCCCCGACTCCGGCTCCCACCGCGTGTGCCCTTCATGTACCGCGATCTCGTTGCCGATGGCCGTGATGCGCAGGCCGGTCAGCGGCAACTGCGCTGGCAAAGTGGCTTTCAGGCGCTGCAGCGAGCGCAGGATGCGCCGCGGCGGGATGTTGGCGCTCTGCAGCGAGTGCGCTGTGCGTAGCAGCACCACGTCCTGGAACGAGAAGCGGTACTCGTTGCGCGGCCCGCGTGACGGCTGCACGAACCCGGCCTGGATCAAGCGCGCGATCACGCGCCGCGGGATGCCGAGCAGCTGCTCGATGCTGCGCAGGGTGTGAGGCGCTTCGACCGGCAAGCGGCTCACTTCCTCGCCCGGGCGCGCGCCGGGGTCACTGCGGCCTCTTGCGCCTTCGCCGCACGCTTGGGTGCCTTGCGCTCCTTTGCCGGTGCCGCGGCCGCCTCTTGCGGCGCTTGCGGCGTCGCCGCCTTCGGACCCTTGCGCCCCAGGCTCGCGCGCAACGCCTCCATCAGGTCGATCACCTGCGCCCCGGCAGCGGGCTCATGCTCCTCGGGCACGACGATCTCGTGCCCCGCGATCTTCTCGTCGATGGCCGCCAGGATGCGCTTGCGCTCTTCGTCCTCGAACTCGGCCGGGTCGTAGCTGTCGCGCGAGATCTGCTCGATCAGCTGCAACGCCAGCTGCAGCTCGGCTGGCGTGACGCTGGTCTTCTCGATGTCCAGGTCCTTCAGCGAACGCACCTCGTTGGCATACAGCAGCTGCTGCAGCACCAGGCCGCCGTCACCGACACGCACCTGGGCCACGTACTGCTTGCCCTTCCAGGCCCATTTGGCCAGTGCGCAGCGGCTGCTTTGCTGCATCGCTTCCACCAGCAGGTTGTACGGCTTGGCCCCGCGCTTGTCGGGGGCCAGCAGATAGGCCTTGTCGAAGTACAGCGGATCGACCGACTTTTCGGGGATGAAGGCGACGATCTCGATCGCGTGACTCGGGCTCTCCTGCAGTGCCTTGAGCTCCTGCGGATCGAAGATCACGTAGCGGTCCTTCTCGAACTCGTAGCCCTTGACCATGTCGGCCCGCTCCACGACATGCCCGTCCTTCGTGGAGACGTACTGCTGCTTGACCCTCGAGCCGTCCTTGTCGAGCAGGCTGAAGCTGACGGCGCTCGAACTCTCGGTGGCCGAGTACAGCTTGACCGGGATCGACACCAGGCCGAAGGTCAGCGAGAGAGACGCGATCGAGCGAGCGGCCATGCACCTTCTCCTTGGGCAGCGGGGCTGAAACCTTACACCTTTCCTCGGCGGCCCGCAGCGGGTGAGTAGCCGAGGATCGCCATGGGCTGCGCGAGGCCCTGCCGCGCATGCCAGTAGTCCGCCCAGGGATCGCTCTGCTGAAAGCTGAGGTACTCGCGCGCGGTCGCAACGGTCCACTGCGCGCCGCCCTTCAGCGAGACGAGCTGCTCCCAGGCCACCGGCATCGACACGCCCAGGCCCGGGCGCGAGCGTGCAGAGAAGGCGGCCGCGGTCGTCTGGGCGTGCCCGTTGCGCAGGTAGTCGATGAAGATGCGGCTGACCCGGTTGGCGCCGCCCGACTTGGCGACGAAGCGTTGCGGGATGGTGCGGGCGATGTGCTGCACGGCCGCCTGCGAAAAGCCCTTGACCACCTCGTAGTCGTACTCGGGGGCCAGAGGCACGACCAGGTGCAGCCCCTTGCCGCCGCTGGTCTTCAACCAGCTGCGCAGGCCCAGCTCGTCGAGCAGCGTGCGCACCAGCATGGCCGCTTCCTGGACCTGCTTCCAGGTGATGCCTTCGCCGGGGTCGAGGTCGAAGATCGCCCGATCGGGATCGTTGATGCGCTGCACCGTGGAGTTCCAGGTGTGGAACTCGATCACGTTCATCTGGGCCGCGGCCACCAATGCCTGCGCCGACTCCACCGCGAGCAGCGCGTCATGACCGGGCCACAGCGCCGGATCGAGCTCGGTCAGGCCCGGCATGCGCGTCTCCGGGTGCTTCTGGAAGAACAGCTCGCCGGTCACGCCCTGCGGCCCGCGCACCAGCGACACCGGCCGGTCCTTCAGGTGCGGCAGCATCCACTCGGCCACGCTCTCGTAGTAGCGCACGAGGTCGATCTTCTTCAAGCCGGTGCTCGGGTCGATCACGCGCTCGGGGTTGGTCACCTTCACGCCGGCCGGCTTGCTGCTGCCCAAGGGCGCCGCCGTCGCACGTTCGCGCGCGATCGACGACGGCGCCTTGTCAATGCGCACGCCCTTGAACGACGGGTGGCGCACGTGGCCGTCGGGCGTCCACTCCGTGAAGCTGACCTCGACCACCATCTGCGGCTTGACCCAGCGCTCGGTACCAGCGGTTCGGCGCGACCAGCGCCCGGGCTTGATGTCGGTGGCGTCAAGCACCGGCTTGTCGGTCTCGATCCTGCCCAGGCGCCGATGAAGGTCGCGCCCTGTTGCGGCATCCCAGCCGGTGCCCACACTGCCCGCGAAGCGCAGCTGGCGGTCCTCGTGGTACGCCAGCAGCAGGCCCCCGACTTCGTTGGGTGAGTTGCTGCGGTCGGTGAAGCCCACCACCACGAACTCCTGGCGCAACTGGCACTTGAGCTTGAGCCAGGTCTGCGTTCGCTCCGACACATAGGGTGCGTCGTAGCGCTTGAGCAGGATGCCCTCCAACCCCATCGCGCAGGCGGCTTGAAGCATCTGTGCAGGCGGCGCATCAAAGCTCTCGCTGAAGCGCACCCGCTCGCCCTTCCCCTCGGCGAACAATTGCCGCAGCAGTGCGCGGCGCGACGCCAGAGGCACTTGGCGCAGGTCGCGCCCGCCTTCGAACGGCAAGTCGAAGACGAAGTAGACGATCTCGTCGCTGCGCCGGCCGTCGATGGCGTTCTGCAGCGCGTTGAAATCGGGCACGCCGCGCTCGTCGAGCACGACGATCTCGCCATCGAGCCAGGCGTCGGCGATGCCAAGCGCTTCCACGGCGGCGGCCAGCGGCTGCAGGCGGTCTGTCCAGTCGTGACCGCCGCGCGTGAAGAGGGCTGCCTTGCCGCGCTCGACGCGGGCGAGGAGGCGATAGCCGTCGAACTTGGTCTCCACCAGCCAGCCGCCAGCGGAAGGCGCCGAGGCCGCCAGCGTGGCGAGCTGCGGGTCGAGCCTCTTCGGCAGGGGCGCCTTGACGGCATTGCCCAGATCGGGAACCGAAGACGACGGCACCAGCGGTGCGCCACCGGGCTGCTCGCGCTCTTCGAGCTGCCTGAGCGGCTTCTCGACCACGCTGTCGGGCAGCGCGGCCACCACGTCGTACTGCGCGTGAGGGCGCGCCCAGGCGTCGCGCTTCTTGAACAGCATCCACTGGTCCTGCTTGTCCTCAGGCTTGCTGATGCGCACCAGCTCCCACAGCCCCGCCAGCTTCTGACCATGCAAGGTGAAGACGAGCTTGCCCTTGCTCATGCCGTCACGCGGGTCACCGACCGGCTCCCAGGTGCCGTGGTCCCACACGATCACGGTGCCGGCGCCGTAGTTGCCCTTGGGGATCGTGCCTTCGAACCCGCCGTAGCTCACCGGGTGGTCCTCCACGTGCACGGCCATGCGCTTGTCGCTCGGGTCGAAGCTCGGGCCCTTGGGGACCGCCCAGGACAGCAGCACGCCGTCGAGCTCCAACCGGAAGTCGTAGTGCAGCCGGCTGGCCCAGTGCTTCTGGATCACGAAGCCCAGCTGCGCCTTGCGCTTGCTCGACTTCCCCGTTTCTGGTTCAGGCGTGGCGCTGAAGTTGCGCTTGGCGCGATAGCGCGCCAGCGCCGGCTCGGAGCGGTGGGTGGAGCGGGCCACGACGTGGGCGGGTAGTGCCGGCGGCCACGCCGCCGGTACGGAAGATCGTACGCCGAGCAGTGTCAGCGGCTGTGGCGGTCGGTACCCGGCTTCGGCGCGCTGCCCTGGTCGCTAGTGCTGTCGTGCCGAGCCAGGTGGCTTGTGCCTCTTTCGCTGGGGCCGCTGGCGCCAAGGCCGCGCTCACTCTGGCTGCCCACCTCGCGGATCACTTCCTGCACTTCGGCAACGCTGGCGCCGTGCGTCCTGGCAAGGTACTCGAGCTCATGGGGCTCGGCGCTCACCAGTTCTCGGTCCATGCTGTGCCCGCGCGCTTTGTCATCTGCCATGGTTTGCTCCTTTTCGTGCCTTCGTTGGCGCAACCGCCATGCCCGACCGCGGCCCGCCTTACCGACAACCCGAGGGAGGCTTGGCAACGTCACTTGCACGAACGCGATATGCAGGATCAGCGCGACTTCCAAGGGCGGCGCGAGCGGCGCGGGCTTCGCTTCACACCGGCCAGCCTCGTCATCGGACAGGGGAGAAGCGGCCAACGGGCCTGGCGCCAGTCGCTGGCGATCCTCGTTCGTTAAGTCGATTGAAGGACTGCGGTGCAGCGGTTGCAGGCGTTCACCCGCGCCCCGCCCGCGACGGCTGTGTGGCGGTTCGCCGCCGTTCGCGCCCGCGCCGTGCTTCAAACTCTGTTTCCAGAGGCTGGCCTCGGCCGTGCGGGCAATAACTGCGCCGAGATCATGTGTTTATGTACAGTTGTTCATGGCCGCTTCACTTCGCCCCGCACGATGCCGTGTGGCGCTTCACAGCCTGCTGGCTTTACAAGCATCCAACTGCATCAAACAATGCGCGCAAACGACACGCCGCGCGGAAGGTTTGCGCATCCTCCGCAGCGGCAGCGATCTGGGGGAACCGCTTGCGCACAGGCCTGACCAATCCGAACGAAGTTTGTCGACCTTCGCCTCCACTGCTCTTCGCGAAGGCGGCGGTCGTAGGTATCACCGTGCCGGATCGCGGCTAATCGCTAGCCGTGTTTCAGACCACCTTTGGCGCATTCGATGGGAACAGCTGGGAACGGCTGTGCCAACTGGTCTTCAAGCAGAAGTTCGCGGCAGACGGCTACATCCAGATTCCGGCTACTCCTGGCGACTACGGCCTCGAGGGGTTTACCAAGACCACCGGCTGCGGGTATCAGTGCTACTGCCCCGACAAGGTCTACCCGCCGAGAGAGCTCTACGACAAGCAACGAGACAAAATCACTGCAGACCTGAAGAAGCTTCAGATTAATGAAGCGGACCTTACGCAAGTTTTGGGCACGACCAAGTTGCGACGCTGGCATCTGGTGACGCCGACCATCGCCCACAACGACCTCATCAAGCACGCGCAGGCGAAGGAGGCAGAGGTCCGCGGCTGGAACCTGTCAATCTTGACACCGGATTTCCAGGTGTTGGTTCATGACGCTGACCATTACGCCACTGAAATTCAGCAGATGAAGCTTGCCGTCGGCGAGGCACTGGATTTCGGCAACCTACCTGCGGTTCTACCTGAGCTAAACGACATCTCCGAAACCTACGAGAAGAACATCATGCGCAAGACGCGGACGCGTCTTGCGAAGGTGGCGGCGGACAAACTAGAGAACCGCGTTGCTCGCCTCTATGCGAAGACCCTGCGCGAGTTCCTCGACCACGGCCCACGGCTTAAGAAGATCAACGACACAGCACCCACCGTCCATTCGAGGCTCGCCCGACTCATCAACGGGTACGAAGCCGAAGTCGACGAAAGATGCTTCACCTGGGAGGGCACTCCCCAGGACCTAACGGACAAGATTCGCGATGGTCTTACCGAGCGCATTGTCAGGGAGCTTGCTCCGTCCATTGGCGAAACCGACGCCGCAGACATCGCGCGCATGATCGTCGCGAGGTGGATCGCAGTTTGCGAAGTCGACTATGACTGAGGCTGCCGTCGCCGAACCTCGACGCCTGCGCTTCGTCCGCCGGCCGTCACCTGTGTTGGTCGAGCATCGCCCGCTCTACAAGATCACGCAGTTGCTTCTAATTCTCCAGATGTCGTCTCGCGGCGGGAAGTCGACGTTGCCGCGCTTGCACTTGTTCAATTGGGCGCTGAAGAGCACTGACCGGATTCAGAAACTGCTCGAGGCTGCAAAGGCCAAGGTGCTGCATATGACGGCATGGGGGTTCGACCCCGCCCTCGCTATCGCCATTCGGTTTGCAGTGGCGGAGAACATGGTCGAAGCCACTTCGACCGGATATCAGTTGACGGATAAGGGCCGCGACTTCATCACCGAGGTGCTGAAGGATGCCGATGCCTTCGCACCGGAGCGTAAGCTTCTGATGCAGATCGGCAAGGACATCACCGCGGGAATGGTTGACAAAGTTGCGAAGGGATGGGAAGCGGCATGAAGATCAGGGCCGTAACGCTAAGGATCACCACAGCTCAAGGGGAGTTCGGTTTCAAGTTTGAATTCAGCCGAGGCTTGACCGTCATTCGGGGTAGCAACTCGAGCGGCAAGAGCACGCTCTACAACACCCTCATCTACGGCTTGGGAATGGAAGAACTCATCGGCGGCAAGGGCGAGAAGGTGCTGCCCTACGCGGTCAAGGAATACTTCATCCAAGGCGAAAGCCGCGTCACGGTGGAGAGTTCCGAGGTCCTTGTCGAGTTGGAGAACGCCTCGGGCGCCAGCGTCACCCTGCGTCGGGCAATCCGCGACAACGTGCGTCAGTCCAAACTAGTCGAGGTTTTCGATGGCGCCCATCTCACGAAGGGCACCGAGCTTGGGACGCCACGGCCGACCTACCTCTTTGACCCCGGAAGCGCGCAGAAGCAGGAGGGGTATTTCCAGTTCCTCGAACGCTTCATGGGCTATCAACTGCCTCAAGTCCCATCGACGAACGGAGGAATGGCCAAGCTGTATCTGCAGACGATCTTCGCCGCGCTCGCCGTCGAGCAGAAGCGCGGGTGGACTGACTACATCGCCAATATCCCATTCTTCGGTATTCGTGACGCGCGCATCAGGGTCACCGAGTTCCTGTTGGGCCTGGGAGTCTTCGAGCGTCAAGCAAAGCGAGCGGCGCTCGACGCCGACTCCATGGCGATTGACTCGGACTGGCGCGCGGCCTACGGCTCTCTGCGTCAGGCCGCTACCGCAAACGGCATCGTCATTGAGGGACTGCCCGCCACGCCGGTCTCACTTTTCGACCCCGCGACTGTCGTGCTCGTGAAGTCCGATGGCAAGACCAAAACCTCTCTACTGGACCAAGTCAGCAAACTTCGTGCTGAACACAGTTCACTCGGTGCGAAAGCTGAAGCGTATGGAAAGGCTTCCGGTGCAGAGGCTCTTCAAGAGTTGGAGGTGGCATCCTCCGAACTTCAGCGGCTCAGCGTCCTGCATGAGCGCGCCACTACGAATCTGACGCTACAAAGGGCTTCGCTGGATGACCTTCGCCTCCTGTTGGCCGAAACCAGTGAAGACTTGGAACGGAACAAGACGGCTCTGAAACTGCGGAATCTCGGCGCGCAAATGGAGGTCGAGATTGCAACGGACCATTGCCCAACCTGCCACCAAGCAGTCGATGACACCCTTTTGTTTGGCATCGTGACGGGTCCGCAGATGGACCTGAACACTAACATCGACTACCTCGACAGTCAGCGGAGGATGCTGCAGAACCAGATTAACGGGGCGCTCGAAGAGATTCGTCAATCTGAGATTGCTGTCGCCGACGTAGCAACTCGCCTGGCCGCAACCCATGATTACCGCAACTCGCTGCGTGGCGACGTGAGCACCGGCGTAGCGGAGTCTCGCGCCATCGTCCGCCGGCAAATTCAGATCGAGCTTGAACTGTCGAACTTGCAGGCATTCAACACGCAGGCGGCGACTCTAGTGGTTGCTCTCGGCGAGATTGCCGACCGAATGGCCAAGAACCAAGCCGATAGGCGAGCGCTTCCTAAGGAGGCCTACAGCGATGCCGACTTGTCAAGAATCTCGCTCTTCGAGAAGAACTTTCGAAGCAACGCCAGCTCGTTCGGCTATGAGAGCGCGGAGATTGCCGACATCCGCATCGGTCTGGACACGTTGACACCCATCCTCTCAGAACTCGAGCTGCGCGAGATTCTTCGCCCGGAGGTAAAGCCGAAGGCACAGACCAGCCTCACCGCGGATTCCAGCGCAAGCGACTTCGTCCGTCTCATCTGGAGCTACCTGCTGGCCCTGTATCAGACGTCTGCGACACGCGGGTTTGAAGGCCAGCATCCTGGGCTCCTGCTGATGGACGAGCCCGGTCAGCATTCGATGCGTTCAGCCAGTCAGCGCGCGCTGCTTCAACTGCTGATCGCTCAGCGCGGTCTTCAAGCGATCGTTGCCGCGTCGTTCGATGAGAACGAGTCGGTTTTCAAGGAGGCAACCAGTGGCCTGGAGTTCCAGCTCATACACTGGGAAGGCAAGGTCATACAGCCCCTGGCCTCGTGAACAGAATGAATTCGGCCAGGCAACGCAGCCGATTGAGCCATCGTTGTTAAGACGCTTTGTCGGCGGCGACGTCCAGTGCTCGCCGAGTGCTGAAGTCGATGCTGGTCCCGTCGGTACGCACAACGAAGAAGCATGACGTATTACCGGGGTGATCCTGGTCCTTGCGCCGCTCAAAGTGCGAAACGCCGACCCCCGCTTTAGTCGGCTGGCCCGCATCAAGTACAGAGTCGTAGACGCCCAGCAGGGCAGCTAGGTCACCGTGGTCCTCGGGATCGGAAACTCTCGAACCGTCCCGGTATCTTGCAAGCATTGCCTTGAAGTGAGCGACGGCGTCGCCCTTCTTGGACCAGGAGCGCCCGTTTGAAAGTCGAATTGTCTTTGCTTTCCCCATGGCACCTCCGCGGAGACCGATTGCCTGCCGTGTCGCCTCTCCCGCCATCTGCACATCTCGGATGTCCTGCAAAACGCGCCTAAGCACAGACATCGTCGAGGCTTGAAAAGAGCAAGGCGCCACGGCCTCGACGTCCTGAGCTGACTTCGATCGACGCAGGACTCGATTTGGCTCGGGCGAGATGTGCAGTGTGACGCAAGAGACTAGCGCCCCACTGACCTGCAATCGTGAAAGAGCGGGACCAATCAACAGATCAGTGCCCGCTCATCGAGAAAGCGGACGTTCGGCCATGGAGCGTCGAACGACTCCGACCAGTCTGAAGCAGCGCCCCACTCCGCGAGGCGCGTGGCATCAAGCGCCCGACACCCGGCGCCCACGTGTCCTCAGACTCGATCCGCTACGTTCAACGATCCGACCGCTCGACGACGATCTCGCTGAGCTGGACCACCGGCACGATGTCGGTGTAGTTGGCGATGTCGCCGCGGATCTCGGCGCTGTGCTCCTGGCTGGCGGCCAGGTAGGCTTCGGCCGAATCACAGATGAATGCGCACATCGCCACGAAGGCGGGCGGTGAACCGGGGGCTCGGCCGGCCAGGCCTTTCTCGACGGTGTAGTAGGCGCAGGCATTGCCCAGCCGGGCCTTCACCATCGGCATGTGCCGGTCGCGGTAGTAGGCGTGGTCGAAGCGCGCGCCTTCGGTGTACGGGTACATCACGGTGACTTTGATCATGTGGTTCTCGTTGCTCCCGTCAGGCCTCGCCTTGCTACGGATTCAGTTGCAGCAACGGCGGCTGCGACAGGTCAGCGTCGAAGCCCATCAGCGCGCTCGCCAGCTCCAGCTTGCGCCACAGCGACGGCGGCATCGCGAGGATGCCTTCGGGCGTTCGCGCCTTTGCCACCCACGCTCGCGCTTCGGCGTGCTGCAGCGGCGTGAGGAGCTTGCGCTCCAACATTTCGTCCAAGGTCTGCATGGCGTCGCCCCTCCCAGGCGTTGGGGCGGCGGTTGTGCGGCCCTCGCTCCTTATAGCAAGAAGCACGGGAGATGCCTGCGCGCGCCGCAGGCCCACCTGCGGCACGCTGCACGGCCGGTGCTTGTGCGCGCCCCAGCTGCGCCGACCACCGATCCCCTTACAGCGTTGGCTTCACCACCATCAGGAAGTACACCACGAGCATGGCCGCGAACGCCGGGTAGCCCAGGCCCTCCCACCATCGTGAACAGCGCCAGTACGCCGCCGGCAGCGGCCGCCCGCCCTCCACCGCTTCGCTTGCCATCGCTGCCATGCGCAGTTGCAGCCACAGCACGGGCAGCCAGCAGGCACCGGCGAACACGAACAACGCGATCGACGCGGCGAGCCACGGCGTGGTCAACGGATAGCCCGCCATGCGCGCCAGCACCAGCCCGGTGACCGGCTGCAGCAGCGCCGCCGGCGTGGTGAACCAGGCATCAGCCCGCACCACCAGCCGGCTCACCACGGCCTGCGCAGCCACGCTGCCGCTGCGGTTGGCAAAGAACATGTAGAAGGCCGTGCCGAAGCCGGTGCCCACCAGCAACACGCTGGACAGGATGTGCAGCCACTTGACCGCAAGGTACGGGTTCATGCTGCGGTGCCTGTGTGCTGTTCGCACTGCCAACGCGCGATCTCGCTGGCATGCTCCTCCAGAAACCGCTGCAAACGTGCGAAGCGCCGGTGCGTCTGCCAATTGAAGATGCAGCGAACCGCTGGCTCCATCAGCCAGCGCAACGCGGGTGGGCCGCACTCGAAGGTATAGGTGTAAATCAGCAGCGATCGCTTCGGCCCCGCTGCACGGTGCTGCATCGATGCCGCCCAGCGCGTGAACGGGAACGACCGACCCAGCATCGCGGCGGCGGCCACGTGGGGCCGGTCGAACGAGACGAAGCGCGTTTGCATGGCCAACGCGCGCAGCAAACCCCGGCCCTCGTTCTCGGTCACGGCGCCCACGTAGGGACACGGCGCCCCGCCCTGCACACGTGTGGACGAGACGAGCGAATCCCAGCGGACGCGCCAGTGGTGGTAGTGGAAAGCGTCGAACACCACGGCTTCGTTGGCCGGCATGGAGAACTCAAACCGCTGGTGTGCCATCGCCCGCATTCCTCCCGATCGTGTCAGTCACCATGCCCCAGCGCGCGAACTCGGGCTCGAAGTCGGCCAGCGCCAGCAGCCCCATGCAGGGCATTGCGCCGGGCGGAGGCGCATTGCCGCGCGCGATGCGGCGCGCCAGCAGGATGGCGGCCATGCACGGGATCTCGGGGCCGTGGTCGTTGTCGGCAGCGATGTGCCATTCGCGCTGCGCGGGCTGGCCGCCGGCGTCGGCGCCAGCCACGCTGACCACCATGCCGCCGAGGGCCGAGCCGAGGCGGTCGAATGCCTTCGCACTGCCGTTCAGCAGCCGGGCCAGCCGTGCCGGCTCGGCCAGCAGGCCGCGGCACCGCAGCCAGGCGATGAACGCGAACGCGCGCTGCGCCAGGCCCACCTCCAGCGCGGCACGGAACATCACGCGTTGCGTGACGGCGTAGCGCGGCGGAAACAGCGCGAGGTCGGGGATGTCGCACAACGCGCCCAGCCGCGGGCGCAGTCGCGCAAAGTGCACGCGCTGCGGATGTGCCCAGCCGGGCTGCAGTTGCCAGCGGCCGGCCTCCCACACCTCGATCGGTGCACCGCAGTAGCTGAGCACTGCGCGCATGGTGGCCTCGCCGCGCGGCGCGGTCTGCGCGGGCGCAATGCAGATGTCGATGCTGTCGATGCGCCGCCAGCCGCGGCACAGTGCGTCGACCACCGCCGACGACAACGCCGGCACCGTGCTGGCGCCGCTGATGGCGCAGCGGCCTGCGGCCACGAAGCGCGTGTTCATCGCGGCGGCAAAGTCGCACACGAAGCGGCGGCCGTCGGCCAGGTCGATGTAGTGCGCGCCGGCCTCGGCCGCAGCCTGCGCCACCTGGTAGCCCTGCGCCTGGAAGGGCCCGGCGGTATGGATCAGCAGCTGCACGCCGAGCCGCTTCAATGGGACGGCCAGGTCACTGCGGCCGGCATCCAGTGCCACGCCTTGCGCGCCGGGCAACTCGGCGGCCAGCGCCTGTGCACGCTGACGGTCGCGCCCGCCTACCAACAGCTCGATCGCGGGCTGGCCCGCAAGCGCACGGCAGATGCGCGCGCCGAAATTGCCGTAGCCGCCCAGCACCAGGGTTCTCATCAGGTGGCCTCCTCGCCGGGCGTGATTCTGCAGCGGCAGCCCCGCTCGTTTCATCAAGTAACGCTATGCTGTTCGCCAACCATGAGCAGTCCCACGCGCTTCGATCTCGCCACCTCCCGGGAGCTGCTGCGGCTGGCCTTGCACAACGCGCAGCGCAGCGTGCTGCTGCAGCTGGCCGCGGTGGTGGTCATCGTGTGGAGCGGGGTGGAGGTGGGCCAGGTCGCGGTGGCCGTGCTGGTGGCAGCGCTCGGCTTGGCGGTGGCGGGCTCGCGGTGGTGGCTGGCGCGGCGCTTCTCGCGCGCCGCCATGCTGGACGCCCGGGCCATCCGCAAGGCCACCAACTACCTCAATGCCAATGCGCTGCTGGCGGGGGCCATGTGGGTGGTGGCCACCTTGGGCATCTACACGCACCTGACGGGCCCGCTGGCCACCGCCTACCTGATCTTCGCGTGCGGCTCGGTGTCGATCGCGGCGCTGTTCATGTCGCTGATCGAGCGTTCGTTCGAGCTGCTCGCGGTGCCGCAGCTCGGCTCGGTGGTGCTCGTGAGCGTGCTGCCCGGCCCCGTGCAGTCGCCGGTGCTCGGCCTGCTCGTGCTGCTGTTCGGGTGGACCATGCTGCAGGCCGCGCGCCACACCTCGCGCACCACGCGCCGCGCCATCCGGCACGGGCTGGAGGTGGATGCCGCCAACGAGGCGCTGCAGCAGGCCAAGGAGGCGGCCGAGGCGGCCAACATTGCCAAGTCGCAGTTCCTGGCCACCATGAGCCACGAGATCCGCACACCGATGAACGGGGTGCTGGGCTCGCTGGAGCTGCTGCGCACCTCGCCGCTGGCGCCCGAGCAGCTGGACCTGGTGCGCACGGCGGCCTCGTCGGGGCGCTCGCTGATGGCCATCCTCAACGACGTGCTCGACCACTCCAAGCTCGAGGCCGGCAAGCTGGAGCTGGCCCAGGTGCCGATCTCGCTGCGCAGCGTGGTCACCTCGGTGGCCACGCTGTTCCGCGGCAATGCCGCGGCCAAGGGCCTGCGCCTGGTGGTGGACCTGCACCCCGACGTGCCCGATCGCGTGCTGGGCGACGCGCAGCGCCTGAAGCAGGTGCTGCTCAACCTGGTGGGCAACGCCATCAAGTTCACCGACGCCGGCGAGGTGGGGCTCACGGTGTGCGCCGGCCGGCAGGTGGAGCCGGGCAACACCGCGGTGCGCTTCAGCGTGCACGACACCGGCGTGGGCATCGAGCCGGCACAGCTGCCGCTGCTGTTCATGCCCTTCACGCAGGGCAGCAACAGCAGCCGGCGCCACCAGGGCGGCACCGGCCTGGGTTTGGCGATCAGCCAGCGCATCGTGCAGGCCATGGGCGGACGCATCCGCGTGCGCAGCGCACCGGGCACGGGCTCGATCTTCGAATTCGAGCTGGTGCTGGCGCTCGACGACGAGCCCACCGTCCCGGTGGCCACCGACAGCGCGATGGGCGAGCTGGCGCCGCTGGAGCGCAACACCTGCCGCGTGCTGCTGGTCGAAGACAACCCGGTGAACCAGATGATCGGCGCGCAGATGCTGCAGCGCCTTGGCGCCCGCGTGGAGGTGGCCAACCACGGCCAGGAGGCGCTGGACAAGCTGGGCCGCGACCGCTTCGACCTGGTGCTGATGGACTGCCAGATGCCGGTGCTCGACGGCTACGAGGCCACGCGCCTGATCCGCGAGCGCGAGCAGCGCTCGTTCAGCCCGCGCGTGCCGATCGTGGCCATCACCGCGGAAACCTTCGACACCGACATGCGCCGCGCGCGCGAGGCCGGCATGGACGGGCACCTCGCCAAGCCCTACACGCTGGGCGGCCTGCAGGCCATCCTCGACGCGTGGGTCTAGCCGAGGGCTGCGGGGCTGCAGGGCAAGCGCCCGGTCACGGCAGCGCACCCCACTCGGTGATGCCGCTGTGGCCCTCCTCGGGCCCGAGCGCCACGGCGCGCAGGTCCTTCCAGGCGGTGTCGAGCTCCATGCGCTTGATCTCCTCCACCGCGCCGCCGCCCTCGCCGCCCACCTTCTTGATCTGCGCGCGCGCCAGCCGCTCCATCAGCTTGAGGTCGCGCGTGGTCAGGCCCATGGCCGTTTCCGCCCACACGTCGACGATCTGCTCCAGCGACTCGTAGGTGATGGGCGCGGCCAGGCTGCGCGCATGCAGCGCGGCCAGCGTGCCGCGCAGCCGCGGCTCCACCTGGCGCAGCACCTCGTCCACCGCACGCTCGCCCTGCCCGTCTTCGACGACCACGTCCACCAGCCCGCGCTCGAACAGCTCTTGCGAGGTGTACAGGCGCCCGGACAGGATCATCTCGTTGGCCACCTGGAAGCCGGCGCGGCGCACCACGAAGTTCCAGGCGCCCATGCCGGGGAACAGGTTGAACAGCGTCTCCGGCAGGCCCGCCGACGCGCTGCGCTCGAAGATGATCTTGTGGAAGGGCATCACCGACTCGAGCCCGCCGCCCAGCGTGTCGCCCTGCACCAGCGCCACGGTGTGAACGCCCATCGACGCGGCGTTCTCCAGCCACCACACCAGCTCCACGCACTTGCGGCCGTACAGCCGCAGCGAATCCACATCCTGCGCGCGCACCAGCAGCACGAACAGCGAAAGATCGCCGCCGAAATTGAACACGCCGGTCACGTCGGAGCTGAGCACCAGCTGGCGCACCACGCCGCGGTTCTGCGCGATGTCCATGCACAGCTGCTGCATCTCGGCCAGGCCGGCGAGCGAATAGCACTGGATCGGCGTGACGCAGGTGCGCACGCGCAACGCGCCGAGCTCGGAGCTCCACTCCAGGCGCAGGTAGCGGTAGCGTCGCCCGAGGATCTGAGGTAGCCCGCCGCCCTGCATCGGTGCGTTCATACCGCTTCCATCAGGCGCGTGATGTGGTGAAAGTTGACCAACGCGCACTGCGTGATGTGGTGCTGTGCGTCCGCGTCGGCCACCGTGTTGATCACCTTCTTCAGCTCGGCCATGTGCTGCACGTCGAGTTCTGCATGCGAGTTGATGAACGACACGCCGCGGTTGCCCTGCAGCTGCAGGCGCTCGCGGATCGCGGTGGCGAAAGGCCCGCCGTACACCGACGAGATCACCTCCAGCACATACAGCATGCCGAGCGCCGCACAGGGGTGGATGCGCTCGGCCGCGTAGTAGTTGTAGGCCACCAGCGACGCCGCATGCACCGACGGGCTCAGGCCGCTCACGTCGGTGGCCGGGAAGCCGATGGCCTCCAGGTCGGCGGCCACCATCAGCTCATGCCGCGCCTCCTCGTGCATGTGCTCGTACAGGTAGTAGCGCACCGCGCGGTGGCGGTCGTCGAGCCGGCTGGCGGCCGCCGCGCACACCGGGTTGAAGTGCCACACCACGTGGTACAGCTCCTGCAGCAGCAGGCGGTAGCGCTCCAGCGGCAGGCCATCGGCCACGCCTTCCTGGATGGCGGGGTTGGTTTCGAAAGCCCGCCGCGCCTCGTCGGTGCGGCTGACCAGGTCAAAGAAGAAGGTGGACATGGCGTTCCCAACGTGATCGTGATGCGCCACTGCACGGGCGCCGCGGGGCAGCATATATCGCAGGCCGCAGGATCTCACGGTCTGGGGTCAAGCGGAACGCCAGGTTCGTGCCACGGTGCCGCATCTTGCGATGCCCGAACGACGTCCCCGCGGGCCGATCGATTGATCGCGCGCAAGCAGTTTCCGCGACGCATGGCTACCTTTTCTGCATCAGTAACTGCACCGAAAGGAAGCACCATGCGTATGTATCGATCCCTTATTGCAGCGGCCGCGCTGGCTTGCGTCGCCGCCGCCACGTTCGCACAGCCGGGCCAGGGGCGCGCCGGACAAGGCCCGGGAGGCGGCCCGATGTCGGCCGATCCGGCCTCGCCAGGAACGCCCGCAGCCCGCGGGCCCCAGGGCCGCGCGGGCCGCGACTTCACGCCCGGCTGGTCGCTGATGAGTGCGGCCGAGCGCCGCGAGCACCAGAACCGCCTGCGCGAGATGAAGACCTACGAGGAGTGCGCGGCCTACATGGAGCAGCACCGGATCCAGATGGCCGAGCGCGCACAGGCGCGTGGCACCACCTTGCCCACTCCGCGCCGCGACGCGTGCGCAAGCTTGAAGCGCTGAGTTCGCATCCTGCTGTCGGTGCATTCGCAACAGCACGCGAGTGAGTGCACCGACCCTGGCGCTTCATTGCGAAATCGCAATGCCCGGCATTCGCCGCTGTCGAAAACTTTCCATCAAGCCAATACAGATGTGAAGGAACGATGTGATGAAGGCAACGTGGATCAAGGGCGCCCTGTGCGCGGCGCTGGTGGCCGCGCTCACGGCTTGCGGCGGCTCCGACGACACGCCATCGTCGCCGGTACTTGTGGTCGACAGTGCGGGCACCTCGACGATCAACACCGCGGCGCTTTCCGCAACGCTGGCCACCTACCCGGCAATGCCCGCGTCGACGGCGGAGGCGCAGAGCCTCACGTTCATGCGGCAGGAAGAGCAGCTCGCGCACGACGTGTATTCGGTCAGCGCCACGCAGTATCCGCAGCAGATCTTCGTGAACATCGCTGCAGCGGAAACCACGCACGCGGCGGCCGTGAAGCTGCTGCTTGACCGCTACCAGCTTCCCGATCCTCTCGCCGGCCTCGGCAGCGGCCAATACCTGAATTCGACTATTCAAGCGCTGTACACGCAGTTCGTGGCAGCCAGCGCCGTCAACCTGGTCGAGGCGCTCAAGGTCGGCGTGCAGATCGAGGAGCTGGACATCCGCGACCTCACGCAACAGCTCACCCTGGTGGACAACCCCGACATCGTGCTCGTCTACCAGAACCTCATGCAGGGTTCGCGCAACCACCTGCGCTCGTTCATGAAGGTGCTGACGCAGCAAGGCGGCACCTACGTGCCGCAATACCTGTCGCAGACGGACTTCGACGCGATCGTGAATTCACCGATGGAAGCGGGGCACTGACCGTTCCAAACCTCACCAAGGAGTAGTTGATCATGACCAACTGGTTGAAAGCCTTGGCCGGCGCGCTGGTGTGCAGCGTGCTTGCCGCATGTGGAGGCGGCGGCAGCGATGCTCCGCCACCTCCGCCATCCGCCCCCGTGAGCCTGTCCGTCGAGCCGGGCGACGCCATCAATACGGTGGAGTGGCAAGACGTGGTCGGTGCCACGTCATACAACCTGTATTGGTCGGCCACCTCGCCGGTCACCAAGCAGAGCGCGCACGTAGTGACGAATGCCGTGGCGCCTTACCTTCACACGAGTCTCGAAAACGGCACCCTGCTCTATTACGCCGTCTCCGCCGTCAATGCGAACGGCGAGAGCGACCTGTCGTCGGAGATCGGCGCCATGCCGGTTGCACCGATACCTGCAGCGCCGGAGGTGGTGCATGCCGTGCCGGGTGACCAGAAGGTCACGATCGACTGGTCGCCGGTGTCGCGAGCGACCGCCTACAACCTGTACTGGTCGCTGGCGCCGAATCCCACGCCTGGTGGCGCGGGCGTCACCAAGGTGGCCGCGATCAATGGCACTACCTACGACCACACCGGCCTGACCAACGGCAGCACTTACTACTACCTGGTCACGGCCGTGAACACGGGTGGCGAGAGCGTGGCGTCTTCCGCCGTCTCGGCCACGCCGCTGCCTCCCGCACCGGGCGCCCCGGCCAACCTCACCGGCACCACCGGTGACACGCAGGTGCAGCTTGCCTGGTCCGCCTCGACGGGCGCCACGTCCTACAACCTGTACTGGTCGACCACTCCGGGCATCGTCGCGGGTGCAGCCGGCGTCACGCAGGTGACCGGCATCGCCTCGACGAGCTATGTGGCCACCGGCCTGACCAACGGCACCACGTACTACTACGCCGTGACGTCGGTGGGCGCGGGCGGCGAGAGCGCGCTGTCCGCGGAAGTGGCCGTGCGTCCGCTGCCACCCACTCCTCCGGCACCGCTGGGCATCACTGCGATTGCCCCGAAGGACGTGGCCCAGGTCACGCTGCAGTGGTATGACGTCACCAACTACCCCAACGCGACGGCGCCGATCCAGCTGCACTACAACATCTACCGCGGCCTGCAGGCCGGCGTGGCGTCCTACTACAAGGATCCGTCGCGTGCGACCAAGATCGCCGATGTGACGGCCCCGTTCGTGGATGCCACGGTCGTGAAGGCCACCACTTACTACTACGTGGTGACCTCGTTCGTGCCGGGCTTCCCGGAAGTGGAGAGCGTGGCTTCCGGCGAAGTGTCGGCCACGGTCAGCCGTGCAGGCGGTGGCAGCAGCGGCGGCGGCGAGACGAGCACCTACGGCAACAACCTGTCGTTCCCGCTCGTGTTTGCCGACGGCTACGGCATCACCGGCGCCAAGATCACGGGCACCTGGCAGGGCGTGGGGCCGTTTGCGACCGTGCCGACCTTCGACGTCAACACGGGCCTGCGCCCCTTGTCCACCGAAGTGCTGACGGCGTTTCCGTTGCTCGACAGCAAGAGCTCGGTCTCGCTGGGCGGTGTCACGTACTACCCGCAGGGCTCGCCGAGCACCTGGCAGGCCGAGTGGCGCAGCAACGCAGCAGGCGACGTGGTGCCCGTGATCATCGACTGGGGTGACGCGCTGGCCTCCAAGAGCTACACGGGCAGCTCGACGGTGCGCATCGAGACGGCGCTGAAGCAGGACAACACCGTGCCCGGCGTGACCGACACGATGACCGCCTACAAGATGGCGCTGCTGTCGGGCCAGCAGACCACCGAGCTTCAAGGCACCGACGGCACCACCTATGCGTCGGCCGTGCGCAACGTGTTCGCCATCAACGGCCGGCTGAAGATCGAGAAGATCGCCACCGGCGGCGGGGCTGACACGGTGATCTATGACAAGGCCGTCTACGAAGGCTTTGGCGCCACCACCGAGGAAGGTTCCGGCTCGGGCGGAACGCAGGGCGGCTCCGGCGCGTATGCGGCCGAGATCAACGCGGCCGGCGTGGTGGTGTATGGCTACAACTTCCGCCTCAGCTCGGTGACGGGCGTACCGCAGAAGACAGGCCAGTACCGCCTCACGTTCAGCCTCGATCCGCAAGCCACCGTGGGCGGCGTGGCGGTGCCGAATCACGTGCAGATCGTGAACAAGGCGGACGCCACGGCCACGGTCGCCGCTGACGGCCTCAGCTCGTCGATCGTCATCACGGTCAACTGACCGGTTGCCGATGGTTCAGCGGGCGGGTGCGCACTCCATGCCACCCGCCCTCTGTGCTTTACCCGTGTACCGAAAGTGCGGCGAGGCCGAAGCCCGCGTTGTAGACGATGTGCAGCACCACGCAAGGCAGCACGCTGCCGAAACGGTCGCGCAGATGCCCCATCACGAGGGATGGCACGAACGTGGCCAGGGCCCAGCCGATCGGCTGCACGGGCAGGTGTGCCGCCGCGAACGCGGCCGAGACGGCCAGGTTCGCCTGTGTGAGCGGCAAGGGGCCGACCCGCCGCTGTACGGTGAGCCGCAGCAACTGCCCCTGCAGCAGGCCGCGAAACACCACTTCCTCCAGCGCCGGCCGCAGCAGCGCGAACACCAGCCAGGCCTGCAGGCCGCGGGGCGCATGCAGGTGCGCAAGCCCGCCGGACCGCAACACCAGCCATACCGGAACGGCCGCCAGCAACGCGGCCGTCATGTGCGGATCGATCCACCATGCCCGCGAGCGCGGCTGCGGCGCCACGAGGCCGCACTCGCGCAGGAAGCCGCGCCGCGCAGCGGGATCGTTCGGCACATCCGACATCCGCGAATCGTCTCATGCCTCCAGGAGCATTCAACATGAAATCAAGATGGCCAGCGCGCGCAGCGGGCGTGGCAGCGGGCGTGGCGGCGGCGGCCGTCTGCGCCGCCACCATCCAGCAGTTCGGACGCGAGGTGAACGTCAGCCAGTCGCTCAGCGCAACCGAGAAGGCCAAGGCCGTGCGGATGGCCTATGTGGACGGCGCGACCTTCCGAAAGCCGTGGCTGATCACCTACGCCGATGGCCCGCAGGGCCGGCAGAACATCTACGTGCGCGCGTCCTTCGACAACGGCCTCACCTGGGCGGCGCCCGTTCTGCTGTCGCGCGATGCGGTGGGCGCAGCCACCGGGGGGCAGTCGATCACCACCGCCGCGGCCCTCACCTTCGCGGCTGACAACGACAAGCCCAGCATCTTCGCGCCGCCCAGTTCAGCGGGCGCTGCCGCCACCGTGGTGTGGAACAGCGCCTATTGCCCGCAGGACCCGGCCGGCAACCAGGCCGGCGCCTACGTGAGCGCCGTGCAGGGCACCGGCGACTTCGATCGCGACGGCACGCCGGACCGGCCCTTCCATTGCGAGTGGGTCGCGACGACCACCGATCCCGCGCTGGCCTCGTGGACCGTGCGGCAGCTCACCAATGGCCAGCGCGACGCCATCGGGGAGGTGGTCAGCGGCAATGCCACCGGCACCGCGCTGGCAATGGCGTGGCAGGAGGACCCGATGGGCTTGCAGCCGGGCGAAGCCGAGGGCCGCGGAGACGGTGGCAGCGGCGCCAACGTGAGCGGAGGCACCAACATCTGGTACACGCACGCCCCCAGCGCCAACGGGGACTCGTTGCGCGCCAACATTGCGCAGCTGAGCGACAACAACACGCTGGGCACGGGACAGCCGGGCGCGTCGCGGGTCAACCTGCAGGTCAGCGGCTCCACGGCCGTGCTGGCCTACGAGGAATCCGGCTGCCCGGGCGGCAGCGGCGGCAAGTGCATCGTCTATCACTCGTTTCCGTATGCGAGCCACGACACCAACGCGGCCGGCACGATCATCAGTGACGTGACCCACAACTCGCGCCGTGTGCGCTTCGTGCTGCAGGGTGCCGCGGCCGCCGGCTCGTCGCCATTGCGTGCGGTGGTGCTGTGGCGCGACTCGCCGTTTCTCACGCCGGGCGCGCCGGCGGACATCGTCATGCGGCGTGGTCTGGTGGACACCGTGGCACGTCCGGGCTCCACGGGCTTCCTGCCGGCCGACGTGCTCGCCGACGCTCCCCAGCGGATGACCGACGTGGCGCGCTCGGGTGGCAACGCGAATGCGCATCGCGCCGTCGTGCGCGGGGCCTTCGTGGCGCTCGCCTACGACCTCACGCCGGACATGGCCGGTGCCGACGCGGACGCGCAGGCCACCGCCACGGCCAACTACAACCTGCGTTTCACGCGCTCGCTCGACAGCGGCGCCGCCGGCAGCTGGACCGCGCCGCTCGATCTTTCGGGCATCGCGTCGCCCGCCACCACGGTGGTGGAGCCGCGCCTGGCGCCCACGCCGGGCACGATCATCAACCCGACCACGGGCGCGCCGGACGCCGGAGACACGCAGAACCCGGACGTGGTGTATGTCTCCTATGCCACCGAGAGCAACGACACCGCGCATCGCGCGGGGCGGATCTTCGTCTCGCGCTCGATCGACCAGGGCGCAAGCTTCGAGCCGTTCATGCCGGTGTCGAGTGCGCTGCAAGGGCAGTCCGAAGCGCAGCTGCGGCCCACGCCGGACGGCTCGTCGGTCATGGCGCTGTGGATGGCGGAGCAGTCCCCGGGTGACGCGAACTCCAAGGACGCTGTATATGCCATGGGCATCAGCACCGAGCGTCCCGATCTGGTGCTGCTCGCCAATGCGCCCGCCCTGCAGAGCGACCAGGAGGGAACGCTCAACTTCGTGGTGCGCAACGTGGGACGTGGCCCTGCCGGGCCGATCACGCTGAGTGCGCAGGTGCCTGCGGGCTTGCAGGTGCAACGCGTGACCGGTGCGTCGGCATGCAGCGTGGAGGGGGAATCGCTGCACTGCACCGTCGGCGAGATCCTCCCCGACCGCAGCGCGGTGGTCAGCGTGGTGCTTCAGGGTACGGTGCCGGCCGACTACGCCGTCACGGCCAGCGTCGTCAGCGCCGAGCCCGACATGCAGCCGGCAGACAACACCGCCAGCGCCACCGTGAAGGTGGCGGCAGCGGCCACCCCCACCGAGGCCGACCCGGCGCAAACCGGCGGCGGATGCACCACCGCCGGCCCCGGTGCGCCGTTCGATCCCCTATGGGCGCTGCTGCTTGCCGGTGCGGGCCTGTCCATGGCGCGCCGGCGCCGCAGCTAGCGGTAGAAGGCCTCCACCACGCCCTTCAACTTGAGCAGCAGCGGCCGGCCCTTGCGATCCAGCGTGCGGCCGGCGGGCACCTTGACCCAGCCTTCGCTGATGCAGTACTCCTCCACGTCGTAGCGCTCCTTGCCGTTCAGGCGGATGCCGATCTCGCGCTCGAACACGGCGGCGACGTGGTGCGGGCTGGCCGGGTCCACCGAGAGGTGGTCGGGCAGCGGAGGGGCGTCGGTGGGCTCGGTCATGGCAACGGGTGTTGTGCGTGTGGCTGCAAAGGCGGGATTGTCGGGCAGGCGGCGGCACTGGCATGCGCCTTGCGGCGCGGCGCGCTCCTCTTCACTGCATGGAGCCCGCACATGAGCCGCCTCGACGTCACCGAAAAGATCATCGCCGCCAAGGTCACGCGCGGCCTCCAATGGGCCGACGTGGCTGCGCGCGTGGGCCTCAGCAAGGAGTGGGTCACCGCGGCCTGCCTGGGCCAGATGGCGCTCAATGCCGAGCAGGCGGGCGTGGTGGCCGAGATCTTCGGCCTGGGCGACGAGGACAAGCGCTGGCTGATGGCCGTGCCGTACAAGGGCTCGCTGCCCACCGCCGTGCCCACCGACCCGCTGATCTACCGCTTCTACGAGCTCGTGAACGTGTACGGCAGCACCTTCAAGGAGCTGATCCACGAGGAGTTCGGTGACGGGATCATGAGCGCCATCGACTTCAAGATGGACTTGCAGCGCGAGCCGCATCCGGCGGGTGACCGCGTGAGCATCACGATGTCGGGCAAGTTCCTGCCCTACAAGAGCTACTGATCCCCAGCGGCGTGCACGCGCACCACGAGCAGGCGCACGGCCGCTTGCTGCTGGTGCGGCGCTGCACCGCTGCGCATCGTCTGCACCCGTGGCGCCCGTGGCCCACATCTTGCGAAAAGGTGCATGGACCAGGCCCGTTCAAGCGAACGAGGCCAAGGCAAGCGAACCTTTGAGAGGGAAACGACATGGCATACCTGATGCCTTCGGAGTTCGTCACCAAGATGGTGGACGCGGGCGAGTCGAAGATCTTCATGTCCACGCGCGACACGGTGATCCGCGCCTACATGGCCGGCGCCATCCTGGCGCTGGCGGCGGTGTTCTCGGTGTCGATCAACGTGCAGACCGGCTATCCGATCATCGGCGCCGTGCTGTTCCCGGTGGGCTTTTGCATGCTGTACCTGCTGGGCTTCGACCTGCTCACCGGCGTGTTCGTGCTGAGCCCGCTGGCGCTGATCGACAAGCGGCCCGGCGTCACGCTGGGCGGCGTGCTGCGCAACTGGGGGCTGGTGTTCATCGGCAACTTCGCCGGCGCGTTCACCGTGGCGGTGCTGATGTCCATCGTGTTCACCTACGGCTTCTCCAGCCCGCCCGACAAGGTGGGCAAGGTGATCGCGGGCATCGGCGAGGCGCGCACCCTGGGCTATGCGGCGCACGGCGCGGCGGGCATGCTGACGCTGTTCGTGCGCGGCATGCTGTGCAACTGGATGGTCTCCACCGGCGTGGTGGGTGCGATGATCTCCACCACCGTGCCCGGCAAGGTGATCGCGATGTGGATGCCGATCATGGTGTTCTTCGCGATGGTGTTCGAGCACTCGGTGGTCAACATGTTCCTGTTCCCCTCGGCGCTGATCATGGGGGGCAACTTCTCGATCATGGACTACATGATCTGGAACGAGATCCCCACCGTGCTGGGCAACCTGGTCGGCGGCCTCAGCTTCACCGGCCTCACGCTGTATGCCACGCACGTGCGCACGGCGCCCAAGCGCACGCCCTCGGTGGCGCCCATCGGCGCCAGGCGCGCCATCGGCTGATCTGCCGGCACGTTGAAGGTTTCGATCGGGCAGTATTCGCACCGCGGCCGCAAGGAGGTCAACCAGGACTTCCACGGCGCGCTGGTGCCGAAGCCGCCGCTGCTGGCCACCAAGGGCATTGCGCTGGCAATCGCCGACGGCATCGGCAGCAGCCCGGTAAGCCAGGTGGCCGCCGAGTTCGCGGTGCGCGGCTTCCTCGACGACTACTACTGCACCAGCGAGGCCTGGACGGTCAAGAAGGCGGCCGAGCGCGTGCTCGCGGCCACCAACTCCTGGCTGCACTCGCGCACGCAGCAAAGCCCGTATCGGCACGACATGGACCGGGGCTACGTGTGCACCTTCAGCGCGCTGGTGCTCAAGGGCGGCAGCGCGCACGTATTCCATGTGGGCGACACGCGCATCTACCGCATGCAGGGCCACGCGCTGGAGCAGCTCACGCAGGACCATCGCGTGTGGGTGTCGCGCCAGCAGAGCTACCTGAGCCGCGCCGTGGGCTTCAACCGGCAGGTGGAGATCGACTACCTCGCCCTGCCGCTGGATGAAGGCGACGTCTTCGTGCTGGCCAGCGACGGCGTGTACGAGCATGTGGACGACGCGGCCATCGTGCGCGCGGTGCAGCGGGCGCACGGCGACCTGGACGGCGCCGCCTGTGCCCTCGTGGAGCAGGCCTATGCCCACGGCAGCACCGACAACCTGACCTTGCAGATCGTGCGCGTGGAGCAGTTGCCTGCGCTGGGCGAGGGGCCCTTCGCTCAGCGCATGGCTGCGTTGCCGCCGCCGCAGCCGCTGCAGGCGCGCGACGTGCTGGACGGCTTGCGCATCGTGCGCGAGCTGCACGCCAGCAGCCGCAGCCACGTGTACCTGGCAGTGGACCTCGAGACGCAGGAGCGCGTGGTGCTCAAGACACCGTCGGTGGACCTGCAGGGCGACCCCGCCTACCTGGAGCGCCTGCTGATGGAGGAGTGGGTGGCGCGCCGCATCAGCCACGCGCACGTGCTCAAGGCCCGGCCGCCCACGTGCGAGCGCAGCCACCTGTACGTGGCCACGGAGTTCATCGACGGCCAGACGCTGCGCCAGTGGATGATCGACAACCCGCGTCCGAGCCTGGAGGCGGTGCGTGCCATCGTCGAGCAGATCGCCAACGGGTTGCAGGCGTTTCACCGGCTGGAGATGCTGCACCAGGACCTGCGGCCCGAGAACGTGATGATCGACCGCACCGGCAGCGTGAAGCTGATCGACTTCGGCGCCGTGCGCGTGGCCGGCCTGGCCGAGCTGCAGTCGCAACAGGCACCCGGCGCGATCCTCGGCACCGAGCAGTACAGCGCGCCGGAATACTTTCTGGGCGAGCCGGGGAGCGCGCGCTCCGACCTGTTCTCGCTGGGCGTCATCGCCTACGAGATGCTTGGCGGCCGCCTGCCCTACGGCGCCGCAGTGGCGCGCGCGCGCACGCTCAAGGCGCAACGCAGGCTGCAGTACCGGTCGGTGCTGGACGAAGCGCGCGAGATCCCGCGCTGGATCGACGACGCGTTGCGCAAGGCAGTGCACCCGAACCCGCTGCAGCGCCATGACACGCTGCAGGAGTTCGTGCACGACCTGCGCCAGCCGAACCCATCGTTCCTGCGCCGCACGCCGCTGATCGAGCGGCACCCGGTGCGGTTCTGGAAAGGCGTGTCGGTGCTGCTCGCCGTCGTGCTGTTGATGCTGCTGCTCGTGCAGTACGGCACACGCTGAAGCATCGCGGCACCACAACGGGGGATTGAGCGTGCGTGTTGCCGCCCGGGAGAATCAGCCCATTCCTGCCAACACCACAACCGATGCCGCAACGCCGAATCACTTACGTCAGCCGTGTGCAACGCCGGCTCTCGGAGGTGGACATTCAAGAGCTCTGGGGCGTGGCGCTGGTGGCCAACCGCCGGCTCGACCTGTCGGGCGTGCTCGTGTACACCGGCCAGCACTTCTTCCAGGTGATCGAAGGCGCGCCACACGCGGTGGAGGAGCTGATGCAGGCGATCCGGGTCGACGCCCGCCACGCCGACCTTCGGGTGCTGTGCGACGAGCTCACGCCGCTGCGCCGCTTTGCGCAGTGGCACTCCGCGGTGGTGTCCTATCCCGAGGTGGTGGACGAGCTGAGAAACGCGCACGCCGCGCCCGGCATCGGCTGCGACGAAGCCACGCGGCTCACCGAGCGGCTGATGGCGCTGTCCGCGCGCGACGGCCTCACGCTGTAGCGCGCGCCGCTCAGCGGCCGAACAGCCCCTTCACCACGCTGCCCAGGCCTTCCACCACGCCGGACACGCTCACGCCGAGCTTCTCCGCCAGGCCGGCGGCCAGGCGCAGCGCAAAGGCCTCGTTGAGCGAGAACTTGGGGTCGTCCAGCCGGCCCTCGAGCGTGAACTGCAGCTCGATGCGCCCGTCGCGGCTCATCGCGGCCACCACCGCCTGACGCGGCACGCCGGCAAACGTGCCCAGCGCACTGCTGCTGCCCAGCTCCAGCCCCACCAGGGTCAGCTGGCCCGGCGCATGCAGGCGGTTGGCGGCCATGGTGGCGTCCAGCCGCAGGTCGAGCGTGCCGCGCTTGACGCCGGCCTCGTGCACGCGCAGCAGGTAAGGCTGCAGCGCGATCAGGTCCACGCCGGCCAGGCGGATCTTCAGCTGCCCGTCCTTCGTGGCCGGCGTGACGTGGCCATCGATGCGGATGTCGCCATCGTGCTGCGGGCCCTTGAAGCGACCCTTCAGCGCCAGCTTCACTGGCTGCTGCAGCGCCGGCAGGTGCAGCGGGCCGGCTTGCACGTCCAGCGCCTCGATGCGCATGCGGTGCGGCGGCTGGCGCACGCTGGCGTCGTAGAAGTCGAACGCGCCGTCCTCGAGCTGCACGCTGTCGATGCGCACCGTCGGCGCGGCACCGTCGGCGGCGCTTGCAGGCTTCTTGGCCGGGGCCGGCGTGTCCGGCAGCAGCGAGGGCAGCAGGCGCAGGCGGCCGTCGCGCGTGCGCAGCACCGAGATGTAGGCGCCCTCCACCTCCACGCTGCGCACATGCCAGCCGCTGCGCAGGCTGCTCCACAGCTCGGGCACCACGGTGACGCGCGTGGCGCGCAGTTCGTCGGCGGCCGGCCAGTGCGCGGGGTCGGCGCGCACCTTCAGGTCGCGCAGCTCGATGCCGGTCCAACCCACGTGCAACGCGCCCACGCTGGCGCGCGGCCCCAGCGCCTGCTCGATGCCGTGGCGCAGGCGCTGCACCGCCAGCTGCAGCAGCAGCGCAGCGCCCAGCAGCAGGCCGAGCGACACCCCGAGCGCGATCCACCAGCGGCGGCGATTCATGACGACGCATTCTCCGCGTCGCGCAGCGCCGCATCGGCCACGCGGTGCAGCGTGAGGGCCAGCCCGAGCGACACCAGCACCAGCCCGGTGACCAGCCCCGCCCAGAAGCCGTACACCTGCATCGGCGGCCGGCTGCCGATGCCGTAGTAGCCCAGCCAGGTGCCGCCCGGGATGCCGATGAGCCAGAAGGCCACCAGCATCAGCAGCATCGGCATCAGCGTGACCTTGTAGCCGCGCAACGCGCCGATCGCGCACACCTGCGTGGCATCGAAGAGCTGCCAGAACGCGGCGAACAGCAGCAGGTTGGCGGCCAGCGCGCGCACCGCGGCGTCGCTGCTGTACACCGCCGCCACGTCGTGGCGCAACAGGATGATCGGCCCGATCGCCGCCGCCGCGATCGCCAGGCCCAGCGCGATGCCGGTCCAGGCCACGGCGCGCGCGCGCCGCGGATCGGCCGCACCCAGCGCGTGCCCCACGCGAATGGCCAGCGCGGACGACAAGCCCATCGGCAGCATGAAGATCAACGCCGAGAAGTTGAGCGCGATCTGGTGCGCGGCGATCTGCACCGCGCCAAAGCGCCCCACCAGCACCGCGATGCTGGAAAACGCTGCCACCTCGGCCAGCCCGGCGCCGCCCATCGGCAGGCCGATCTTCAGCAGCCGCCATTGCGCCGCCCCCTGGGGCCGGCGCCAGCCATGCCACACGTAATAGGGCTTGTAGGCCGGCGCACGCGCGGTCCACACGGCCAGCGCGAGCAGCTGCACCCACATGCCGATGCCGGTGGCCCAGCCGCAGCCCGCCCCGCCCAGCGCCGGCAGGCCGAGGTGTCCATAGATCAGCAGCCAGTTGAAGACGGCGTTCACGCCCAGGCCGAGGAAGGCCAGCACCATCAGCGGCCGCACCTGATTGATGGCGGCGGAGTAGAACGCCAGCGCGCGGAACACCAGCGCCGCCGGCATGCCGAGCAGGATGCCCCACAGGAACAGGCCCGTCTTGGCGGCCAGCGCGGGCTCGATGCCGGCCAGCGTGAGCAGGCGCGGCGCCAACGGCATCACGACCAGCGGCACCAGCGCGATCCACAGCGCCAGCCAGATGCCTTCGCGCGCATCCTGCGCCACGGCCTGCCGGTCGCCGGCGCCGAAGTGATGCGCGACGATCGGCGACAGCGCCTGCACCACGTTCATCAGGCTGATGAACACCGGGATCCACAGCGCCACGCCCAGGCCCACCACCGCCTGCTCCTCGGCGCCGGCATGGCCGCTCATCACCGTGTCGACCAGGCCCATCAGCACATAGGCGATCTGCGACAGGATGATCGGGCCGGCCAGACGCAGCAGCGCCCGGCTTTCTGGCAGGAATTCCGCTTTGGTGAACATGGGATGTGCTGCGGGGCGGCGGCGCGAATGCGGGGAGCGAAGGCGCCGGCCGGAGGCGAGCGCGCGAATGTACACCGGGCAGCGGGGTCGGGCGGAGTGTGCGGAAATGCCGCCGGCCGCCTTCAGGGCCGGTATCCGGTGCCGAAATAACCCCACAACAACGAAGTCATTCAGGGAGTCCCCGGCGCTTGCGCCGCACCGCACGTCGCAAGCGCGACAAGGAGGCCCCAGTGGACCGTCTGAAGATCTCCGCCCGCCTGGGCATTCTGATCGGCCTGTTCGCCCTGATGCTGGTGCTCGCCGGCGGCACCGGCCTGTATGCGGCGGCGCAATCCAACGCCTCGCTGCACACGGTGTACAGCGACCGCACCGTCTGCCTCGCGCAGCTGGGCGAGGTGGAACGGCTGATGCTCTCAAATCAGGTCGAGCTGCTCGCGGTGGCCGCCGAGACGGACCCCTCCGCCGCCGCCACCGCCCGCCACACCAGCGCGGTGCGCGAGAACATCGCGCGCATCAGCAAGGTGTGGAGCGACTACAGCGGCACCTACCTGACGCCGGACGAAGCGGTGCTGGCCAAGACCTTCAACGAGGAACGCACTGCGTTCGTGCAGCAGGGCCTGCAACCGGTGCTGCAGGCGCTGGACGCCAACGACCGCGCCGCGGCCAGCCGCGTGCTGAACGAGAAGCTGGCGCCGCTGTTCGCGCCGGCCGCCAAGACGCTGCACGCGCTGGTGCAGTTGCAGATCGACGTGGCCAAGGCAGAGAACGACGCCGCGGTGGCCCGCTACGGCACGATCCGGGCGCTGGCCATCGCCGGCATCGCGGGCGGCCTGCTGCTGGGCACGGCATTCGGGCTGTGGATGGTGCGCAGCATCGCGCGCCAGCTGGGTGGCGAGCCGCATGAAGTGCTCACGATCACCCGCGCCATTGCCGCCGGCGACCTCTCGGTGCAGGTGCAGGTGCCGCCGAAGGCGCCGCACAGCGTGATGGCCGGGATGGCCGAGATGCAGCGCGCGCTGGAAGGCATCGTGCAAACCGTGCGTGCCGGCAGCGAGAGCATCGCCACCGGCTCCACGCAGATCGCGCTCGGCAACACCGACCTCAGCCAGCGCACCGAAGAGCAGGCCTCCAACCTGCAGCAGACCGCCGCCTCGATGGAGCAGCTGAGCGAGACCGTGAAGGCCAACGCCGAGACCGCGCTGCAGGCCGCGCAGATGGCCACGTCGGCGCATGGCGTGGCCGCGCGCGGCGGCGAGGTGGTGGCGCAGGTGGTGCACACGATGGAGGACATCGCGGGCAGCTCGCGCAAGATCGCCGACATCATCGGCGTGATCGACGGCATCGCGTTCCAGACCAACA
>CAMLIZ010000044.1 GCA_946480245.1 uncultured Pseudomonadota bacterium
TGGCCCAGTGCATGCAGCAGGCTGCCCGGCTGCGCGCGGTGCAGGTCCAGCGCGAGGTTGCCGCGCGCCACCTCGTCCATCACCGCGATCGCATCCGGACTTGAGCGGGATCAGCCCATCACGCGGGCAATGGCGGCAGCCAGCTGCTTCGGGTTGACGGGCTTGAGCACGTAGTCGTCCATGCCGGAGCGCAGGTAGGCCTCGCGGTCTTCGAGCATGGCGTTCGCGGTGAGGGCGATCACGGGGATGTGGGCCGCCGTAGTGGGCAGCGCGCGGATCGCGCGCGTGGCGGCCTCGCCGTCCATCTCGGGCATCTGGATGTCCATCAGCACCAGGTCGTAAGGCGCGTTCTGGATCTGCTGCACCGCCTCACGGCCGTTGGTCACGATGTCGCAGTGGTGGCCCATGTCTTTCAGGAGGGCCTGGATCAGCAGCTGGTTCACCTCGTTGTCCTCGGCCACCAGCACGCGCAGGCCGCCGCGCAGTGCATCGGGCGTGGTTTCCAGCGTGGTGTCGGTCAGTGGCGCGAGCTTGTCGGGGTCGCCCAGCGACAGCGGCAGCACCACCTCGAAGGTGCTGCCCTTGCCCGGCTCGCTCTGCACCTGGATGCGCCCGCCCATCAGCGACACGATCTCGGCGCTGATCGCCAGCCCCAGGCCGGTGCCGCCATAGCGGCGCGCGGTGGTGTTGTCGGCCTGCACGAAGCGCTCGAAGAGCTTGGGCAGCGCGTCGGGCGCGATGCCGATGCCGGTGTCGCGCACGGTGATGATCAGCTCCACCCGGTCGTCCGGCAGCGACCGATGGCCGATCGTGACGTCCACCCGGCCGTGCTCGGTGAACTTGACCGCGTTGCCCACCAGGTTCAGCAGCACCTGCCGCAGGCGGTTGGGGTCGCCGCGCAGGGCCAGCGGCACGCCGGGCTGCTGGCGCATCTGCAGCGCCAGCCCCTTGGCCTGTGCGCGTGCGGACAGCAGCGAGACCACGTTGTCCACCGTGGCCGACGGGCTGAAGTCGACCAGTTCGAGATCCATGCGGCCGGCCTCGATCTTGGACAGGTCGAGGATGTCGTTGATCAGCTGCAACAGCGCCTGGCCGGAGCTGCGGATCATCAGCGCGTAGCGGCGCTGCTCCTCGTTGAGCGTGGTCTTCAGCATCAGCCGGTTCATGCCCAGCACGGCGTTCAGCGGCGTGCGCATCTCATGGCTCATCGCGGCCAGGAAGCGCGACTTCGATTCATTGGCGGCTTCTGCCGCGGCCTTGGCGCGCGCCAGCTCGCGCTCGGCGGCGGTGATGTCGCGGATCACGCTCACGGTGCCGCCATCCGGCGTGGGACGCTCCACCGCGTCCATCACCAGGCCGTTGCCCCAGTCGAGCTCGTACATGCCACGGCCCTTCTTGCGGATCGCCATGCGCATGTCGATCCAGGCTTCGCGCGCCTTCGGGTCGCCATGCGGCACCAGCACCTCGGCGCCGGCCTCGGTGAGGCGGCGGAAGGTGACGCCGGGCGCGATCACGCCCTCCAGCCAGGGGAACAGCTCCACATAGCGGCGGTTCCAGGCCAGCACGCGATCCTCCGCATCGCACAGCAGGAAGCCGTCGGCCATCGACGCCAGCGCCTGGTCCAGCGTGGACTTGTAGCGTGCGAGCTCGTGGCGCGCCGCCTCGAGCCCCACGAGGTGCCAGTGCGTCAATGCACCGGCCCCCACGATGGCCAGCGCGAACACGAGCGCGACGCCGACGATCACCAGCCGCTCGCGTTGCCAGTTGTACAGCGCGGCCTCCACCGGGATGCTGGCCGCGATGATGATCGAGCGATACAGCGTGGGCCGGGCCACCACGATCGCGGGCTCGTGGTCCAACCGGCCGGGCATGCGCATCGCCTTGCCGCTGAGGGCATCGCCCGCCAACGGGGTGCCGAGCACCTGCCCCATGCGCAGCTCGTTGGCCGGCACGGCGGTCAGCAGCCGGCCGTCGTCGCGCTCCAGCGTGACCTGCAGGCCGGAGACCTCGGCCGCCGGTGCCAGCAGCGCGGACATCACCGATACCGGCATCTCCGCCAATGCGACGCCGCGACTGCCGTCGGGCAGCGCGAGCGGGCGCGCGAAGAACAACGAGCGCTCGGAGGTGGCGAAGTTCACCACCGGCGGGCTGATCGTGAGCTGCGGCGCCGGCTGCATGCGCACCGCCTGCGCGAACTCCGGCGGCAGCGGCAGGCCGACGCGGCGCGTGTCCGGCTGCGCGGCAGCGAGCACGTGCCCGTCGGCGGCCAGCAGCACCACGTTGCGCAGCATCAGGTCGCGGTGCTCCACGCCCTGCAGCAGCCGCGTGGCCATGGCCTCGTCCAGCCCGCGCTCGGGGGTGAGCGCCGGCACGAGCAACTCGTCCATGCTGGCCAGCAGCACGTCCACGCCGAGCAGCGCCCGGTTCAGGCCGCCTTCGGCGCTGCTCATGAAGCGCGTGGCCCGGCTCTCGGCGTCGGCCATGGCCTCGTGCTGGCCACGCATGATCAGGGCACTGGCGGCCAGCAACACGCCGAGCAGCAGCGCGCCCACCAGACCCCATATCGCGAAAACGGTACGGTGCTTCAGAAGCATCGACGGCCTTGCGTCAGCGCACGCGGGCTTCGAAGCCCGCGCTCGGACCGATGGTGTCGTTCCACACCTTTGCACAGGGCAGGCCGCAGCGCTGCACCCAGCGCGGCAGCACGGTGCTCGCAAAGATCTCGCGTCGCCGCTTTTCGTCGGCAGGCGAGACGCGCACTTCGGTCATGTGGTCCTTGTGGCCTGCGGTGCAGCCGGGTGCGCCGATGTTGCAGGCGATGCCTTCGGCCGTCTCGCGTTCCGACTCCGTCCACACAGCCTGCTCGAGGCGCGGCAGTTCGCGCATCAGCAGCGCTTGCATGTCGGGCGGCAGCGCCCGCCATGCGGCGCCGTTGGCCACGAAGGCCGACAGGCCCCAGTTGACCGCCATGGTGTGGATGTAGTGCGTGTATTCGTACAGCCCCACCGTGTTGCCCGACATCGTGCCGGTGATCACGCAGTCGACATTGCTGCTCTTGAGGTTGGGCACGATCTCCGCGAAGCCGGTTTGCACCGGGGTGGCGCCCAACGCTTCCACGAAATCCGATTGCGACGGGCTCGATGTGCGAATGCGGCGGCCGGCCAGGTCGGCGAGCCCGCTGAACGCCTTGGCGCAGAACACCACCTGAGCGGGGTAGGTGTACAGCGCCAGCAACTCCGCGCCGTAGCGGTCGTGCAGCATCTGCTTGAGATAAGGACGGAAGGCGGCGGCCGTGCGACGCAGCGCCGGCATGTCGGTGTTGAGCACCGCGAGGTCGGGCGCGCCGAGTTCCGGGTCTTCGGCAGCGGCCAGGCTGAGCAGCGCGGTGGCAAAGGGCACCGCGCCCAGCTGCACCAGCCGCAGCACCTCCTGGCCACGCAGGCCGGCGCGGTCGAACGGAACAATGTCCGCCTGCAGGCGGCCGTTGGACAAGCGCGGCAGCTCACGCGTCCAGAACGGCTCCTCGTGGCGTGTGTACTGGTTCAGGTTGGCCAGGCCGCCGACCACGCGCAGGTGGATGCTGCCATCGGCCTGCTGGGCCCGCGCCGACGTGGTTGCCGCAAGAAGCAATGCAGCGGCAAGCCCGATGGCAAGCCGTACCCGGCCCGCCTGGCGCTCCCTGCCAGTGCTTGACATTTTTGTCCTCGCTTTCGTTGTCCGCACAAACCGCCGAAGCAGCCCTTCGATGCCCGATCTTGCGCGCCGCCCGATGGTAGCGCCGACGCGTGTGCAAGAGCGCCCGCTACAGGCTCGGAAAGACGGCGCTGCTTAGGGAATTCTTAGCATTCGCTGAGGCAACATTTAGCAACGCGGGGCGGCGTGGCCGGGAATGATGGCGGCACCTTCATTCAACCGACCACACTGCCATGAACGCTCCGCGACACGACATCTACGCCTTCATCCACAAGGGCCTGCGCGCCTTCATGGCCCACGCGCTGGTACGGGTGGGCCGCCTCGATCCCCACGACGCCGCCGACGTGGCCGATGTGCGTGAGGAACTGCAGGCCCTGCTCGACATCTGCGCCGGACACGTGAAGCACGAAAACGAGATCGTGCACCGTGCGATGGAGGCGCGGCGCCCGGGTAGCAGCAGCGCCATCGCGGACGACCACGTAGAGCACGAGCGCGCCATCGCCCAGCTGCGCGCCATGCTCGCCGTGGTGGACGGCAGCGACGAAGCCACCTACGCGCTGTACCACGCGCTCACCGCCTTCGTGGCGCATAACCTGGAGCACATGGAGCAGGAGGAGACGTCGCACAACGCGGTGCTGTGGGACGCTTACAGCGACGACGAGATCCGCGGCGTGGAACACGAGATCCACATGCACATCGCACCGCAGGAGATGCAGCTGGCGTTGCGCTGGATGCTGCCGCACATGAACCCGGCCGAGCGCGCGGCGATGCTGCGCGGCATGCGCCAGGCCGCACCTGCCGAAGTCTTTGAAGGGGTGCTGGGCCTCGTGCGGCCGCTCCTGGGCGGGCGCGACTGGCGCAAGCTGAGCCTGGCGCTGGGCGTGTGAGCGGCCCGCGCGTTCACTGCGCGCTGCCGCGCACCCGGGGGGAGAGCTGCTTGCGCTCGTTGAGGACCGCGGCGCGATCTTCCTCGGCGTAGGGCCGGGCTGCGCACTGCGCGAGATGGCGGTTGCCCTCGACGTTGAGCGCAGTCACATCCGCATTGAAGGCATCGACGCGCTGAATCAACGCCGCGGCCCGCTGCTCGTGCGCCGTGGCGCGCGCGTTGTAGTCATCCACCTTGGAGAAGTCGTGCGTGTCGGTGCGCTTCAGGTCGTCCGCCAGCTGTGCGGCCTGCTGCGCCAGCGCGCTGTTCTCGCGTTCGATGGCGTGGCGCTCGGAGTCCTGCGCCTGCCGGCGTTGCAGCAGCGAGGCCTCTTCGTCGAGACATCGGCGCAGTTCGTCGCGCGTCATCGGTGCGCGGGCCGATGGTGACAGCTTCACCGCCTGCGCATGCGCGCCGGCGCAGACTGTCACAAGCAACAGGGCGAAAAGAGGTCGTTCAAGCATCGGCTTCGGTCAGGGTCAAGGCACGGTGGATGCGCAGGCGGAACTGCCCGCGGCCGGTCTTCTCGATCGCGATCTGCGGGCAGCGTTCGGCCAGGCGGCGCTGTAGCAGGATCAGCCGCGCCTCCAGGTTGTCGGTGATCTCCGGCAGGCGCAGCTCGGCAGCGGCCAGGCGCAGCTCCCGATTGCTGAAGTCGCAGCGCCCGGTGGCCGCAAATGTGTTCAGCAGCTTCCAGAGAATGGCGCCCGGCACGCCCTTGACGAGGTACTCGCCACCGATGAACACGCTGTCGTTGGCACGGAAGCGCCGCACCTCCATCGGTACGCCGGCGGGCTGCGGCGGTACGCTCGGGACGGCGGCCTCGGCCGCTGCGTCGGCCTCGCATTGCAGGGCGTGCATCATCGGCCCCAATTGAGCGGCCAGCGTGACCAGCGCGTCTTCGTCGTCGTAGGTGAAGCGCAGTTCCTCCTGGCTTTCGACGCACAGCACGCCGTGCAGCCGCCCTGCGGCCAGGATCGGCACGGCAAGCTGGCTGCCGGGCTCCGGCAACCCGGGGAACGGGATCTCCGCCTCGAGCGGCAGCGCCTGCGCCGCGGCACTGTCGCGTGCCGCCCGACCGTAGGCGTACTCGAGCGTCATGTGACTGATGCGGATCGGCGTGCGGTACTGCGCTGCCACGCCGATCACCCCGTCGCCGAACGCGATCTCGGAACCGACGCCAGTGGCCGCGTAGCCGCGGCTGGCGACCGTGTACAGCCGTCGCTGGGCCTCGTCGGCCATCAACAGCAGCGCGTGCGTGATGCCCAATTCGCTGCCCAGCAGGGCCAGGGCCTGGTCGAGCAGCGGCGCCAGGCCGGAGCATTCCGCCAACTGCGTGCTGACGCTGCGCAGCGCGTTCAGCAGGTTGCGCTGCGCAGCGGGGCGAGCGAGCGGCCGGCCTGGCGTCTGCTCGACCGACAGCACCCGGTACACGTCTGCACCTTGCAGCTTGAAGACGCCGGCCATTCCGGTGTGCGACGCAATGCCGGCCAGCTTGGCCTTCATGCTTTGGAACAGCGCACCGGCCGTCTCGGTGCGCAGGTACAGCAGCGCCAGCCGATAGGCGGCGCCGCTCACGGGATCGATCACCAGCGCCGTGGCCTGCGGATTGGCGAGGATGTTCTCGCGCGTCTTGTTGAAGAACTGGAACGACAGCGCCACGTGGCGCGCGTCCATGTACTGCATCTGCGACACGTAGGTGGCGTTCGGCACGCCGTCGGTCGAGCAGGTGGCGACGGTGGCCGGGATCACGCCCTCGAGGCAGAAGCGAATGGCGTCGAGCGTGACGTCGCTCATCGTCACACAGCCAGCGCTGCGCCAGCCGCAGGGCCGGGCGTTTGCGCAAACGCGGCGCTGGGCGTGAACCTGATGGCGAGCAGGTCCGCAGGTTCGCCCCAGAACACCGCTTCGATCATGCGCGCGTCGAACCCGAGCCGCTGCAGGTCATCGGTCAGCAGATCGAGGCAGCGGCGTGCGGCGGCAATGTCCAGTGGCGTGGCAAGCGCCGAGATGGCGTCGCTGCCCTTCAACTGCACGGTCTGGTTGGTGCTCGGCCGGCTGAAGCACACGGCCACTCGCCCGTTGGCCGCGATGTCCCGGCACACGGGCTGCGCCGTCTCGGCAAACAACAGCACGGTGACCTCGCGTCGCTGCGCATCCACTCGGCACCCCACGGCCTTGGCGATGGAAGGTACGAGCCGCTCGCCGCGCCCCGCGACGGTGATCGACAGCCCCGACTGAACGAAGTCGGCCACGGCCGCGCTGAGCAGCGGCGGCAGGGGGGCGGCGTTGGCCGGATCGTGCATCGCGGCATGCTAGCAGCGGTGCTGCGGCGGCCTGCTCGCCGCCGAAACGGTGCGCTACCCGGCGAAGCGGGTGCGCATCCACTGCGCGAGCATGCGCTTCTCGTAGCGCAGTGGGTCGTGGTCGCGGAAGTCCCAGGGGTGGTTCATGTAGTCCATGTCCGAGATCGTCTCCTCGCCCTGGCGCAGCACTTCGCCGTTGCGCTCCAAGGTGTAGCGCAGCTGGATGCGCGGCCAGTCCGCCGAGCCGCGCGCGATGCGGATCGTCGCGCCGTGCCGGCTGGGCTGCGCGCGCCCCGCGAGATCGACGTCGAGCACGTCGACCTTCAGCGTCTGGTCTGCCGGCAGCGTATCGGCTGCCAGCCGGGTCAGGTACGCGCGCAACTGCTTCAGGTTGTGGTCTTCGTCCCAACGGGTGTTGCCGGCGTCAGTGAAACGTTGGGCGTCGACATAGTTGATCTGCACCTTGCCCGCCAGCGCCGGCATGGCCGCAGCAAGGCAACTGCACAACAGCAACCAGGGACGGATTCGGTGGGTCATGGAAAGCTCCTCGTGGGCACTGCTTCGATTCACCGAGAGCGCGGCAGGTTTCCTTGCAGCCAGTTAAAGACACCTGGCGTACCGTGGGATTGGGGTTTACCCTAGGATCGCGTCACACAACTAAGGGAAAACCATGAGTACCCCCGCTTCCATCACTGTCCGCGGCCCTGTTACCCCTGTGCGTCAGGCCTCCTGGCTGGCGAGCGCTGGCGCCACGGTGCATTCGTTCGTGCGCGCCTGGCGTGCCACGCGGGAGATGAAGCGCCGCGTGCAAGATGCCGCCGAGGTGCGTGCCTACGCCCGCAGCATCGAGAAGACCATGCCCGGCATGGCTGCCGACTTGTACGCCGCGGCCGACCGCAACGGCTTCTGAGCCCGGCTCACTCGGTGTCCGGGGCCGGTGCCTGTCGGCCGGGGATGGCCTCGGTCCACTGTGCCACCTCCTGGCGCGTCATGTTGCCGGTGGGTTCGACGCGAGCGTCTCGGTAGCCCTGACGCTCCACGTCGATCAGGTACTGCTCGCGTGACAGCAGCGTGCCGGCGCACACGTCGGTGTTGGGCGGCGGCGCTTCGGCCTCCCGGTGCAAGCGCTCGAGCAGCGTCTGCATCACCCAGGCCGGAATGCGGTCGCGTTCGGCCGGATAGATGAAGCCGAAGAGCACCAGGTGGCTGAGCAGCACGCGCCAGTGCGCGCCGAAGCGCGCGAGCAGGCGCGGCCAGTCCAGCTGCCCGGCCTGCTCGCGCAAGAGGTGCGCCACATCGGCGCCGTCGTAGCGCTCGCGCTCCATGATGAAGGCCTTGGACCACAGGCTTTCCTCGGGCGGCGCCACCGCCACCGGCACGCCCAGCACCATCGCCTGGGCCGCATGTTCGAACCACCCGTCGTCCACCGGCGCGGCGCCATTGCCCGAGCCGAAGATCAGATCGACGAAGGCGTCGCCCGAATGCGCCTTGCCCAACCAGTGTGGAAAGCACAGCTCGGTGGCGTAACCGGCGGCACCCAGCACCTTTGCCACGCGCTCGTAATCCTCGCGCTTGATGAACAGGTCCAGGTCCTTGGTGTGCCGGCGGATCTCGGTGAAGCAGGCGAGGGCGAACGCCCCGCCCACGAGGAAGGGCAATTGCGAATCGCGCAGCGTCTGCAACACGCCGCGGTAGAAGGCCGATGTGGGGGGCTCGATCTGGTCGAGAAGCGCGGACGTGTCGGGTACTGCTGACATGGCGGCCCACAGGTAGTGCGTGTGGGGTAGCTGGGCAACGGGCGTGCCGTGGGGTGGCGCCTTGTTTGCAAGCACACTGCAAGCGCACCAACGAGGAACACGCATGGCTACCGATCGAACCATTCGTTTCGCCGCTGTCGGCGACCTGCACTGCACCAAGGAGTCGGCCGGCAAGCTGCGCGGCTTTTTCGCGCAGGCCGCGGCGGCCGCGGACGTGCTGCTGCTGTGCGGTGACCTCACCGACTACGGCCTGCCCGAGGAGGCCAAGGTGCTGGCCGACGAGCTGAGCGTGGTGCGCCAGCCGATCGTGGCGGTGCTCGGGAACCACGACTACGAGTCCGGCCAGGGCGACGAGGTGCGCAAGCTCCTCGAGCACGTCGGCGTGCGCGTGCTCGACGGCGAAGCGGTGGAGATCGACGGCGTCGGCATCGCCGGGGCCAAGGGCTTTTGCGGCGGCTTCGGCCGCGGCTCGCTCGGCGCTTGGGGGGAGGCGGCCATCAAGGAGTTCGTGGCCGAGGCGGTGCGCGAGGCGATGAAGCTGGAATCGGCGTTGGCCAAGCTGCGCACGCCGCAGCGCATCGCGCTGCTGCACTACTCGCCGATCGCGGCCACCGTGCAGGGCGAGCCGGTGGAGATCTTCCCGTTCCTCGGCAGCAGCCGTCTGGAGGATCCGCTGGTGCGCTACCCGGTCAGCGCGGTGTTCCACGGTCATGCGCATCGCGGCACCTCGGAGGGGCGCACCGTCAACGGCATTCCGGTGTTCAACGTCGCGCGACCGCTGCTGCAGCGCCTGAATGCCGAGCAGCCGCCGTTTCGGTTGCTGGAGCTGGCGCTCAGCGAGCATGAGCGCTCGCGCGACGTCGAGAGCGCCCGCTAGGGCAGCTCAGCGGGCCGGGGCGCCCGGCAAGGTGCGGCTCAGCATCTCGCGCACTGCCGCGAGCAGGGCCTCGCTGCCAAAGGGCTTGCGGATCACCACGGCCTGCGCACCCACGGCTGCGCGCAGCGCCTCGGCATCGGCGTAGCCTGTGCAGAACAGCACCGGCGTGCCGGGGCGGCGCCGCAGCGCCTCGCGCGCCAGCTCGGCGCCGTTCATGCCAGGCATCGCAAAGTCCAGCAGCAGCAGGTCGGGCGCGGTGTCTTCGAGCAGGCGCAGGGCCTGCGCTCCGTCACCGGCCTGCTGCACCCGATAGCCGGCACTGTGCAGCGTTTCGGCGACCACGCAGCGTACTGCCTCGTCGTCGTCCACCAGCAGCACGCGCTGGCCGGCGCAGCCGCTGTCGATCTCTGCATCTTGCTCGCAGGGCGTGGCCGCGGCCGGCGCGCAGCGGCGCAACCACAGACGCACCGTCGTGCCCACACCCTCGACGCTGTCGATCGCCGCGCCGCCGCCTGTCTGCTGCGCGAAGCCGTACACCTGCGACAGCCCCAGGCCGGTGCCCTTGCCGACCTCCTTGGTGGTGAAGAACGGGTCGAACGCACGCTCGCGCACGGGGGCGCTCATGCCGCTGCCGGTGTCGCTGACTGCCAGCTCCACGTAGTCGCCGGCGGGCAGCACGCCGCGGCCGTCGGCGCTCATCGGCTGGGTGGTGATCAGCAGCACGCCGCCGCCCGGCATCGCGTCGCGTGCGTTGATGGCCAGGTTGAGCAATGCGAGCTCGAACTGCGTGACATCGGACTGCACCCACAAGTGAGGCGCCGCCAGCTGCAGCTGCACGTCCACCGTGGTGCCGAGCGTGCGGCCGAGCAGGTCGCGCAGGCCGGTCACCGCGGCGTCCACCGCCAGCGGCTTCAAGTCGAGGTTGTGCGTGCGCGAGAACGCGAGCAGGCGCGACGTGAGCTGCGCGCCGCGCTCGACCGCGCGTGCAGCGCCGTCGGCCCAGCGCAGCACGGTGGTGTCACTGGTGGTGCGCCGGATCAGCTCCACATGGCCGCGGATTGCCTGCAGCAGGTTGTTGAAGTCGTGCGCGATGCCGCCGGTGAGCTGGCCCACGGCTTCCATCTTCTGCGCCTGGCGCAGCGCGGCTTCCACCTCGCGCAGCGACTCCGCCTGGCGCTTCTGCTCGGTGATGTGGCGGCCCACCGCGTACACAGCGCCGTTGTCGAGCGCGCGGTTCCAGGCGATCCAGCGGTAGCTGCCGTCCTTGTGGCGGTAGCGGTTGTCGGAGGCGATCGAGCCCACGGTGAGTGCGGTGGCGATGGCCGCATGCGATCCGGGCAGGTCTTCCGGATGCACGAACTCGCGGAAATGGTGGCCCACCACCTCGTGCGGCTCGTAGCCCAGCACCTCGCGCCAGGCCGGGTTGGCCGCCAGGAACAGGCCGCCGGGCGACACCACCACCAGCAAGTCGGGCGAGTGGCGCCACAGGCGGTCGCGCTCCTCGGTGGCTGCCTGCACGCGCTGCTCCAGGCTGGCGAACAGGCGTGCGCGCTCCACGGCGTCCCAGGTGCGGCCCGCCACTTCCTCGACCAGGGTCACCTCGTCGGGTAGCCAGTCGCGCGGTTGCGAGTCGTGCACGTACAGCACCGCGCGCAGGCGCCCCTGCTTGACCAGCGGCACGATCACCGCCGAGCGCACGCCCATCGCCTGCCACACCTGCGCGAAGGCCTGGTGCGCGCGCGGCTCGGCTGCGGCATCGCCGGCCACGAAGGTGCTGCCGTCGCGCAGCGTGTCGATCACCGCGCCGTAGGCCTCCAGCCCGCGCGTGCTGCCGGCCAAGCTGGCCAGCGAGGGGCCGTACCAGTGGCGGTGCACGCGCACGCTGTGCTCCGCGTCGTCCACTTCGGCGTAGCCGGCGCGGCCGGCAGCCAGCTGCTCGCCGAGCGCCGCGGCGGCGGCGGCCATGATCTCCTCGGGGTCGGCGAGTGCGCGCAAGCGGTCGCCGAGCGCAAGCAGGAAGCGCTGGCGTCGCTCACTGGCCTGCAGGCGCGCCAGCAGGGCGCTCGTGGCGTCGGATGGCGGCAGGTCGGGCGGCATGGGCGCGAGTCTATGGGCCGGTCAGCTCGGTGCAAACCCCAGTGTTGTCGATTCCGGCGATGCTGTTTCGTCGTGCGGTTGAAGCAGGCGCTTCATCAACCCAAGGAGAGACGACGATGCGATTCCCATTGATGGCCCAGGCGGACAAGGCAGGCTCAGGCGGTGGCGCGGTGCCGAAGGTGCCGCCGCCGAACGGCGCGCTGCCGTACCTGATCGTGCAGGGTGCAGGCGACGCGATCGGCTACTACCAGCGCGTGTTCGGCGCCACGCTGGTGGTGCGGCTGGACGCGCCGGACGGCAAGGTGCTGCATGCCGAGATGAAGGTGGGCGAGGCGCGCTTCATGCTCACCGAGGAGCGCCCGGAGATGGGCTCGCGCAGCCCGCTCGCGCTCGGCGGCACGGCCTCGATGGCGGTGCTGTTCGTGCCCGACTGCGACGCGGTGGTGCAGCGCGCGGTGGACGCCGGCGCCAAGGTGATGATGCCGGTGGCTGACCAGTTCTGGGGCGACCGCAGCGGCAACATCATCGATCCGTTCGGCCACAGCTGGTTCATCTCCACGCACATGGAGGAGCCGACGCACGAGCAGATCCAGCAACGGCTGCAAGCGCTGTTCCAGAGCAAGGGCTCAAGCTGCTGAGGCGCGGGCCAGGCAGCTGCGATAGCGCTCGTTCACGCGCTCGGCAAACCATTCGGTGGTGAGCTTGCGCGTGATCTTCGGGCTGTGCAGCTGGATGCGCGGCAGCACCGCACGCGGCAATGCGCGGCCCTCCACCGTGTCGGCCAGCTCGAACACGCGCTGGTAGAGCGCGCTGCGCTCGAAGCCTGCCTGCTCGCCGGCTTCGAGTGCGCCGTGGATCTCGGATGCGCTCATCCTCAGCCGCGGCGCGAGCACGCGCACGGCCAGCTCGGTGCTGCCGGGCTGGTCGCTTCCGGGGCGCACCAGATCGCCGTCGAGCGCCAGCGGAATACCGGAGGCCTGGCTCACCGCCTGCTGGAACGCGGCGTTGCGGCTGGCATAGCGGCCGGCGTTGTAGTCGGCGAAGCGATACAGCATCTGCTCGTACGGTGCCGGGTAGTCGAGCAGGTGGGCTGTGCCGAAGTACAGGCCGCCACGGCGCGTGAACACTTCCTGTCGGATCGAGCCCTCCAGCGGATACGGATAGGGCTTGTCCTTGACCTGCTGCTCGGCGAACGCGATGCCCACCTGCATCGGGCCGGCGGTGCGCACCGGGTTCAGCCCGGCGAACAGCCGCTTGCCCATCGGCACCATGCCGATGAAGTCGTCGAACACGCGGCTCAGGTCCTGCTCGGTGCGTGCGGCGTCGATGCGCTCGGCGTAGCTGCGCCCGTCCGGCGAGCTGAGGTGCAGCGCGCCATGCACCAGCAGCGTCGGGATGCCCGCGCGCTCGGCGCGCTCGTCGATCTGGCGCCAGGCGATCTTGGGCAGGTTGGGCACGGCCGGGTCGACCCGGTAGCCACTCTCCTGCGCCGCCACCGACAGCACGGCACACAAGTTCTCGTCATGGGTGGGCAGCTGCAGCGACGCCAGCGCCGCATAGATGTCGGTGGCCCAGCCGCTGCGGTCCGGCACGCTGGCGGGCATCAGCCGCACGATCTGCGCGCGCACTTCGGCGGGCCGGCGCTGCGGCAGCTCGGGCGCCGGGTGCTCGACCGCGCAGCCGGCCAGCAGCAGCACCAGCAGCCATGCCGGCTTCAGGTGCTGCTGCACCGCTGCATCTCCATCTGGCCGAGCGTGGCACGCAGCCCCTGCGCGAGCGCGGTGCGGGCGATGGGTGTGTGTTCGGGTTCGTCGACGAGGCGGCACGGCTGCTGCGGGAAATGGCGGGCCAACGCCAGCAGCAGCTGGCGTGCCGCCTCGTCGTTCGCAGCGCCGGCATCGAGCAGCCCGACCCGTTCGCCAAGCACCTGCACGACGGCGTACGCCGAGGGTGCATCGCGCGGGCCGATGCCGAACGCGGCGACGCCTGGTTGCTTCAGCACCTGCGCCACGCCCGGCCATTGGCGTCGCCACGTGGGCGCAGCGTCGGCATTCAGGCGTCGATGTGCCGCCTGCAGCGTTGGCTCGTCGAGCGCGATCGGCACTTCGGCCGCGTGGCCCGCCGGCAGCAGGCCGTCGAGCACCAGCAGCCGGCGCCCGTCGGCGAAGCCGGCCTCGCGGTACAGCGTGCGTGCCGGGTTCTGCTCGATGACCTCCAGCTGCGCGACCCGCACGCCGGCCTGCTGAAGCGCGGTCAGCTGCGCCTGGATCAGTGCACGTGCCGCGCCGCGCCGACGCTGTGCGGCCGCAATGCCGAAGCCGGCGATGTATCCGCTGCTGCCGCGCTGCGCCGCCAGCGAGATGCCGGCCGGCGCCCCGTCGGCATGCAGCACGCACGACAAGCGCAGATCGACACCAGCGCGTGCCATGTGCCGAGCCAGCATCTCGGGCGTGAAGTGCAGCGTCACGAAGTAGCCCTCGTACGCCTGGTTCCACACAGCGGTGAGCACGTCGAGCGGCAGCGTGTCGGCGGCTGCGATCGGAAAAGCCTGCGACATCGGCTGGATCACGACATCGGGTTGGCCGGTGGCGGCGGGTCGCCGGGCAGCGGGATGAACTCGTCGTGATCCAGATCGGGCAGCTTCATGCGGCCCGCGCGCCAGTCGGCCTTGGCCTGCTCGATGCGCTCCTTGCGCGAGGACACGAAGTTCCACTCGATGAAGCGCGGGCCCAGCGGTTCGCCGCCGAGCAGCATCACGCTGGCGTCGCTCAGGGCCTCGAAGAGCACCGGCTGGCCGGGGGCGAACACCAGCATCTGCCCGGTCTCGAAGCGCCGGCCCGCCACGCTGACCGTGCCGCGCGCCACGTAGGCCGCGCGCTCCGGGTACTCGGCCGGCAACTGCGCCTGGGCGCCCGCGCGCAACTCCCAGTGCACGTAGAACAGCGGCGAGTCCGTGCGCACGCGCGCCTCGGCGCCGAAGGCGCGGCCGGCCACCAGCCGCGCCCACAGGCCGTCGGCCTCGTAGGTGGGCAGGTCGGCAGCACCGTGATGGTCGAAGCGCGGCGCGGTTTCCTCCACCTCGGCCGGCAGCGCCACCCAGGCCTGGATGCCGTGCAGCCGGCCACCCTGGGCACGGGCGCGCTCGAAACGCTCGGAGTGCGTGATGCCGCTGCCGGCGGTCATCCAGTTGACCTCGCCGGGGCGAATCGGCTGCTCGGAGCCCACGCTGTCGCGGTGCGTGATCTCGCCCTCGAACAGGTAGGTCACGGTGGCCAGCCCGATGTGCGGATGCGGGCGCACGTCCACACTGCGCGGCAGGCCGGGTGCGAAGTCCACCGGCCCCATGTGGTCGAAGAACACGAACGGGCCGACGCTGCGATGCTGGGCCTGCGGCAGCACGCGCCCCACCTCGAAGCCGCCGAGGTCGCGGCGGCGCGAGTCGATCACGAGTTCGATCATGGCTGGGCTGCCTCTCGCAATGAAGGAGCGGCCATTGTGGCGGCAGCGGCGGGGCCGCCGGGCAGCGTGGCTACTGCACCGCGCTGATCTGCCAGAAGCCGTCGGCGGCCTCGGTCTTGTGCTGCAGCATGGCCGGCGGCAGCTGCACGCCGAGCGTGCCGGCGCGCCGGGGGTCCACCAGCACGGTGGGTTGCCGCTGGCGCAGCACCGGCAGCAGGTCGGGCTTGACGTGGCGCTGCAGGATCTTGGCGGCCTGCGCACCCGCCAGCCCGCCCACCGTGGCGAAGTCGGCCCCCACGTAGAGCACCGCACCCGGCACGCGCACCATCGCGAAGGCCACCACCGGGATGTTGTTCTCGGTGCCGAAATCGCCAAGATCCTTGGCCGGCTCGTAGTGACGCAGCCCGTAGTATGCGTCCAGCGGCACCGCGAACATCTGCGCCTCGCTGCCCGGCGCCAGCAGTTGCTTGAGCGCCGGGAAGATGCGCGCGTTCTTGTCCACCTGCGCGGCCGTTACCGTGAGGCCGAGGTGTTGCGCGCTGGCCTGGGCCGCCTGCACGTGGGCCACGCCGTTCTCGTCGTCGGTGTGCACCATGCCGATGCGCTGCACCTGCGGGAACACCGCGTGCACGATCTGCAGCGACGCGCCCATGTCGGTGTACAGCGTGGCGCCGGTGACGCCCGGGCCGCCATCGGTGATCGACGGGCAGCCGGCGTCGCGCGGGTTGGCCACCGCGGTGAACACCACCGGCACGTGCGCATCCTCGAGGATCGTCTTGGCGTACTTGGTGGCCGGCGTGCCGATGGTGAGCACCAGGTCGGGCTTGTGCTCGGCCATGCGAGTGGCTGCGTCGCGGATGCGCAGCAGCGTGACGAAGCGGTCCCAGAAGCCGCCGCGCTCCAGATCGAAGTCGATCTTCACGCGCTCGATCTTCAGGTTGCGGCCCTCGACGATGCCCTTGTCGCGCAGCGCCGCCAGGAAGCCGTCCATCGACTGCTGGAAGGGCTCGATGTCGGTCACCTGGATCACGCCCACGCGGTACACCGGCGCCTCGTCCATCGATGCGGGTGGCAGCGGCTGCAGGGCATGGCAGGGCAGTGCGCACAACAAGCCTGCGATCGACAAACCCAACGCCCACGTCCTCATGACACCCCATCCGATCTTCACTGCACAGCGCCGCGCGGCGTGCGCGGCGGCGGCGTGGATTTGAGCAGAAGGTGTTGCGGCATCTGCCCGCGCGCGCTTGGCCCGGCGAGCCAAAAGCTTGGCCCCGGCCGGCGTCAGCCGAGGGCGGTGTCGAGCAGCATCATCAGCACGAAGCCGAGCATCAGGCCGCCGGTGGCCCAAGCCTCGTGGCCCTTGCGGTGCGACTCCGGAATGATCTCGTGGCTGATCACGAACAGCATGGCGCCGGCGGCCATCGCCAGCCCCCAGGGCAGCAGCCCGGCCGACAGGCTCACCACGCCGGCACCGAACACCGCACCGGCCGGCTCCACCAGCCCCGACAGCACGCCCAGCCCGGCCGACAGCGCGCGGCCATAGCCCACCGAGCGCAGCGCGAGCGCCACCACGAGCCCTTCGGGCACGTCCTGGATCGCGATGCCGGTGGTGAGCGCGCTGGCGCCCACCGGATTGCTGCCGGCAAAGGCCACGCCGATCGCCAGGCCCTCGGGCAGGTTGTGCAGCGAGATCGCGATCACGAACAGCCACGCGCGCTTGAGCGCGCGCGCCTCGCGGCCTTCCAGGCCCTTGATGAAGTGCTCATGCGGCAGGCAGCGGTCCAGTGCCAGCAGCCCGAGCGCGCCGAGCAAGATGCCCGCCGACACCGTGAGCCCGGCGCCCCAGCGCCCCAGCCCGAGCGACTGCGCGGCATGCAGCCCCGGCACGATCAGCGAGAACGCACTGGCGGCCAGCATCACGCCGGCGCCGAAGCCGAGCATCGTGTCGTTGAAGCGCTGCGAGAAGCTCTGCGACAGCAGCACCGGCACGGTGCCCAGCGCGGTGGCACCGGCCGCGGCCAGGCCGCCGACCAGCGCCATGCGCATGCGCGGGTCGTGACCGATCAGCTCGCCGAGGAGGCGATCGAGCAGCAGCGCGCAGCCGGCCAGCAACACGGCTGCGCCCACCCAGCGTCGCAGCGGCCAGCGGCGGCCGCCGGGTGCGGCAGCCGCGGGTGGCGCCACGCCTTCACCGACAGAAGGCGGCGACATGGCGCGGCGTACTCAATGCCTTTGCTGCGACGCGGCGCTGCCGTCCACCTGGCGCTGGCCCTGCGAGGCCGGGTGCGCGGTGGCGTCCTGGCCGCCGCCGCCGTCGCCCAGCTCGGCGCCGGTGGTCGGGTTGCAGTCCGGGTCGGAGCGGGTGCGCTGCGCCATCTGCTGCACCGCCTGGAGATCGTTGCCGCGCAGCTGCACCGTGGCCTTGCCGTCGCCGCCGTCCACCGCGCACTGCTGCTCGCGGTCGCTCACGTACTCGAAGTTCTCGTCGCTGTTCCACGGGCCGCGCATGTCGTCCGCGCCGTCCTGCGACAGGTTGAAGTACGTGCGCGCAAAGCGCGGGTCGGCCGGCAGCTTGCCGGGCGGGAAATTCGGCTGCATCGCGTACAAGGCCTTCTCGAACGACTGCTGGTGCGACACCTCGCGCGTCATCAGGAAGCCCAGCGCTTCCTTCACGCCCGGGTCGTCGGTCAGGTTGATCAGGCGCTCGTAGACGATCTTGGCGCGCGCTTCCGCGGCGATGTTGGAGCGCAGGTCGGCCGACGGGTCGCCGATCGAGTCGATGTAGCCGGCTGTCCACAGCTGCCCGCCGGAGTTGGTGAGCGCTGGGCCGCCGCCGTACAGCAACTGCGTCACGTGCGAGTCGTTGCCCGCGCCATGCAGCTTACGGAACAGCTCCGCCTCGCTGTCCACCGCTTCGGCCAGCGCGCCCTTGGCGCCCTTGTTGAGCATGCCGACGATGGTGCCGATCACCTCGAGGTGCGACAGCTCCTCGGTGGCGATGTCCAGCAGCATGTCCTTGCGGCCGGGGTCGTCCTCCGCCAGGGCCTGCGTGAAGTAGCGCAGCGCCGCCGCCAGCTCGCCCTGCGGCCCGCCGAACTGCTCGAGCATCAGGTTGGCCAGGCCGGGGTTGCATTCGCCGACGCGTACGGTGTACTGGAGACGCTTGTTGTGCATGAACATGGGGTACTGCTCCTTGGGTTCGATGCGCTGGTGTGGAGCGCGGGGGGGAGCGGCGCCGCATTGCGGCGCCGCCGTGAGGCGGATGGATCGAACGCGGCAAGGGGCATTCCCGCGCAGCGGCGGCGCCGCGCGCGTCAGCCGGCCGCGTTGCGCAGCTCCGACTGGTGTTCGTCGCTGATCGCGCCGAACACGAGCACGGTGCGCGAACGGAACGCCTTCTCCTCCAGGAAGGCGGTGCGCAGGTCGGAGGCGGGCGGGGGAGCGGGGGTCTCGGTCATGGCCTTGAAGGAAGTGGAGGTACCGGTAAGACGCATGAGCCGTGAGGGCTGTGACAGTTGTGGCACGCTCGGTGCGATGGACGAGACCGTGCACCGCCGCCGCTTCCGCCAGCGTCACCGCCGCCTGCTCGACGCCGCGCGCGGCTTGCTCGGCGTGCTGCCCGAGGCGCAGGACGTGGTGCAGGAGGCCTACCTGCGCGCCCACGAAGGCGCGCCGCCGGCCGAGGAGGTGGCCGCGGTGCGTGCCGAGGCCCGCGCTGCACTGCGCCAACTGACCGACCGCTTGAACCCGGCGGAAGCGGCCGCGCTGCTGCTGCGCGACGTGTTCGACGCCGACTACCGCGATCTCGCGCACAGCGGCGGTCGCAGCGAGGCCGCCTGCCGCCAGCTGGTGCACCGTGCGCGGCAGCGGGCACGTGACAAGCCCTGGCGCAGCGACGCCGAGGCCGAGGCCTTGTTCCGCGTCTGCTGGGCAGCCTTGCAGGTGCCGCTGGGCGTGCGGCGCGACACGGTGGACGCCTGACGCGCCATGGCCTACCGCGCCACGCTCGCCGGCCAGGCGCACCGCTTCGCCGACCTGCGCGACCTGCTGGCCAAGGCGTCGCCCGCGCGCTCGGGTGACGAGCTGGCCGGCATCGCCGCGCAGAGCGCGCAGCAGCGCGTGGCCGCGCGCGAGGCGCTGGCCGATCTGCCGCTGGTCACGTTCTTGCAGCAGCCGCTGGTGCCTTACGAGAGCGACGAGGTGACGCGGCTGATCATCGACACGCACGATGCCGAGGCCTTCGCGCCGGTGGCGCATCTCACCGTGGGTGCGTTGCGCGACTGGCTGCTCGGCGATGCCGCCACGCCCGAGGCGCTGCAGGCGCTCGCCCCTGGGCTCACGCCGGAAATGGTGGCGGCGGTGAGCAAGCTGATGCGCAACCAGGACCTGATCCTGGTGGCCAGCCGCTGCCGCGTGGTCACGCGCTTTCGCAACACGCTCGGGCTGCCCGGCCACTTTGCGGTGCGGCTGCAGCCCAACCATCCGGCCGACAGCCCGGCGGGCATCCTGGCCAGCATCGTCGACGGGCTGATGTACGGCGCCGGAGACGCGGTGATCGGAATCAACCCGGTCAGCGACAGCGTGCCGGCCCTGGTGCAACTGCTGCAGCTGCTGGACGCGCTGATCCAGCGCCACGGCATTCCCACCCAGGCCTGCATGTTGACGCACGTGACCAACACGCTGCAGGCGATCGAGCGCGGCGCCCCGGTGGACCTGGTGTTCCAGTCGATCGCCGGCACCGAGGCCGCCAACCGCAGCTTCGGCATCGGCTTGGCGCTGCTCGACGAGGCGCATGCGGCCGCGCTGGCGCTGCGCCGAGGCACGCTGGGCGACAACGTCATGTACTTCGAGACCGGGCAGGGAAGCGCGCTGTCGGCCGGCGCCCACCACGGCGTGGACCAGCAGACGCTGGAGGCGCGCGCCTACGCGGTGGCGCGGCACTACCGGCCGCTGCTGGTGAACACGGTGGTCGGCTTCATCGGCCCGGAATACCTGTACGACGGCAAGCAGATCATCCGCGCCGGGCTGGAGGATCACTTCTGCGGCAAGCTGCTCGGCCTGCCCATGGGCTGCGACATCTGCTACACCAACCACGCCGAGGCCGACCAGGACGACATGGACACCTTGCTGGTGCTGCTGGCCGCGGCGGGCCTGAACTTCGCGATGGGCGTGCCCGGTGCCGACGACGTGATGCTCAACTACCAGAGCACCTCGTTCCACGATGCGCTGTTCGTGCGCAAGCTGCTGGGCCTGAAGCGTGCGCCCGAGTTTGCGGCCTGGCTGCAGCAGATGGGCATCACCGATGCCGAAGGCGCATTGCGGCCCGCGCCGGCGCCGCCCGCGTTGATGCGCGCCGTCACGGAGCTGCTGCCGCGATGAACACGCGCGCACCGGCTGATCGCAGCGCGCTCGACGCCTGGAGCGATCTGCGCGCGCACACGCCGGCGCGCATTGCGCTCGGCCGCGCCGGCACCAGCTTGCCCACCGCCGAGGTGCTGCGCTTGTCCGCCGCGCATGCACAGGCGCGCGACGCCGTGCACGTGGCGCTCGACCGGCCCGCGCTGGCGCAGGCGCTGCAGGCCCAAGGCTGGCCGGTGCACTGTGTGCGCAGCCGTGCTGCAAGCCGCGATGTCTACCTGCGCCGGCCCGACCTGGGCCGTCGCCTGCACGAGGACGATGCCGAGCGCCTGCGTGCGTTGCAGCCACCGCCTTGCGACGTGGCGGTGGTGGTGGGTGACGGCCTGTCGGCGATCGCGGTGCAAACGCACGCACTGCCCACGCTGCAGGCGTTGCGCGAGGCCGTGCCCGAGCTGTCGTTCGCGCCGCTCGTGCTGGCCGAGCAGGCCCGCGTGGCCTTGGCCGACGAGGTGGGCCAGCTGCTGCAGGCGCATGCCGTGCTGATCCTGCTCGGCGAGCGCCCGGGCCTGAGCGCGCCCGACAGCCTGGGCGCCTACCTCACGTATGCGCCGCAGGTGGGCTGCGTGGATGCGCAGCGCAACTGCGTGAGCAATATCCGCCCGGCCGGCCTGCCGCCGCGCGCGGCCGGGCAGCGCATCGCGTGGCTGCTGCGCGAGGCGCTGCGCCGGCGCATCAGCGGCATCGCGCTGAAGGACGACAGCGCCACGCCGCTGCTCGGCGCCGATCAGGCCGACGCCGGCACCTGATCGAGAAAGCCGATCACGCGGCGGATGCGGCCGTCGCGCAGCTCCAGCACGTCGCTGCCCTTGATCGGTGGCTCTGCGCCGTCGGGGCCGAGCGACCATGCCAGGCGCACGCGGGCGCCATGGCCGTCGGCGGTGCCGAGCTGCACGAAGCGGAAGCCGGGGAAGCGCTGTTGCACGGCATCCACCAGCGCGCCGATCTGCTCCGCGCCACTGCCGCTCATCATCGGATCCACGTACTGCGCGTCGTTGCTCCAGTGCTCGCGCAGCAGCCGTGCGCGGCGCGTGGCGTCGGTCTCGTTCCAGGTGTCGAGATAGGCTTGGGCGATGGTGGCTGCATCGGACATGGGCTACTCCTGTCGTTGAATCACCGGCACGTGCCGGCAGTGCAGACCTTAGGGCGCGCGCTGCGCACGGTCGATGACGTGGCAGGTCATGGCGCCGCCTCAGTCCGGGGCGATGCCGCCGCTGCCGGAACTGATCGTGTGGGGCGAGCGAGTGCGCGCCGCGGCGCAGGGCCGCACCGGCCTTGGTCTCGATGAGGCCGCGCTGGCGCTGGTGTCGCGTTTCGTGGGCCTGAGCAGGGGCAAGGCCGTGAATCGGCTGCAGCCGACGGCCCGGCAATGAAGGCGGTGCTGGAGGCCGCTCAGGCCCCGTCGATGAACGGCAGCACGGCCTGAAGAAAGCGCTGCGGCTGTTCCACCTGCGGCAGGTGCCCGGCATCGGGTATCGGAACGAAGGCCGAGCCCGGCATCTGCGCCTGCAGCCGCTGCCCGTCGGCCAGGCTGCTCTGCGGCAGACGGTCCTGCGCGCCCCACACGATCAGCGTGGGCTGCACGGTGCGCGCCGCGGGCCGCCGGCTGGCGATGAACATGCGCGCCAGGTGGTCCACCAGCGCACGGTCCGGTGTTTGCAGCGTGCGGCGGATTTCCTCGGGCGCACGGACCGGGTCACAGAAGCCGGTGTGCAAGGCCTCGGGGCCGAACACCCGCCGCAGCAGCTGCGCCCTCGCCACGCGCTGCAGCGGCGTGTGCGCCAGCGCCCAGCGCAGCGCAGTCGGCAGCGCCGGCGGTGGCCCACCATCCACCAGCACCAGCGCGCGGCAGGCCGGCGCGTGCAGCGCGGCCACATGCCACGCGATGCAGGCGCCGAAAGAATTGCCGATCACCACCGCGGGCGCGCATTGCAGCACCCGCAGCACCTCGGCCACCCAGTCGGCCAGGTCGGCGTACGTGGCCTTCGCCTCGCCACTGCCCGGGAAGAAGCCCGGCAGCTCTGGCGCGATCACCGTGTGGCGCTCGGCCAGCGGTGCCCATACCGGCGACCAGTGGGCGCGCGCGCCGGCCCAGGCACCATGCAGCAACAGCACCGGTGTGCCGCTGCCGCCTTGCCACACCTGCGCGGTCTTGCCGCGCTCGCGGTGGCCCAGCGTGACGGTGTGGCGTTGCATCGATTCGGTCGGCATGGGCGCGCAGTATGGCGCCGCGTGAAAGGCACGAAGAAAAGGGGCGCCGAAGCGCCCCGTGACGGGTACGAGCGGGCCAGGTGGTCAGGCGGCGGCGCATGTGGCCGGCGCCTTGGCCAGCCAGGCGGTGGATTGCGTGGGCGAGGCCATCGTGCTCACACCGAGCAGCAGGCTCAGCGTGACGGCGCAGGCGGCGGCGAAGGAGGCGAAGCGTTGTGCGGCGGTGTGGCTCATGGTGATCTCCGGGGTGGGGCGTTGCGTGTTGCGATGGGTGAACTATCGGCGTGCACCGCGGCGGGCGCGAGCGGCTTGCGACGACCTGCCGAAATCGCGCGATGAACCGGCTCCAGGCGTGACAGCCGCCCGCCGGGCCGCGCGCAACTACCAATTCCGCTGGCGCTTCACTTCCCTAAACTCCCGGCGTCACAAAGGGGTGCAGTGATGAAGCAAGCAGCGAAGCAAGGGTGGGGTGCGGTGGTGGCGGCAGCGGCGTGCGCACTGGCACTGGCCGGCTGCGGTGGCGGCACCTTGGGCAGCGCGGTGCGCAACGACGGCAACCCGTCGCCGCTGGCCGGGTCGTCGGCCTCCAACGACGCCAACCAGCGCGCCGACATGGCGCAGTACCGCCCGGTGGAGTACGTCAACGCCGCCAAGAAGGGCCCGCGCCTGATCGTGCTGCCGGGTGAAATCAAGAGCAGCAATGCCACCTTCACGCAACGCGTCACCGCCAACAACATCGCCGACTTCGGCGAGCTGGAGCTCACACGGGCCAACTTCACGGTGCTGGAGCGCAACCAGCTCGGCAGCCTGCTGCGCGAGGTGGAGCTGGCCTACAACATGGGCGACCCCAAGCAGGCCAGGCGCGCCTTCCAGAAGGGCAAGCTGGCCACCACGCGCTGGATCGTGAAGTTCGACGTGCTCAAGGCCGAGCCCGTGGCCAGCGCCGGCGGCGGCTTCAATGGCGGCGCGGTGAGCCGCCTGATCGACATCTTCGGCAGCGGCAAGGCCGGGCAGGCCGGCTCGGTGGCGGCCGGCTCGGTGCAGACCGACCAGGAAGCCAAGGTGTGGAACGTGGGCATGCGCTACAAGATCATCGACGCCAACAGCACCGAGCAGGTGGCCAACGGCTACTTCGAGGACAAGATGGAGCTGGGCGCCACCTCCACGTCGGTGCTGGGCGTGAACAATCGCGCCACCGGCCAGCTCACGCTGGACACGCTGGTGCAGCGGCTGGTGCAAAAGAGCGTGGCCGAGATCGACGCGCGCTACAAGTAGCCGGCAACATCACAGGGAGGGCCGCGCCATGCGAGCCTGGTTGATCGCGTTGTGCGCGGCGCTGGCCATGCTGCTGGCCGCCGCACCGGCTGCCGCGGCGGCCAGCTTCGACAGCGGCCCGCGCGTGGCGCTGGTGATCGGCAACGCGGGCTACCGCAATGCGCCGCTGGTCAATCCGCTGAACGATGCGCGCGCCATGAGCGGCACGCTGCGCCAGCTCGGCTTCAAGGTGATCAGCCTGGAGAACGCGTCGCAGAAGAAGTTGTACGAAGCGGTGCGCCAGTTCGGCGACGCACTGCAGGGCGGCGTGGGCCTCTTCTACTACGCCGGCCACGGCGTGCAGGTGAAGGGCCGCAACTACCTCGTACCGGTGGATGCCGACATCGAGCGCGAGGACGAGGTGCCGTACAAGGCCTTCGACGTGAGCCAGGTGCTGGCCAAGATGGAGGCCGCCAGGAACCCGCTGAACATCGTGATCCTCGACGCCTGCCGCAACAACCCGTTTGCGCACGGTGCGCGCGGCGGGGGCGGCGGTGGCCTGGCGCAGATGGACGCGCCCACCGGCTCGATCGTGGCCTTTGCCACGGCGCCCGGCGCCGAGGCGGCCGACGGCAGCAGCGGCAACGGCCTGTACACCAGCCAGCTGCTGCGCTACATGAGCACGCCGGGCCTGAAGGTGGAGGACGTGTTCAAGCGCACGCGCGTGGCGGTCAAGCAAGCATCGGGCGGGCGCCAGATTCCGTGGGAGAGCACCTCGCTCGAAGGCGACTTCTACTTCGCGGCCGGCGCCGCGGGGACCGCCGCCACCGCACAGGCCGTGAACCTCGACGACGAGATGTGGCAGCTGGTGGCCGACACCGGCCAGCCCTCGGCCTATCGCGCCTACCTGCAGAAGTTTCCGCAGGGCCAGCATGCGGCGCAGGCCCGGTCATTGGCGGACAAGGCTGCTGCGCCTGCCACGCCGGCGCCAGCGCGCAATGGCGCGCAAGGCGGCGGCTTCAGCTTCTCGGCCGAGGAGGCCAAGATGGACCAGGCCACACCCGAGGGCCGCGACCAGGCGTTCCAGCAGAGCCTGGCGGCGCTCAACTGCGCGCCGGCGCGCCGCCATGCGCGCGTCAAGCTGGCGCTGGACGAGGCGCGCGGCGGCGCATTCGCCGCGGCGTTGGGCCAGCGCCTGCAGCAAGCCGGCATGAAGGTGGGTGCCGGTGGCGACTACGTGGTGCACGGCACGGTCAGCACGCAAGCCAATGCGCATGCCGTGCTGCGCGTGAACGAGGTGGCGCTGACCACGGCGGTCACGATGAGCACGCCGGCTGGCCAGCAGGTGGCCAGCAGTGTCGGCCGCGAGGAGTCGTATGCGGGTGCCGACGTCGGCGCAGTGCTCGACGAACTCGCGCGATCCCAGGCCGGCACGGTGGCGGCCGAGCTGATCACGCAGCTGTGCCAGCGCTGACCGGCCTCACGCCGGAAAGGCCGCGGCGCCGGGCTCCATCGGCAACTGCAATGCATTGGTGAGGTAGCTCACCGTGCGGTAGAAGCCCGCCAGCATCAGCAGCTCCAGCACCGCCGGCTCGCTGAAGTTCCGTCGCAAGTGCTGCCAGAGTGCGTCGTCGATCGTGCAGTCGTGGTGAAGCTGGTCGCACATCTGCAGCAGCGCGCGGTCCGCCTCGCTCCAGCAGGCATCGTGCGGGCTGCCATCCGCCAGCGAGCGCAGTTGGGGCGCCGACAGCCCGGCGCGCTCACCGAACAGCGCCACGTGCACGCCCCATTCATATTGCGAGCGGCACAGCGCGGTAGTGCGGTCGATCACCAGCTCGCGCTGGCGCAGGCTGAGGTGGCCTCGATCCAGCAGGCCGCCGGCGAAGAACTTCTTCAGCAATCGTGTGTCGCGCGCCAGCGTGGTGAACAGGCGCAGCGGCGGCCGGCCATGCATCACGCCGTCGAACAGTGTTTGCACCTCGGGGTCGAACGGCGCTTGCGCAGGGCTGATGCGGGTCATGGTGACTTGCTATAGTTTGCGTAGCGCCAGAGTAGCTTCGCTGCTATGAAAAGTAAAGCATGACCATTCCCAAGGCAGGCACCCCGGTTCGCGGCTCGCGCAGCGGCCGGCCGATCATGGTGCTGTTCGACCTGCTCGGGCGCCGCAGCACGCTGCGCATCCTGTGGGAGCTGCGCGCGGCGCCGCTCACGTTCCGCGCGTTGCAGGACGCATGCGACAGCAACCCCAGCTTGCTGAACACGCGCCTCAAGGAGCTGCGCGCCGCCTCGCTGGTGGAGCTGGGCGAGGCCGGCTACCAGCTCACGCGCCAGGGCCAGCGGCTGCTGGAGGCGCTGAAGCCGCTGGGCGACTGGGTCAAGACCTGGACGCCGGAGCAGGCGCCGTGAGCGGGCCCGGCGTGCGGCTGTTACCCGCCGGCGTGGACCCGGCCGCGCGCCCGGTGCTGCTGGCGCGCGCGCTGCGCGCACTGGCCGATGGCTACATGGCGGTGCTGCTGCCCGCCTACCTGCTGGCGCTGGGGCTGGACACCTTGCAGGTGGGCATCGTGGCCAGTGCCACCTTGCTCGGCTCGGCCTTGGCGACGGCTGCCGTCGGGGTGTGGGGGCATCGCGTGCACTCGCAGCGGCTGCTGGCCGCGGCGGCGCTGTTGATGGCGGCCACCGGCGCCGGCTTTGCCGGGCTGTCGTCGTTCTGGCCGCTGATCGTGGTGGCTTTCGTCGGCACGCTCAACCCGAGCTCGGGCGACGTCAGCGTGTTCCTGCCGCTGGAGCATGCGCGCCTGGCCGGCGCCGCGCAGGGGCCGGCGCGCACGGCGCTGTTCGCGCGCTACAGCGTGCTGGGGGCGCTGTGCGCCGCCGTAGGCGCTCTCGCGGCGGGGCTGCCCGGCTGGATGACGCGGCATGCCGGCGTGCCACCGCTGGCGGCCCTGCGCGCGATGTTCGTGCTCTATGCGCTGACGGGTGCGGCGGTGTGGTGGCTGTACCGCGAGGCGCGCCTGCCCGGCGAGGTGGCGGCTGCACCGCCGCATGCACCGCTGGGCGCATCGCGGCGCATCGTGCTGCGCCTGGCGCTGCTGTTCAGCGTGGATTCGTTTGCCGGCGGGCTGGTGGTGAATGCGCTGCTGTCGCTGTGGCTGCTGCAGCGCTTCGGCCTGTCGCTCGCGCAGGCGGCGCTGTTCTTCTTCTGGAGCGGGCTGCTGTCGGCGGCGTCGCAGTTTGCCGCGCCGCGCGTGGCGCAGCGCATCGGCCTGCTGAACACGATGGTGTTCACGCACATACCGGCCAGCATGTGCCTGGTGCTGGCGGCGCTGTCGCCCAGCCTGCCGCTGGCGCTGGGCTTGCTGTTCGTGCGCAGTGCGCTGTCGCAGATGGACGTGCCCACCCGTTCGGCCTACGTGATGGCGGTGGTCACGCCGCCAGAGCGGCCGGCGGCGGCCAGCTTCACCGCCGTGCCGCGCAGCCTGGCGTCGGCCGTGAGCCCGGCGCTCGCGGGCGCATTGTTCGCGGCCGGCTGGTACGCGGCGCCGCTGATCGCCTGCGGCGTGCTGAAGATCGCCTACGACCTCACACTGTGGGTGGCCTGCCGGCGCGACCGCGTGCTGGAAAGCTGAATCTCATCCTGGAGGGAACCCACAATGAACCTGCTCGGCAACGTCTTCTGGCACGCGCTCAATGGGTCGCAAGCCGCCTTTGCGGTGGGTACCGCCACCGCGCGCCGCTATGCGCCGGGCTTCTCGCCGATCGTCGCCTTCGCAGAGCCGCACGAGCCCGACTTCGCCGCGCTGGCGCCGTTCTGCGCGGTGGGCGAATCGTTCTACACCTCCGAATGGATCGGCGCGGCGCCGGCGGGCTGGCAGATCGAGGCCGAAGGCACGATGCGGCGCATGGTGTGGGCCGGCGGCCCTGCGCCCGACGACGCGCCGCCCGACGCGGTGCGCCTCGGTCCGCAGCATGCCGAGCAGGCGGTGGCGCTGGCGGCACTCACCAAGCCGGGGCCGTTCGGGCCGCGCACGCCGGAGCTGGGCGACTACTTCGGCTGCTTCCAGGGCGAGCGGCTGGTGGCGATGGCCGGTGAGCGCTGCAACGCCGGCCCGTTGCGCGAGATCAGCGGCGTGTGCACGCACCCGGATGCCCAAGGCCAGGGCCTGGCGCGGCGGTTGATGGCCTTGCTGCTGCGGCGCCAGCTGGCGCGCGGCGAGACCCCGTTCCTGCACGTGATGGCCGACAACCATGGCGCCCACCGGCTGTACGAACGCCTGGGCTTTCGCGAGCACGCGGTGGTGCCGGTGCGCGTGGTGTCGCTGCGCGCGACAGCGCCGGCCTGAGGCTTCGCACGGCATTTGCCCTCCAGTAGCGCGGCCGGTGCAGACCCGGCACGCAGGAGAAGCACATGTCCGAATCCCGCCAGCCCAACCATGAACCGGTGCGCCCGGTAAAGATCGAGCCGTTCACTTTGGCCTCCGGCGGCTGGACCTCGGTGAGCGAAGTCACCGAGAGCCTGCTCGAGGCGCACATCCCCGTCACCGGCTCGCGCGTGCTGCTCAAGCAGAACAAGCCGGACGGCTTCGCCTGCGTGAGTTGCTCGTGGGCCAAGCCGGCCGAGCCGCATCCGTTCGAGTTCTGCGAGCACGGCGCCAAGGCCACGGCCTGGGAACTGACGCGCGATCGCACGACGCCGGCCTTCTTTGCGCAGCACACGCTCACCGAGCTGGAGGCGTGGAGCGACCATGCGTTGGAGGCGCAGGGCCGGCTGACCGCGCCGATGCGCTGGGACCCGGTGATGGACAAGTACGTGGAGGTGCCCTGGGCCGATGCGTTCGCCGAGATCGGGCAGGAGCTGCGTGCGCTGGAGCCGGACTCGGTGGTGTTCTATACCTCCGGCCGGGCGTCGCTCGAAGCCTCGTACATGTACCAGCTCCTGGCGCGGCTGTACGGCAACAACAACCTGCCCGACAGCTCCAACATGTGCCACGAGAGCACCTCCACCGGCCTGCCGGAGTCGATCGGCGTGCCGGTGGGCACGGTGACGCTGGACGATTTCGAGCACACCGATTGCATCTTCTACATCGGCCACAACGTCGGGACGAATGCGCCGCGCATGCTGCATTCGCTGGAGGACGCCCGCAAGCGCGGTGCGCAGATCATCACCTTCAACCCGCTGCGCGAGCCGGGGCTGGTGCACTTTGCCAACCCGCAGTCGCCGGTGGAGATGCTGACGCCGAAGGAAACGAAGATCAGCACGCAGTACCACCAGGTGCGCGCCGGCGGCGACCTGGCGGCCTTGAGCGGCGTGTGCAAGGCGCTCATCGAAGCCGACGATGCGGCGCGCGAGCACGGCGCCGAGCCAGTGCTGAACCATGAGTTCATCCGCGAGCACACGCAGGGTTTCGAGGCCTTTGGCGAGCGCATGCGCGCGCTCACGTGGGACGAGATCGAGGCGCAGTCGGGCCTGAAGCGCGCCGACCTGGAATCCGCGGCGCGCGAGTACGCCCGGGCCAGGCGGGTGATCGGCATCTACGGCATGGGGCTCACGCAGCACCGCAACGGCGTGCTCAACGTGCAGATGGTGGCCAACCTGCTGCTGCTGGGCGGCCACATCGGCGTGCAGGGTGCCGGCATCCTGCCGGTGCGCGGGCATTCCAACGTGCAGGGCCAGCGCACGGTGGGCATCACCGAGAAGCCCGAGAAGGCCAACATCGACAAGCAGGCCGAGCTGTACCAGTTCGAGCCCCCGCGCAAGAAGGGCCTGAACACCGTGGAGGCCTGCGAAGGCATGCTGGCCGGCAGCGTGAAGGCCATGGTGTGCCTGGGCGGCAACCTGCTGCGCGCGCTGCCCGACACCCACCGCATGGAGCCCGCATGGCGCAAGCTGCGCTTGAGCGTGCAGGTGGCCACCAAGCTCAACCGCAGCCACGTGGTGCACGGCGAGGTGGCGTTCCTGCTGCCGTGCCTGGGCCGCATCGAGATCGACCGCCAGGCCAGCGGCGAGCAGTCAGTGTCGATGGAGGACAGCACCGGCTGCATGCACGGCTCCCGCGGCCGTGCCGAGCCGGCCAGCGACAAGCTGCTGTCCGAGCCCGCCATCATTGCCGGCATCGCCAAGGCCACGCTCGCCCCGCGCGCCACCGTGCCGTGGGATGCCTGGGTGGCCGACTACGCCAGGGTGCGCAAGCAGATCGAGCTCACCTTCCCGGAGATCTTTCGTGACTTCGAGGCGCGCATGTGGCAGCCCGGCGGCTTTCATCGCCCCCTGGGCGCCAAGCACCGCGAGTGGAAGACCAAGACCGGCAAGGCCAACTTCATCACGCCCGACACGCTGAACACCGACCCCGACATGTCGATGCAGGGCGAGGGGGTGTTGCGCCTGACCACCTTGCGCAGCTTCGACCAGTTCAACACCACCGTGTACGGCTACGACGACCGCTACCGCGGCGTGCACGGCACGCGCCTGGTGCTGCTGATGAACCGGCAGGACATCGCCGCGCAAGGCCTGAACGACGGTGACATCGTGAACGCGAGTACTGCCGGTGCCGACGACGGCGTGGTGCGCGAGGTGACCGGCCTGCGCGTCACCGCCTACGACATCCCGCGCGGCTGCGTGGCCGGCTACTTCCCGGAGTTGAATCCGCTGGTGCCGCTGTGGCACCACGCCAAGGGCAGCAAGGTGCCGGGCTACAAGTCGGTGCCGATCCGGCTGCGGCCGCAGCAGCTCGACCGGCACTGAGGCGCCAAGGGCGCCTACAGGCGCACGCCGCCCTGGATCATCATGTGGTGCAGGCCGTGCCCCTCGGTCTCCCAGGCCAGCACGATGGTCAGCCCGGGGTAGCGCCGGCTCAGCTGGCCCAGCACGCCGGGGTCCACCAGGCGTTCGTCCAGCCCTTGCGCGCAGGCCGAGCACGGGCCTTTGCGATGCGACACGAAGATGCGCAGCCATTCGCCGTCGAGCGCAGGGCGCGGGCGCAGCGCCTCCAGTGCATCGATGAAGCCGTTGGCCACGTCCTGCTCGGCGTGGTCGAGGAACTGCGCGTTGTGACGCGGCGCGTTGATGTGATCCACCGGGGTGGGCAGGTGGGCGCGCCCGCGGATCGAGCGCGACGCACCCACGAAGCGCCGCGTGTCCAGGCCATCGATGCCGGTCCAGCCCACCGCCACGGTCTGGGCTGACGCTGGAATGCCGTATTCGCTGCGCACCTGCGCCAGCAACTCGCGGCCGACCGCCAGCCAGTCGGCCGCGTTGGCGGGTTGGGGCACCTGGCGCCCGGGCAGCACGCGTGCGGCCAGGCTGGCGGTGGGGCGGGTGGGCTTGGAGTGCATGTCTTCCTCCGCTGTGTCGTGGTGGGCCCGCAGGCCACCGCGCGATCGTAAGGGACGCGCTGCCTCAGGCCGCAGCGTGTTGCGCGCCCATGGTCGCCAGCGCCTCGATCGCCGCGCGCACCCGCGCCGGCAGCAAGCGACCCGAGGGCCACACCACGCTGATCGGCATCGGCTCGGGCCGGCAGCCCGGCAGCAACTCCACGAGGCGACCTGCAGCCAGCTCGTCGATCACCATCACCTCGGGCACCTGACAGACGCCCAAACCACACAGCGCTGCGGCGACCATGCCCTCGCCGTCGCTCACCCGCACCCGGGACGCGGGTTGCAGTTGCACGTGCTCGCCGCGGCTTTTCAGTTGCCAGGGCCGGTTGCGCCCGCTGGTGGGCATGCGAAACAGCACGGCCACGTGGCGCTTCAGGTCGTCCACCCGGCGCGGCGTGCCGTGCTCACGCAGGTATTGCGGGCTGGCGCACAGCAGCAGCGACTGTGTGTCGATGCGCCGGGCCACCAGGGTGGAATCGCTCAAGTGGCCCACGCGCACCGCCAGGTCGATGCCGTCGCGCACCAGGTCGGCATAGCTGTCGTTCAGCCGCAGGTCCAGTTGCATGCCGGGGTGGCGACGCACCAGCGCGGCCAAGGCAGGCACCACGAAGCGCTTGCCGTAGCTGATGGGCGCGTCGATCTTCAGCGTGCCAGCCGGCACGGCGCGCGTGCCCGCCGCGTCGGCTTGCAGCTCCTCCACCTCTGCCAGCACGCGCTGGCAACGCTCGAACAGGCGTTCGCCATCCGGCGTGAGGCTCACCTGCCGTGTGGTGCGGTGAAACAG
>CAMLIZ010000045.1 GCA_946480245.1 uncultured Pseudomonadota bacterium
ATTACTCCAAACCCCCTTTGCGCTTACACGCTTAGGGGGTTTTGTTTTTGGCGCGGACGTCGATGGTACGTCGGCGGCAGGGAGTAGACTGCGCAACTCCGCTCGCGCGGTCTCGCGGCAGGCCGCCACCGAATCTGACTAGCCCATGTACGACTCGTACTTCGGTCTGAAGCAGGCCCCGTTCTCGATCGCACCCGATCCTCGCTTTCTGTTCATGAGCGAGAGGCACCGCGAAGCGTTGGCGCACCTGCTCTACGGACTGCGCGGCGGCGGCGGCTTTGTGCTCCTCACGGGTGAAATTGGGGCAGGCAAGACGACGGTGTGTCGCTGCTTCTTGGAGCAAATTCCCAAGCGGTGCAACGTCGCGTACATCTTCAACCCCAAACTGACAGTAGAGGAACTGCTGAAGTCCGTGTGTGATGAGTTTCGTGTGCCGTACGAGCGGGGCGGGGTGACGCCGCCGAGCGTCAAGGACTACGTCGACTCGTTGAACAACTTCTTGCTGCGCACGCACGCCGTCGGCCAGAGCAACGTGCTGATCATCGACGAGGCACAGAACCTGTCGCCGGACGTGCTCGAGCAACTTCGCCTGTTGACGAACCTGGAGACCAACGAGCGCAAGTTGCTGCAGATCGTGTTGATCGGGCAGCCGGAGCTGCGCGACATGCTGGCGCGGCCGGACCTGGAGCAACTGGCGCAGCGCGTCATTGCCCGATATCACCTGCAGGCGCTGTCTGGCGCAGAGACGGAACAGTACATCGCGCACCGGCTCGGCGTCGCGGGCCTCCGACGTGCTCTGCCCTTTGATCGGCGTGCGATGCGGCGAATTCACCGGCTCTCGCGGGGCGTTCCACGGCGGATCAACCTGCTGTGTGATCGAGCACTGCTCGGCGCATACGCGAGTGGAAAGTCTTCGGTAGAGCAGGACACTGTCGGACGCGCAGCCGAGGAGGTTTTCGGCTCGTCGAGAGGCATGCTCGGGCCGGGCGCATCCGTGTTTTCGCGTCGGCCGTTGGTTTGGGGCTTTGGCTTGGTTGCTGGCGCTGCGATGTTCGGTGCCGTCGCATTCGCGATCGGCGCACGGTGGGGCAATTGGCTGCCGGCGAAAGTAGCGGGCGCCGCGATCTCCGCGGCCAGTGCCGCCCCCGCGCGGTCCCCGGCACGCACAGCGCCAAAGTCGACGCCTTCCGCCGCTTCCGCTGCTTCTGCCTCGGTCCCTGCCGCCGCACTTGCCTGGGAGAGCCTGATACAGGACGAGTCGCAGGCGTTGCGTGCGCTGGCGTCGCGATGGGGCCTCTCGCTGGCCGATGGTGATCCGTGCCAGATTGCGCCCCAGCAGGACGTGGAGTGCTTTCGCAGCGACGGCGTGAGTCTGGCAACCATCCGCCAGCTGGATCGGCCCGGCCTGATGGCCTTGTATGCCAATCGCGCTTCTCGGCCGGCGTACGCCATGCTCACCGGATTGAGCGGCGATACGGCGACTTTGGAGACGGCCGTAGGTCAGCGGGTGGTTACGCTCAGCGCACTGGCCGGCCTGTGGCGCGGCGACTTTGCCACCTACTGGCGCACTCCGCCGGGTTATACGCAACGGCCCGCCGATGGCAGCCCCGGGCCTCTCACCGACTGGCTGAACGCGCACCTGGCGCCTGCCAACAAGGCGCTGGCCGACAAGCCGCTGCGGGCGCGCGTTGCCGCCTTTCAACTTGCGGAAGGCCTGAAGCCGGACGGCCTAGCGGGGCCCGTCACGCTGATGCACCTGAACCGCGCTGCCGGGGTCGACGAGCCCCGGTTGCGCCACTGAGGATCGACCATGTCCTATGTGCTCGATGCCCTGAAAAAGGCCGATGCGGAGCGCGAGCGCGGCGCTGTTCCGGGCCTGCACGCGCAGCCGATGCAGACGCTACTGGGCGTCGCACCTTCCGCTTCGCGCGTGCCAGGTTGGGTTTGGGGGCTCCTGGGTGGGTTGGTCGTACTCGCGCTGACCTTGGCGTGGCAGCTGACGAGGCCGCGGCCGCAGGCGGACGAGCCGACCAGCGCATTGCAAAGGGCGCAGAAGCCGGAGCAACGCTCCGCTGCCGAATCGGCGCCGGTCGTGCAACGCGTCGAACCGCCACTCGTTCGCAAGGAGCTCGAGCCGCCGGCGGAACTGGTCCGCCGGCCTGCCAGGGTGGACGAGCACCCCTCGCGTACTGGGTCGCCCGCCGAAAAGGCTCCCGCGGCCGGCAACGAGGCGCCTCCGCGCGCAGCCGTACCGCAGCGTGCCACAAATGGCACCCCTGCCACGGCTGCCGAAGGCCGTATCCCGCCGCTGTCCGAGCTCCCACCGGAGTTGCAGCGCCAGATCCCGCCTTTGACCATCGGTGGCTCGGTGTATTCCGACAACCCGGCGACGCGCTTCCTGATCATCAATGGCCAGGTCTTTCATGAGAAGGACGCACTGGCCCCGGATCTCACGCTGGAGCAGATCCACCTGAAGCTTGCGGTCTTCCGCTTCAAGGACCAGCGCTTCCGCCTCAGCTACTAGTACGGGCCCGCAGCAACAGAGCTTGATCCAAGGCAAGCCCCTGATTGCCCTGTCCCGCTACGGTGCGTGCCTTGCATTGCAGCGAGACCACGATGACGCTTCCTTCTGCGCCGACTGAGCGGCACCCCCACATCGACCCGGCGCTGGCCACGCTGCTGGCCGGCAGTGGCCTCGAGCCTTTGAAGCTTTGCGGCCGCACGCTGCTGCCCATCGTTCAGGGCGGCATGGGCGTCGGCGTGTCCGCACATCGGCTGGCCGGTCATGTGGCGGCCCTGGGAGGCATCGGTACCCTCTCGTCGGTGGACCTGAGGCGCCACCACCCTGACCTGATGGAGCGCACACGCGGTCTCGGCACCGGACTGCAGGCCAAGATCGAGATCGACGATGCCAATCTCATCGCACTCGAGCGCGAGGTGCAGGCCGCTCGCCGCATCGCAGGGGGTTTGGGCCTGGTGGCGATGAACGTGATGCGTGCAGTCAGCGAGTACAGCCGCTACGTGGTTCGCGCGCTGCAGGCCGGAGTGGACGCGGTGGTGGTGGGCGCAGGCCTGCCGCTGGACCTCCCCGACCTCGCAGCCGAGCATCCCAAGGCGGCGCTGGTGCCGATCCTCAGCGATGCCCGAGGCGTTCAGCTGCTGATGCGCAAATGGGAGCGTCGCGGACGTCTGCCCAATGCCGTGGTGATCGAGCACCCCGGCCTGGCTGGTGGCCACCTGGGCGCGGCAACGGTGGAGGACCTGAAGAATCCCCGTTTCGACTTCGAGCGCGTCATTCCCGAGACGCTCGCCTTCCTGCGCAGCGCCGGGGTCGAGCGCGAGGTGCCGTTGATCGCGGCCGGTGGTGTACGCAGCCTGCCCGACATCCGGCGGCTCCAGGCGCTGGGAGCGGCGGCGGTGCAACTGGGCACACCCTTCGCGGTCACGACCGAGTGCGACGCACATCCGGAGTTCAAGCGCGTGCTGGCTGAAGCGCGTGAAGAGGACATGGTCGAGTTCACCAGCGTGGCAGGCCTGCCGGCGCGTGCCGTTGGCACCCCGTGGCTCAAGGCCTACCTGGCTGTGGAGCAGAAGCTGCAGGCGGTAGCGCACGTGAAATCTCGCTGCACCAAGGCGTTCGACTGCCTGGCGCAATGCGGCTTGCGCGATGGCAAGGCAGGCTGGGGGCAGTTCTGCATCGACCAGCAACTGGCCGCCGCATTGCGAGGCGATGTCAAGCGCGGCCTGTTCTTTCGCGGTGCGGGTGCTTTGCCGTTCGGCGCGCAAATCCGCAGCGTGCGCGAGTTGATGGAGAAACTGCTCGGCGGGCCTGCTGCCATGATGGAAGGCACCGGCTGACGCGCCTGTCGGAGGAGGCCTGCAGGGCACAGGCGTTGCCAGATTGGGAATGGGGCAAATGCCCCGATTTCCAACGAGGCATTTCCTCATGGCAGAGATCCGCCAGATGTCCGACATCCGCCGCTACATCGCGGCCAACGACCGCATGCGCGTGCACCTGCGCGAACCGTGGCAGGTGGCCTACTGGACGCGCGTGCTCGACGTGGACGAGCAGGAGTTGCGCCGCATCGTCGCGCAGGTGGGCAACAAGACGCACCACGTACGCGAGCGGCTGACCCAGTTGCGCGCCGGCGTTGCAAACCCGAACGCACAGGTCGCCGCCTGACGACGGCAGGCGCGCCCATCCGAAAGGCGCGGCGCGCATGCGGGCCGACGCCGCAGCGCAGAGGTCCGTATAGTCGGGCGACCGATGAACCTACGGCATCCGATGCGCCGCGCGATTGGCGCACTGCTCCTGTTACCCGTGCTGGCGGCGGCCGGGTCTTCGCCTGTGGCACTGCCCGACACGATGGCCGAGCGTACGCAGGCTTGCACCGCGTGCCATGGCAAGCAGGGCCGCGCCACCAACGAAGGCTACTTCCCCCGCATTGCCGGCAAACCCGCCGGCTACCTGTACAACCAGCTGCTGAACTTCCGCGAAGGCCGCCGAAGCAACGCGACGATGGCCTACCTCGTCGACTTCCTGTCCGACGACTACCTGCAGCAGATCGCGCGCTACTTCGCCGCCCTGGATCTGCCGTATCCGCCGCCGCAGGCGCAGCCCGCGCCTCCTGACGAACTGCAGCGCGGCCAGGTGCTGGTGCTCCACGGCGACCCGTCGCGTCGCCTGCCTGCCTGTGCGCGTTGCCACGGCGCGCTGATGACCGGTGCGCTGCCCGCCGTGCCCGGGCTGCTGGGGCTGTCGCGCGACTACCTCGTCGCCCAACTGGGCGGCTGGCGCACCGGCCAGCGGCATGCGAAGACGCCGGACTGCATGGCCGAAGTGGCGCAGCGTCTGTCGCCGCAGGACATTTCCGCGCTCGCCAACTGGCTCGCAGCGCAGCCGGTGCCCGCCGATGCCCGGCCCGCCGTCTCAGTGGCTCAGCCCCTGCCGCTGGCGTGCGGCAGTCTTGCACCATGAGCCGTATGCTGCGCCGCGCCGCGGTTGGCTTGGCCGCCCTGGTCGTGCTGATGGCCGTTGCCGTGCTGCTGGGCAACCGTGATGATGCGAGCGCCGCGCATCGGCCGGCGCCACATGCTGCACCCGCCGTGCTGCAGCGCGGCGCCTACCTGGCCCTGGCCGGCAATTGCATCGGCTGTCATACCGCGCGCGGCGGCCCGGCTTGCGCCGGCGGGCGTGGAATCGACACGCCTTTCGGCACGGTCTACGCGCCCAACATCACGCCCGACGACGACACCGGCCTGGGCCGATGGAGCGCCGATGAATTCTGGCAGGCGCTGCACAACGGCCGATCGAAGGGCGGCCGCATGCTGTACCCCGCGTTTCCGTACCCTAACTTCACCCTGGTGACGCGCGACGACTCCGACGCCCTGTTCGTGTACCTGCGCAGCCTGCCGCCGGTGCGGCGTACCAACCTTCCGCATGCGCTGCGCTTTCCGTACAACGCCCAGGTTTCGCTCGCCGTGTGGCGTGCCCTGTACTTCCGTGCCGGCGTGTACGAGCCGCGCGCAGACAAGCCGGCGCCATGGAACCGCGGCAACTACCTGGTGCGTGGCCTCGGCCACTGCACGGCCTGCCATTCCCCGCGCAACCTGCTGGGTGCCACGCCGTCGCGGCTCGAGTTGAGCGGCGGGTTGATCCCGATGCAAAACTGGTACGCGCCCGCGCTCGGCGCGTCGCGCGGGCCGGACGCGGCAGCTGAGATCGAAGCGCTGTTGCACTCCGGCATCGCACGCGGCGGCGCGGCGATGGGGCCGATGGCCGAGGTGGTGTTCCGCAGTACGCAGTACCTGAGCGACAGCGACGTGCACGCGATGGGCGTGTTCCTGCAGGACCTGCCGGAAGCCGAGCCGCAGCGCGTCGAGCACGCGCGGGTGGATCCCCGAGTGCTGGCGCTCGGGGCCAAGCTCTACGCGGACCGCTGCGCCCGTTGCCATGGGGAGCAGGGGCAGGGCGCGCAGGGCGGCGTCGTGCCGCCGCTGGCCGGCAACCGCAGCGTGCAGCTCGAGGTGCCGGCCAACACCTTGCGCGCCATCGTGAGCGGCGGCTTCGTGCCCAGTACCCGGGCGCAGCCGCAGCCCTACGGCATGCCGCCATACGGGCCCGAGATGAACGATGCGCAGATCGCGGCGGTGGCCACGTTCATCCGGCGCAGCTGGGGCAATGCCGCCTCACCGGTGCAGCCGCTGGACGTGCTGCACGTGCGCTGATCAGGCTTCGCACCGGCGCGCGCGTTCGAGCAGCAGGTCGCGCTCGCGCGCATTGCGCGTCATGCCGGCGGCGCGGCGGAACTCTGCGGCTGCCTCGGCGTGGCGGCCGAGCTTGGCGAGCAGGTCGCCGCGGACGCTGGGCAGCAGGTGGTAGTGCTTGAGCTGCGGCGCGTCGGCGAGTGTGTCCACCAGCTCGAGGCCGGCTGCCGGGCCGTAGGCCATCGCCAGCGCGACCGCACGGTTCAGTTCCACCACGGGCGACGGCGACGTGCGCGCCAGGGCCCCATACAGCAGGGCGATCTGCGGCCAGTCGGTGGCCTCCGGCGTGGTGGCGCGCGCATGGCAGGCGGCAATGGCGGCCTGCAGCAAGTAGGGGCCGGGTTCGTGTTCGAGGACGGCGTCGGCGCGTGCCAGCGCGGCCAGTCCGCGCCGGATGAGCAGGGGGTCCCAGCGGGCGCGGTTCTGGTCCAGCAACAGCACCGGTTCGCCCGCCGGCCCGGTGCGGGCATGCAGCCGCGAGGCCTGGAGCTCCATCAGCGCCACCAGCGCATGTACCTCGGGCTCCGAGGGCAGCAGCTCGGCCAGGATGCGGCCCACGCGCATCGCCTCCTGACACAGCGCGGGGCGCATCCAGTCGTCGCCGGCGGTGGCGGCGTAGCCCTCGTTGAAGACGAGGTAGATCACCTCCAGCACCGAGGCCAGGCGCGCCGGCAGCTCGGCCGCGCGCGGCACCTCGTACGGCACCTTGGCCTCGGCCAGCGTGCGCTTGGCGCGCACGATGCGTTGCGCAATGGTGGCCTCGGGTACGAGGAAGGCGCGCGCGATCTCGTCGGTGGCCAGGCCGCCCAGCAGCCGCAGCGTCAGCGCCACGCGCGCCTCGGGCGACAGCAGCGGATGGCAGGCGGTGAAGATCAGCCGCAGCAGGTCGTCGTCGATGTCGTGCTCGGGCGCGTTCAGCAGGGGTGGCTGCGCCATCTCCTGCTGCAACGCGTATTCGTGGCCGAGCTCCTCGTGCTTTTCGTCCAGCATCTGGCCGCGCCGCAGCCAATCGAGCGCACGATTCTTGGCGGTGGCGGTGAGCCAGGCGGCCGGGTTGTCCGGCACGCCTTGCTCGGGCCAGCGCTCCAGCGCTGCGATCAGCGCATCCTGCGCCAGCTCCTCGGCCACGCCCACGTCGCGCACCATGCGCGCCACCACCGCGATGATGCGGGCCGACTCGATGCGCCAGACGGCATCGATCGCGCGGTGGGTGGCTTCAGCGTGCACGGTGCGGCCCAAACGGTGGATCGGGCCGGCATCGTAGCCGGTCAGGCGCAGGCCGATGCGCCGTGTCGCGTGCGCAGCCCGGGTATCGCGTCGCGCGACAGCTCCACGATCGGCCCCACGCAGCGCTGGCCGATCACGGTGTACAGGTCCACCTGGCCCGTCTCGAGCTCCAGCACGGTCTCTTCCTGCACCTGCATGAACACCACGTTGCCGCGCTCGCCCAGGCCGACGCCGATGCCGATGAACCGGCGCTCATGCCCGTCGCGGCCGACGAAGACCTTCACATCGCCGTAGTGGATGGTGCGTTCGAGGGTGATGGGTGCGTACACGGTGTGGCTTGCAGCGGATGGAGGCCGGCGTTGGTGCAACAAGCGCGCCATGCACGCCGTGGCCTCGAAAGGAGAACTGCGTCACGACTGCGACGGGGCAGCGAGGCCAGCCTCAGCAACCCTTGCCGCAGCAACTTCAGCCGGCCGGCAAAAAACGGTTTGTCACACCTGGGGTCTCAGCTTGCCCCCGTGGCCGCCGAAGAACCGGTCATCCGGAATCAGGAGACCGCGATGACCTCCACCGCCGCCACGACGGGCTTTGCCGTCGCCAACCCGCATGCGCTGTCGATCATCCTCGACGCCAGCGAGACGCGTTCGATCATCGCCGCACGCGACATCTTCGACATCTCCGGCACCAAGCTGTGGGCGCGCGAGCAGCCGGTGTCGCGCGCGCTGCAGCGCAAGCTGCTCGATCGCCAGTTGCGCCAGCCGCTGGAAGCGTGCCTCTACGCCGAGGACGGCGTCACCAGCCGGTCGCTGGTGCAGGCGATGGAGCAACTGCTGGCGCATGACACACCGCTGGCCGTGCTGCTGAGGCGCTACGACGACCAGCTGGTGCATTCGGCCACTCACATTCCGCTGCACCCGGTGGCGCAACTGCTGCTCAGCGCGGCGCAGGCGGCGCGCCCCCAGGCCTACCAGCACGCAGTGCAGGCGATGGCGCTGAGCGGTGCCCTGATGCTGGCCTTCGGCGGCGACACGCGCGCGTTGCGCCAGGCCATGCTGTGCGGCCTGGTGCACGACCTGGGCGAGATGTACATCGAGCCGCTGCACGGTGAAGCCGATGCCGACCGCACGCTGGACGTGCAAAGCTATCGCCAACTCGTGATTCACCCGCACGTGGGCCGGCTGCTGATCGAGCAGCTCACCAATTACCCGGTGGATGTGGCGCGGGCGGTGAGCGAGCACCATGAGCGTCTGGACGGCTCGGGTTACCCGAACCGGCTGCAGGGCCAGCAAGTTTCCACGCTCGGCCGCCTGCTCGCGGTCACCGAGGCGACGCTGGCGGGGTTGCGCGGCGAATCCGCGCATCTGCTCAATGCCAGCGTGGCGCTGCGCGCTGTGCCTGGGGAATTCGACCTGCGCTGGGTGGGCCTGGTGGCCGAGGCGGCGCGCGTGCAGGCGCCTTTGCACAGCGAGCATGGCGTGCAGGAGATCCGCCAACGGCTCGGCAACTTCGACGCCACGCTGCAGGCCATGCAGGACAAGGCAGGCGTGTTGGTGCTGGCCGCCGACACACCGGCGCTGAAAGGCGCGCTGCAGCTTGCGCAGTACCTGCTGCAGCGACTGCGTACCGGCTTCAATGCGAGCGGCCTGTGGGCCGAGCACGTGTCGGCGCTCGACGCCGCGGAGGCGGAGGCGGTGCAGCACGAGCTACTGTTCCGCCTGCATGCCATCCAGCGCGCCGCGCGCCTGTATGCCGGCGAGGGCCTCACGCGCGACGACGACCAGCGCCTGAACCTGCTGTGCGAGGGTCTCAGCGCGCTATGACGCGCGCGGCTGGCCGGCCGCGCCCAGCTCGTCGAGGATCGGGCAGTCGGGCCGATGGTCGCCGTGGCAGCACGAGGCCAGCCGTTCCAGCGTGCGCTTCATCGCCTCCATCTCGGCCAGGCGGCGCTGCAGGTCGGCCACGTGCGCCAGCGCGATGCGCTTGACGTCGGCGCTGGCACGGCGCCGGTTCTGCCACAGCTTCAGCAACTCGGCGATCTCGCTCATGCCGAAGCCGAGGTCGCGCGCGCGCCGGATGAAGCGCAGCGTGTGCACCTCCCTGTCGCCGTATTGCCGGTAGCCGGCGTCGGTGCGCGGCACGGCCGGCAGCAGGCCCAGCTGCTCGTAGTGGCGGATCATCTTGGCCGACACGTTCGACTGCGCGGCTGCTTCGCCGATGTTCATGCGATCGTTCCTTTCCAGCGCCGCAGCAGCAGCGCATTGCTCACCACGCTGACGCTGGAAAACGCCATCGCGGCACCGGCGATCACCGGGTTCAGCAGGCCGAAGGCGGCCAGCGGGATGCCCACCACGTTGTAGACAAAAGCCCAGAAGAGGTTCTGCCGGATCTTGGCGTAGGTGCGGCGCGAGATGTCGATGGCGTCGGCCACCAGCCCGATTTCGCCGCGCATCAGCGTGATGCCGGCGGCGTGCATCGCCACGTCGGTGCCGGTGCCCATCGCGATGCCCACGTCCGCTGCGGCCAGCGCCGGCGCATCGTTGATGCCGTCGCCCACCATCGCCACCGCGATGCCGCCTTGCTTGAGCTCGGCCACGATGCGCGCCTTGTCCTCCGGCAGAACTTCTGCGCGCACCTGGTCGAGCTGAAGCGCCTGCGCCACGGCGCGCGCGCTGCCCGCGTTGTCGCCGGTGACCAGAGCTGCCTTCACGCCCTGCGCATGCAGGCGCTGCAGTGCCTCGGCCGCATGCGGCTTCAGCACGTCGCCGAAGGCCAACAGGCCGACGATGCGCGGCGCCGGGGCCAGTTCGGCCAGCCAGGACACCGTGCGCCCCTGCGCCTGCAGCGCGTCGGCGCGAGCCTGCAAGGCGCCCGACGGGGCGCCCAGTTCGGCCATCCAGCGCGCGCTGCCCAGGCGCAGTGCGTGATCCGCCACCTGGGCCTGCACCCCGCGGCCCGCCACGGCTTGCACGTCGGCTGCGGCGGGCACGGCGATCCGCTGTTCGTGGGCCGCCGCCATGACCGCCTGCGCCAGCGGATGCTCGCTGCCTGCCTGCAATGCCGCGGCCCAGGCCAACAACTGCATGCCCGGCACGCCGTCCGCCGGCACCGCCTCCACCAGCGCGGGCTTGCCGACCGTGAGCGTGCCGGTCTTGTCGAAGGCGACGATGCGCACGCGGTGCGCGATCTCCAGCGCCTCGGCGTCCTTGATCAGGATGCCGTGCCGCGCTGCCACGCCGGTGCCGGCCATGATGGCGGTGGGCGTGGCCAGGCCGAGTGCGCACGGGCAGGCGATCACCAGCACGGCCACGGCATTGAGCAGCGCGCGCTCCCAGTCGCCGCTGCCCAGGCCCCAGCCGAGCAGCGTGAGCGCTGCCAGCCCCAGCACCACGGGCACGAACACGGCACTGACCTGGTCCACCAGGCGCTGGATCGGCGCCTTCTTGGCCTGCGCCGACTCCACCAGCCGCACGATGCGCGCCAGCGTGGATTCGGCGCCCACGGCCGTGGTGCGCACCACCAGCAGCCCCTGCGCATTGACCGCGCCGCCGGTGACGCGATCGCCCACGTGCTTGGCCACCGGCAGGCTCTCGCCGGTGATCAGCGACTCGTCGACGTCACTGGCGCCTTCCAGCACCGTGCCGTCCACCGGCACGCGCTCGCCGGGGCGCACCACCACCAGGTCACCCACCCGCACCTTGGCCAGCGGCAGCTCCTGCTCGGCACCGTCGCGGCGCACGCGGGCCACCTCCGGGCGCAGCGCATTGAGCGCCCGGATCGCCTCGGTGGTCTGGTGCTTTGCGCGCGTCTCGAGCCATTTGCCCAACAGCACCAGCGTGATCACCACCGCCGACGCCTCGAAGTAGAGATGGCCTTCGGCATGGCTGCCGTGGCGCGCCAGCTCGTACAGGCTCAGGCCGTACGCGGCCGAGGTGCCGAGTGCGACCAGCAGGTCCATGTTGCCGGCGCCGGCGCGCAGCGCCTTCCAGCCGGCCCGGTAGAAGCGGGCGCCCAGCCAGAACTGCACCGGCGTGGCCAGCGCCCATTGGAGCCAGCCGGGCAACATCCACATGCGGCCGAACAGCAGGCCCAGCATCGGCAGGGCCAGCGGCAGCGCGAACGCCGCTGCCGCCGCCACGGCCCACCAATCGGGCAGGCGGGATGCCAGCTGCGCAGCCGGTGTTTCGGGCCCCACCGTGTAGCCCGCGCGCTCGATGGCACTGCGCAGCGCCGCCGCGTCCACCGCACGGGCGTCGAACGACACGTTGGCCATCTCGGTGGCCAGGTTCACCTCGGCCGACTGCACGCCGGGCACCTTGCGCAAGGCCTTCTCCACGCGCGCCACGCAGGAGGCGCAGGTCATGCCTTCGATGGGCAAAGTCAGGTCAGTACTCATGCAAACAGTGTGAACGTTGACATGATGGGAAAGTCAAGAGAAGGGTATTGAATCGCTGCTTGACCTTGCCACGGTGGCAAGGCGCAGAGTTGCGGTATCGCAAACGCCATACAAGGAGTCGAGATGATCGAGTTTCATGTCCCCGCCATCCGCTGCGGCCATTGCGTGCGCGCCGTGACGGAGGCGGTGCACGAGGTGGACGCAAAAGCCCAGGTGCAGGTGGATCTGCCCACGCACATGGTGCGCGTGGACGGCAGTGCAGACCGTTCGGCGCTCGCGCAGGCGCTTACTGAAGCCGGCTACCGGCCCGAGTGATCGGGCCACCGCGTCGGCGCGCGCTCAGGAAGCGCGCTTCTGCGCGGCGCTGGCCGATCCGCGCTTGCGCCGTGACGCCAGCAGCGCGCGCAGGCTCGTCGGATGCGCGCTGGTCTCCGTGAGGTAGCCGTGCATCAGCTTCCATGAGGGCACGCGCCGGCACGCGGAGCGCAGCACCAGCAACATCGGCACCGCGATGAAGCCGCCGGCCACGCCCCAGATCCAGCCCCACACGATCACCGACAGGAACACCGCCATCGGGCTCAGGCGCAGGCGCCGACCCACCACGAGGGGGGTGACGAAGTTGCTTTCGATCGCGTGCAGCATCAGGAACCCACCGGCCGGCGCCAGCATCTGCCAAGCGATGCCGTAGGTCACGATGCCGGCCAGCAGCAGCATGCCGGCCATCAGCAGCGGACCGATGTAGGGCACGAAGTTCAACACCGCCACCATCGTTCCCCACAGCAGTGGGTTCTGCAGGCCCAGCTGTGCCAGCAGCACGCCGGTGAGCAGGCCCAGCACGCTGTTGATCAGGCCGGTCGTGGCCAGGTACTGCCCGACCTCGCGTTGTGCCTGCCGCACGCCGCCGAGCACGATCGCGCGCTTGCGGCGATTGGGGATGGCCTGCACCGTGCGCGACAGCAGGTAGTACTCCGAGGCGAGCATGAAGTACAGCAGGATCACTGCGATGCCGACGGCGAGCGCGAAGTGCCAGAAGTGCCCGATCACCGCGCGCGTCATCGTGAACCCTTCGCTGGCCAGCTTCTCCTTCACTGGATCTGCGGGTGGCGAAGGTGATCGCGCCAGGCGCCGCGGCGGCTCCAGGCCCGGGATGGCGGCGCGCACTTTGTCGATCGTGTGGGCGATCTGCTGCAGGTTCTGCGGTGCGCGATCCCACCATTCGGCGGCCGGGCCGGCCAATGCGCTGCCGGCCACGCCGATGGCACCGATCAGCGTGGCCACCACCACCGCCGCGCCCAGCGCCGGCGGCAGGCCGAGCCGCGTGAGCGCACGCACGGGCCCGAACAGCAGGAAGGTGAGCATCAGCGCCACCGTCAACGGCAGCAGCACGGGCTTGGCCTCCTGCAACAGGAAGATCGCCGCGATCGTGAGCAGCGCCTTGCCCACCCACGAGGGCACACCGGGTTGCAGCACGCTGCGCGTTGGATCCGGCGGAGGTGGCAGAGCGGCCATCGAGTTCCCTTTCTCGCTGACACCGGGCACGGGACGTGCCCGCAGCACCCCTCGGACAGTGGAGGCGGGCCCCTACGGTGTCTTGACCGGGCCGATGCCGTTGCTGCGCGCGCGGCCGTTCGGCTTGGCCACCAGCTTGGGCGTGATCGCCTCGTTGGCCGCACGCGGCTGCAGCCCGGCGCGCTCCAGCGGCACCCGCATCGCGGCCAGGCGCTGCAGCAAGGTGCAGGTGACGCTCAACGAGGCCTCGAGGGAGAAGTGCTGCACCGCGCGCTCGCGTGCAGCCTGGCCGAAGCGCTCGCGCAGCTCGGGCTCCTGCAGCAGGCCGCGAATGGCGGATGAAATCGCGTTCACGTCGGCGCGGTCCACGAGGTAGCCGCTGACACCGTGCAGGATCATGTCGGGCACGCCGCCCACCCGCGTGCCGACGATCGGCAGCCCGCTGGCCATCGCTTCCATCATCGCCAGCGGCATTGCCTCGCTGTGCGAGGACGACACGAAGAGGTCGAACTCGGAGAACACCGCCGGCATGTCGTTCTGCAGGCCCGCCAGGTGCGCATAGTCGCCCATGCGGTAGGTGGCGATGAAGCGCTCGACGTTCGGCTCCATCGGCCCGGTGCCCACCATCACCGCATGCAGCTCGGGCACCGCCTGGTGCGCCAGCAGGATCGAGCGCAGAAAGGTCTCCGGGCCCTTCTCGATCGACAGTCGGCCCACGAAGCCGACCACCGGCGCGTCGGGCGGAATGCCGAAACGCTGGCGCAGCACGCCGGCGCGCTCGCGGCGTGGGGTAAAGCGAGACAGGTCCACGCCGTTGGGGATCAGGTGCACCTGGTCGCCGGCCAGCCCGAGCCCGCGCGCGTGCAGCTCGGTGTAGCGGCACACCGCACTGACGTGGGTGCCGGTGAGCCGGTGGATCTCGATGTCCTCGCTGCTCAGGCGCCGCCCGTGGTTGGTGTAGAGCACCGGCGTGCCGGTGAGGTGGCCCACCAGCCCGGCCAGCACGTGCGCGTTGGGCAGGTGCGCCTGCAGCACGTCCACCTGCTCGGCCTGCACGTAGGCGCTGGCGCTGCAGATCGAATCCCAGCAGGGGTCGTCGGGCATCGACAGGATCAGCACCTCCGCGCCGTGGCTGCGCAGGCGGGCGCTGTAGTCGCTTTCGAACGGGCAAACGGCGCTGACGCGGAAGCGGTCGCGCGGCAGCGCCTCCACCAGCCGCATCACGTAGGTTTCCATGCCGCCGACGATGTTGTTGCCGACGAACTGCATGACATGCAAGCGCCGCGGCCGCGGCAGGGGGTCGATGGTGGACACAGGCCTTCCTTCTTCAGCAGCAGTAGCGCAATGACCAGCCGGCCGCGGGCTGCTGCGCCTGCGCCGGGGTGTCGAGATCGAACAGGCGCCGCCTCGTGTGGCGAGCAGGCGTTTGCGGCGGCAGCCGCAGCCAGGTGGCGGCGGTACCGCTGAAGATGCGGGCGCGGTCCTCGTCGCTCACGGTCAGCTCGTCGAGCAGGTCCACCAGCCACTGCCTGCGTTGCGCGATCTGCGCGCCCGGGCAGGGCAGGAAGCAGTCGCTGCCGAACTGCAGGCAGTCGGCGCCCAGCACGTCCAGCGCCTTGCGTATCGCCTCCAGGCGGTAGGGCGGTGGCGGCCCGAAGCTGAGATCGAAGCGAAACATCAGCCGCTCGGGCGGCACGCCGTGGATGCGGTCGATCAGGCCGACGGCGATGGCTTCGTCCACCCAGGGCCAGGACAGGTGCGCCAGCGTCACGCGCACGCCCGGATGGTCGCGCAGCGCCTCGAAGAAGGTAGGGCGGCAGAAGCGTCCCGAGCGGCCGTCGATGAAGATGCCGCTGTGGAACAGCAGCGGCAGTTCGAGCTCGGCGGCCTTGGCGAACAGCGGCTGCACGTGGTCGTCGTACGGGTACCAGCCGCTGGGCACCATCTTCACGCCGCGCAGGCCGTCGTCCACGCAGCGCTGCAGGTCGTCCACCACGCCGGGCAGTGCGGGGTTGAGCACCGCGAACCCCACCAGCCGGTCGGCGTGGTGGCGCACCAGCTGCGCCAGGTGCGCGTTGGCACGCCGCAGCGACGCGGCGTCGTGCATCGTGTAGCCGTTGTCGAGAAAGGGCGCCAACAGCACGCCGATGTCGATGCCGGCGTCGTCGAGCGACCGCAGCACGTCGGCCGTGCGCTCGCTGCCGGTGCAATGCAGGTGGGCATCGATCACCGTGGGCATGCCCACCTGCTCAACCTGCCCCGGCGGCCACCTGCAGCGGCTCGGCCGGCGGCAGCAGGCCGCCTGCGGCATCAGGGACCTGCGGCTGCAGGCTGCGCTGCAGTGCCTCGTCGATCAGGCGCAGGACCGTGCGGGCGGATTCGTCCCACGAGAAGCGCGACACCGTGGCCGCAGCCTGCACCAGACGCTGGGCGCGCTGCTGCGGCGTCTCCGCCAGCGCTGCGTCGCAGGCCACCAGGAACTCGTCGGCCGAGGCGGCGATGCGTACCACGTCGCCGTACATCGACACCACGTCGCTCACCGGCGTGCTCACCACCGGCTTCTCGGCGGCCAGGTACTCCAGCGTCTTGGTGGGGCTGATGAAGCGCGTGTGCTCGTTGAGCGCGAAGGGCAGCAGGCACACGTCCCAGCCGGCCACCAGGGCGGGCAGGCGCTGGTAGCTCTGCTGTCCCAGCCAGTGGATGTTGGGGCGCTGCGGCAGCTGATGCTGCTCGATCTTGGCCACCGGGCCCACCATGACCACGTGCCAGTTGGGGCGCGCATCGGCCAGTGCGGCCACCAGGCCGAGGTCGACGCGTTCGTCGATCACGCCAAAGAAGCCGAGCCGCGGGGCCAGCAGATGCCCTTGCAGTTGCTCGGCGGCGAGGTACTCCTCGTGATGCTGCGTGATGCGCTCGGGCGCGTAATGCGCCGCATCCACCGAACTGGGCAGGCAGTGCACGTTGCTGTGCAGGTCCCGCTTGCTCAGGTAGAGGCTGGGGCCGCCGGTGAGCACGAGGTCGGCACGCTTGAGCAACGCCGTCTCGCGCTGGCGCATCTGGCGCGGCGCGCCCTTGAACGCCGAGAGCTCGTCCATGCAGTCGTACACCACGAGGCGCGGCGCCAACTCGGCCAGCAGCGGCAGGGCCATCGGGGTGTAGAACCAGGTGATGTAGTCCTCCAGGGCCTCGTCCTGCAGCAGCTCGTGCAGCAGCGGCTTCAGCACCGCCAGCTGGTCGTCGTGGAATCCGCCGGCCTTGACCGGCGTGATGGGGCGCAGCACCAGCACGTTGTCGCACGGATTGCGGAACTCGAAATGCGGCTCGGCGCCTTCCTCGTAATGCGGCTCCTCGACGAACAGCACCCGATGCCGGTGCGCGATGCGCGACAGCAGGTGCTGGGGGCGCTGGAAGACGAAGTCCCAACGCAGGTGCGAAAACACGATGAGTGCGGTGTCCATGGATCGTTCTTTCTGTGCAGGGTGTGGGGGAAACGAAGGCGCCAGCCGCCGCTGCCAGCGCCGCAATGCCTTCGCGTAGGGGCGACACAGCAGCCGCTGCTGCGCCTGCAGCACCGGCCGGTCGGGTGAGGCGGCGTCCCACAGGCCGCTGTGGTGCCAGTGATCGGGTGCATCCCAGTCGGGACGGTCCACGATCGGGTACAGGCACAGGCCGAGCAGCGGCACGCCGCTCACGCGCAGGCGCCGTGCCTCGGCTGCCATCTCGTGCAGCCACTGCGCCCGGCCGCTGCCGAAGTGGCTGGTCTCCGCCAGCAGCATCGGCGTGCGATAGCGCTGCCAGGCCGCCAGGGCCAGTTCGCCGAAGGGCTTGCGGCGCCCGTCCTTCAGGTGCCAGGACAGGCGCCTTTCGGTGTGCACCTCCCACTGGCCGCTGTGATAGTGGTTCAGGCCGAGCAGATCCAGCCACTCGGGTGCGCCGCCCAACTGCGGCTCGGCACGGCCCGTGATCAGGTCCCAGGCCTGCCACTGGTAGGCCGCCACCTCGCGCGCCTGGCTGGCCAGATGCGGCGCATCGGGTGGCGGCACCACGTGCACCAGCGGCTCCACGTGCATGAAGCGCACGCCGGGATCGACCTGCCTCATCACGCGCATGGCGGCCAGAGCCGCCTGCGCGAGGCGGCACTTGATGGCATAGCCGCTGCGCAGCGACGACGACCGCACGCCACTGGCTTCGCCGTGCAGGCGCCGGCCACCGATCAGCGTGGTTTCCGACAACGCCCAGGCGAGAAAGCCGATCTCGTTGATCGGCGTGACGATCGTCGGCGCGCGCGCGTCGGGCGTGCCTTGCAGCGCCTCGGCCACCGCGCGCGCGAACGCGGCGAAACGCGGCACGAAGTCGTCGTGCAGCACATGCAGGTCGTCCGGCATGCCGTAATGCATCAGCGTCCACAGCACCTGCACCTGGTGGCGGTGCGCCGCGTGGGCGATGTCGCGCAGGCGGCGCAGGTCGTACACGCCGGGCCGCGGCTCTGCCAGGCGCCAGCCGATGCTTTCGCGCACGGTGTGCAGGCCCATGCGCGCGCAGCGTGCGAAGTCGGAATCCAGTTGCGCGGCGTGGCCGCTGGCCGCGCTCATGTCCAGCGGCTGGCCGTGGGCGTTGCGATGGTCGGCACCTTCGAAGCCGGCCATCCAGAACGAGCGCAACGGCACCGGCGTGCCAGGCCGGCCGGATGTGCGGATCGAGGGCACCTCCTCCATTGCCCGTCCGCGTCAGTGAGAGGAGCGTGTGCCGGTTGAGGCGCCTCGCGCACCGCCGGAGCGCGAGGCATGCATCGCCTCGCTCACGTCGGGCTCGTTGTCGTCGGTCAGGCCTTTCTCGGCCCACAGCGCCTGATGTCGCTGCTGCATGTCCGGCAGCAGCGAGTCCCACGCGATCTTGGCGCGGCCGAGCTGCTCGAACATCTCGCCTTCTTCTTCCTTCACATGGTGCTTCACGTATTCGCTTAGCACGGTCATGTGGGCCTTGAACTGCGGATCGTCCGGCGCCAGCTCACGCAGCTCGGCGATCAGGTGCTTCAGGCTGGCGTGCTCCACCACCGCCTCGTCGATCATGCCGTCCTCGCTCTTCTGAGCCAGCGCCTCGCGCGCGGCCGGATAGAACAACTCTTCCTCGAGCTGCGCATGCGCCTCCAGCTCGTCGCAGATGCGCATGGCCAGTTGCTGGCAGGCCTGCGGGTCGCTTTGCGCGTCGAGCTTGTCGAAGTCGCGCAGATGCTTTCTCACATGCTTGTGGTCTTCCTTCAACAGCTCGAGCGTCTGCTCGCGTGCCGTCGCTTGTCGTGCAGCCATGGGTGCGCTCCTTCAATGAATGTGAAAGTGGAGATCGGTCGGCTCCACCGGGCAAAAGCCGTTCCATGCGAATTGGCACAGCACTTGCCGCACGCCTGCCTTCAGCAGAGGAATCGAGCATGGCCACTTCACCGGAGAAGCGCACCACGCGCCGTCGTCGCGACCAGATGGCCGGCCCCGGCGAACAGGTGTTGCCGCGCCGCCCCGACGAGCGCGACGAATCCGCCGACAGCCAGGGCGAAGGTGTGCGCGACGTCATGCGGCAGGCCGCAGACGACCTGCAGCACGGGCTGCAGGAGACGGACCGCAAGCCCGTGGTGGAGCGGGCCTACGAGCAGCAGAAAGGCGAGGGCGTGCCGGGCACGGCACCGGCTGCGCCGGACCGCTCCGGCGCGGGCGCGCGCAAGACAGGCCGTTGAAGCCGCAGTGCATTTCTTGCGGCAACGCAGCACCTGCTTGCGAGCAATCGACGGGCCCGTCCCCCGCACGTCGAGGGGATTGCATGCATGCAGCGCGGCAATGGCGGCGCAGCTGTTTTCACTCGTGCGCCGAGCGCGCGCGTGTGCCAAGAAGCGTTGCGTTCCAGAAGCTTCGTTACTTCCGGCGATTTCGTGAAATGTTTGGCACGTGAGTTGCGTTAGGGCCTGCACACCCCAGCGGGAGAATGAATGAACACACCCAGCAACGCGCTGCGCATCGAACAACGGCAACACCAGACGCTGACCCCGCGTCTGCAACAGGCTGTTCGGCTGCTGCAGCTGTCGTCGCTCGATTTCGCGCAGGAAGTCCAGCAGGCGCTCGACAGCAACCCTTTCCTCGAAGAAGACAGCGAGGCCGCCGCAGCGCAGGCCGCGGCCGCGGAGCCGACCGCGGCTGACGTGCCCGCCACATGGGAGCAGGTGCCCGAGGCGCAGGTCGACGGCTCGGCGGCCGCAGAACCCACATGGGAGCGTGACGGTTGGACCGCCACCGTCGGCGCGGGCGGCCGCCCCTCGGGCGCCGACGGCGAGCTCGATCTGGTGGAGATGATGGCGGCCGACGTGTCGCTGCGCGACCACCTGCACGGCCAGGTGAACGTGATGCCGCTGTCGGCACGCGACCAGATGCTGACCATGCTGATCATCGAGTCGCTCGACGAGGACGGCTATCTGCGCGTGCCGCTCGACGAACTGCTGCAGATGGCCGAGCTGCAGCCGCCGGCCGACATCGACGAAATCAAGGTCGCGCTCAAGCTCGTGCAGTCACTCGACCCGAGCGGCGTGGCCGCGCGCGACGTGCGCGAATGCCTGCTGCTGCAGTTGCGTAGCTTCGAGGACGAGCGCGAACGCGAGCTCGCGCGCCGCATCGTCACCGAGCACCTCGACCGCCTGGCCACGCGCGACATTCCGCATCTGGCGCGCGCACTCGATCATTCGGCCGCCCACGTGGAATCGGTGTGCGAGCGCATCCGCCACCTCGATCCGCGCCCCGGTTGGCGCTTCGGTGCGTCGAATGTGCAGTACGTGACGCCCGACGTGATCGTGCGCAAGGGCAAGAACAACCAGTGGTTCACGATGCTGAACCCCGACGTGGTGCCCAAGGTGCGCCTGAACCAGATGTATGCGGAGCTGTTTCAGCAGCATCGCGAGTCGGGTCACGCGGAACTGGCGGCGCACCTGCGCGAGGCGCGGTGGACCGTGCGCAACGTGGAGCAGCGCTTTTCCACGATCCTCGACGTGGCCGAGGCGATCGTGCGGCACCAGAAGCACTTCTTCGACTTCGGGCCGCTGGCCATGAAGCCGTTGGGCCTGCGCGAGATCGCCGAGGAACTGGGGCTGCACGAATCCACCGTGTGCCGCGTGACCAACAACAAGTACATGGCCACGCCCGCCGGCGTGTTCGAGCTGAAGTACTTCTTCTCGCGCGCGCTGCCCACGCCCGATGGCGGCGCCGCATCCGCCACGGCCATCCGCGGCATGATCCGCGACATGATCGAGGCCGAAAGCGCGATGGACCCGCTGTCCGATGCGCAGATCGCGCGCCAACTGGCACGGCAAGGCTATTCGGTGGCCCGGCGCACGGTCACCAAGTACCGGCAGATGATGAAGCTGCCAGCGGTGGAAAAGCGGCGCCGGCACGCTTGAACCGAACGTTCGGTACAAAAAACGGGGCCTTCGCGGCCCCGTTTGCATGCGCTGCCTTGCCTCAGCTCGACTTCGACGACGAGCCGCCTGTGCCGGTGCTGCTGCCCGAGGTAGACGACGAGCCGGTGAGGTTGGAGCTTGCCTGCGAGCCGCTGCCGGTGTTGGCGGATGACGCGCCCTGCATGCCGCTGCGGCCGCCAGTGCCCGCCCCGATGCTGGTGCTGCTGGTGCCGCTGTCGGTGCCACTCACGCTGGTGCCCTGCGTGCCCGACTGGCTGCCGGGTTGCGAACCCTGACGGTTGCGGCGCCACTGGCTGAACTCGTCGGAGAACTTGTTGTAGCGCTCCTTGCGCCAGTCGTCGTAATCCTTGTCCAGATTGCGCAACTGCTCGCTGCGCCACTGGTGGTAGTCGGGGTCGTGGTGCTGCTGCTGGCTGCCGTGGCTCGACATGCCCTGGCTGCCTTCACCATAGCCGCCGTGCATTCCGGTCAAGCCGTGCTGGCCGCCGTACTGCCCCTGACCCTGGCCGCCGGCGTAGCCGTACTGGCTGCCATAGCCGCCGCCATAGGCGTTGCTCCCCTGCTGGCCACCGAAATGGCCACCGCCGAAGCCCTGCGAGCCGTAGCCGCCTTGCATGCCGCCGCCCTGGCCTTGTCCGCCCTGGCCGCCACCGAACGCGCCTTGCCAGCCGCCTTGCCAACCGCCGTGGCCGCCGCTGCCGGCAGCCATGCTGCCGTGGCCGCTGAAGTCGCCATAGCCGGTGTAGCCCTGGCCACCCTGGCCCTGGCCGTGCTGGCTGCCGAAGCCGCTGCCCTGCTGGCTGCCATAGCCGCCGTACTGACCGCCTTGCTGCGAGCCGTACATGCCGCCGCTGCCACCGCCGTAGCCGCCACCACCGTAGCCGGGGTTCTGCTGGCCATACTGGCTGTAGCCGGCATCGCGTCCGTAGTTGCTGTACTGCTGCCCGCCGCTCTGGAAGCGGTTGTCATTGCTGTAGTAGCCACCCATGCCTGGCTCGTGGCTGCCGCCCTGGCCGCCGGCGTAACCGCCGCCCATGCCACCCTGGTTGCTGCCGTAGCCGCCATAGTTGTGGCCGCCTTGCGCCTGGTAGCCGCCGCTGCGCCCGTAGTCGCTGCTCTCGTTGCGGCGCGACCAGTCGGTGTCCTGGTTGCCTCCCGCGCTGTAGCCGCTGCCCTGGCTGCTCGAGCGTCCCTGCCAACGGCCGCTGCCGCCGCTGGATTGGCCATAGCGGTTTTCGCTGCCCGCGTCCCGTGTCCCCTGGTCGGACTGGCCACGGTGCTGGTCGCCGCCGCCGTAGTTGCTGTGCTGGTCCATCTGTGCTCCTTTCAGCAGAGTTGTGGTCCGTGGTGCGAACGCGCGTGCATCCGTCACCCAGGCCTCTTGGTCCGGCAATCCCCATTCCTCAGACACAGGCCGCGGTGCTGCTCGAGCGGGCACGGGGTTTGCCTTGGCGATTGCTTGTCGATGTCAACAAGCATTCATGCCATCACCGGACGAGCCGGCGTACGCTTGCACATCGTTCTCGGCGGCCGCCCGCGGCCGTCGCCTCAGGAGCTGCGGTGTCCAGCGATTTCGACTTCGCCGACCTCTTTACCCGAGTGGTGCGCGAGGAGCTCCCGCGCCTGCAGGCGAAGGGACTGGACTTCCTCTTCGACTACCGAGGCTCGCAGCTGCGATGGCAGGCCGACTCCCATCGCGTGCGCTGTGCGATGCAGCGTGTGTTCCGGGCCGCGGTGGAAGTGCTGGAAGAGGGGTTTGTTTTTTTTACGGCCCAGGCCGCTGTGCTGCCCAGCGGCGACTGCGGCGTGGCAGTGGCGGCGGCGTGCAGCGGGCGCTTCGCACCGGTGGCCGCATGGCGCACGGTGCTCGGCGGTTTGCACTTGCAGGGAGTGGATGGAATGACGGATGAAGCGCTGCTGGACATGCGCACGCCGCTGCATGCAGAGTGCGAGCTCCATGCGGGCCGCCTCAGGTTCGTGATGCACGAAACGGAAGGCGCCCTGTTCGCCCTCGAAGTCACGCTGCCGCAACAGCAGTTCCATGTCGTCCCCGACGATGGGGCGTATGCGGCCGGTGCGCGCGCATGGCTGATCAACGGGCGCGGTGCCGCTCGTTCATTGGAGCGGCGGCTGCAACGCCTGGGCTGGGCCACGCGCCAGTTCGATTCGATGGACGACGCCATGGGCGCGCTGCGGCGGCTGCCTGCGCGCCACAGCCGCCCGGCCCTGGTGCTGGCCTGTGAAGGGCCGGATATCACGCCCGAAAATCTCGCGCGCCTGGGTGAATTGCTTCCCCCCAGCAGCAGGCTTGTGCTCGCGGTGCAGCCCGGCTCGGACGCCAGCTCCCGCCTTCCGCCGGGCATTGATGTGCGCACCCTTCCGTTGGGCCCCGCCGAACTGCGCGACTTCACGCGCGACGTGGCGCGGGCCGACCTGCGCGCCAGCGGCGAGACACGCCCCGCGCCGCTCGCCTTCGAGCAGCGCAAGCGCGCGTTGGTGGTGGACGACAACGCGGTGAACCAGATGGTCGCCTGCGGCATGTTGCAGGTGCTCGGCTTCGAGGTGGATACCGCCAGCGATGGCCTGGAGGCGATCGATCGTTGCATGCAACTGCCGCCCGACCTGGTGCTGATGGACCTGCACATGCCCGGCATGGACGGGCTGGAAGCTACTCGTCGCTTGCGGCTGCTGCAGCGCGAGGGCGCGATGCCGCGCTTTCCGATCCTGGCAGCCACCGCTGACAGCACGTCGCAGGAGGCCTGCGCGGCAGCCGGCATGGACGGGCATCTGCCCAAGCCGCTCAACCTGGCCGGCCTGGAAACGCAGGTGCGCTCGCTGATGACAGGTTGACGCCGGGCGTCAGGCGAGCCGGCGACCCGGCTCCCATCGCTGTCGGGCGGGCAGCGCGAGGTGGTGCGCTTCGGGGTCGTCCTCGGTCACCAGCGCCAGCAGCTCATCCAGCGCCACCGGCTTGACGAAGTGATGATCGAAGCCCGCGTCGATGATGGCCTGGTGGTGCAGGTACGAGCTCATCGCGGTGTGGGCCACCAGCGTGATCTCCTTGCCGTGCGGGCCGCTGCGCAGCCTGCGCGCCACCTGGTCGCCCCCCATCTGCGGCATGAACAGGTCGAGGATCACGATGTCAGGCGGGTCGGTCTCGGCGGCGGCCAGTGCCTCTTCGCCGCTGTAGGCGGTGTGGCAGTCGCAGCCTTCGGCCTCCAGCAGCATGGCCAGCGTGTCGGCGGCGTCGCGGTTGTCGTCCACCACCAGCACATGCTTCCTCTTCGCTTGTTCCATCACGCCATCCCGATGCCACTTGCTGCACTGCGGGCAATCGGCATGCCGCGCGTCTTGCCTCGGTCATGCAGCGCTTGTAGGCTCGCGCGCGATGAACGCAAACACCCTCGCCGCGGCAACGGTCGCCCGTCCGACAGCGCCCAGCCTCGGGCAGGCCTTCTGGTTCTGGCTGAAGCTCGGATTCATCAGCTTCGGCGGGCCTGCGGGGCAGATCTCGATCATGCATGCCGAGCTGGTGGAGCGGCGTCGCTGGATCAGCGAGCGCCGCTTCCTGCATGCCCTGAACTACTGCATGGTGCTGCCCGGGCCCGAGGCGCAGCAGCTGGCCACCTACATCGGATGGCTGATGCACCGCTCCTGGGGTGGCATCGTGGCCGGTGGACTTTTCGTGCTGCCGTCGCTGGCGATCCTGATCGCGCTGTCGTGGCTTTACGTGGCATACGGTCATCTGCTCGTGGTGAGCGGTCTTTTCTACGGGATCAAGCCAGCCGTGACGGCACTGGTGCTGCACGCCGGGCACCGTGTGGGCCGGCGCGCGCTGGTGAACCGCTGGATGCGCGTGCTGGCCGCGCTGGCCTTCGTGGCGATCTTCGTGTTCGACGTGCCGTTCCCCGCGATCGTGCTCGCCGCGGCCTTGCTCGGCATCGCGGGCGGGCGCTGGGCGCCGGCCTGGTTCGCGCTACCCCCCGCGCATGCCCAGGCACTCGACGCCGGCGGCCCGGCGTTGATCGACGACGGCATGCCGCCGCCCCCACATGCCGGCCTGTCGCGCCCGCGCTTGGCCGTGGTGCTCGCCACCGGCGTGGCCCTCTGGCTTGCGGCGATGGCGCTGGTGCGAGCGCAGGGCACGCTGTGGCAGATGGGCCTGTTCTTTACCAAGGCGGCGCTCGTCACCTTCGGCGGCGCCTACGCGGTGCTGCCCTACGTGGTGCAAGGCGCCGTGCAACACCAGCATTGGCTCACCGGCGCGCAGATGATCGACGGGCTTGCGCTCGGCGAGACCACGCCCGGGCCGCTGATCATGGTGGTGGCCTTCGTGGGCTTCGTCGGCGGATGGACGCAGCAGGTGCTTGGTGCGCAGGCGCTGTTCGCCGGCGGGGCGCTGGCAGCGGCCGTGGTCACCTTCTTCACCTTCCTGCCGTCGTTCGTGTTCATCCTGGCCGGTGGCCCGCTGATCGAGGCCACGCACGGCGACCAGCGATTCACCGCGCCCCTGGCCGCGATCACCGCAGCGGTGGTGGGCGTGATCCTGAATCTCGCGCTGTTCTTCGCGTGGCATGTGCTGTGGCCCCGCGGCTGGCACGGAGGCTTCGACGTCGTGTCGGCATTCATAGCCGTGGCGGCGCTGCTGGCGTTGTTTCGCTGGCGCATGGGCGTGATGCCGCTGCTCGCCGCGTGCGCGCTGGCGGGCTTGTCGTTCACGTTTTTCGTGCGTTGACTGCTCGCTTTTTCGAGCTGCAAGAGAGCAGGGTCGGCAACGGTTGTGCCCGCGATTTACGAGGGCAACGCGCGTGCCCGAAGAGGTAAGAAATGCCCACCGGCTCACGGGGTTTTGCGATGCCGCATGCCCGCCTAGCATGAAGTCATCGTGTGGTGAATCCCATGCGGTATGAAAAGGGGAATGAGCGCAATGTCTTCATACAAGAGCAAGTGGGCCGGGCTGGGTGCGCTGTGCATCGCCGGCGCGGCGCTGGTCGCCGCACCGGCGGCGCGCGCAGCGCTGGTGTTCGATGGCCCGATCGATCTCCATGGCACCGGCATCGGCAGCGTGGACACGGTGCTCACGATCCAGGGCCACGGGAATGCCGACACCGAGCAGGGTGCCGTGGGGCTCGATTCGGCAGGCATGCTGCAGATCACCGGAGACGCCAAGACCGGTGCGTCGCAGACGCAGCTGCTCAGCCTGGGATCGCTCGGCCTCACGTCTGCCGACGCGCTGCGCATCGTCTTCAACGCCGACGAACCTGCGCAGGGGGCTATATCACTTGACTCGCTGGTGCTCCACATCTACAGCCCGACCGGGCAGGTGCTCTTCAGCAGCGCACTCGACGGCGCGCAGAGCTTCGACAGCACGGCCGGTGGCGTCGGCCAGTCCGGCTTCTCGTTTGCGCTCGATGCGAACAGCGCAGCGGCAGCACAAGCTTTCTTCGACAGCGCCAACTACATCGGCCTGTCGGCGAGCGCCTCGGATGCCCAGGGTGGCTTCGAGACGTTCTTCATTGCCAACGCGGCCACGCCGCCGGTTCCCGAGCCGCAAAGCTATGTGCTGATGCTGGCCGGCCTGGCGATCATGGGCCTCGTGTGGCGCAGGAGCACGGCGCGCCAGTGAGTGCGTGATCGGGGGATCGATGCTGTGCATTTCGACGGGCCTTCGGGCCCGTCTTTTTTTGGTCGCGCGCAACTATCGGCTGGTCGACCGGTGGCTGGGGGTGGACGGCACGCGCTTGGCGGGCGTGGGCAGAGGTTGGTCCTCGTCTTCGTCGCCCACTGCAGGCAGGTCATCGCGCAGCATCCGGCTGGCGGCGGTGAGGGTCTGCCGGCTCTTGTCGTAGGCGGCCCAGGGGTCGTGCTCGCGCAGTTCGTCCAGGCGCTGCGGCAGCGTGCGCACGGTCCAGTGGTCGCCGCCGCGCAGCTCGACCAGCTCGTCCCATGCCACCGGCACCGACACGCCCATGTGCGGCCGTGCGCGCGCCGAGAACGCGCAGGCCGAGGTGGCGCCCCGGCTGTTGCGCAGCCAGTCGACGAAGACCTTGCCGACGCGGTTCTTCGCGCCCATCTTCGGCGCAAAGCGCTGCGGCAGCGTGTTGGCCAGGTGCAGCGTCACCGCTTGGGAGAACGCCTTGCAGAAGGCCCAGTCGTGGCGGCGCTGCAGCGGCACCACCACGTGCAGGCCCTTGCCGCCGCTGGTCTTCAGGAAGCTCACCAGGCCCAGTTCGTCGAGCAGGGTCTTGGTGAGTTCGCATGCTTCCACCAGCTGTGCCCACGGCAGGCCATCGCCAGGGTCGAGGTCGAACACGATGCGGTCCGGCTTGTCGATGTGCGTGTACACCGCGTTCCAGGTGTGCAACTCCACCACACCCATCTGCGCGGCACCCACCAGCGCGGTGACGTTGTCGATCACGATCAGCGACGGATGCGGCGGATCGATCTCGGGCCCGAGCCGGCGGATCTTGGGGATCGCCAGCTGCTCCACGTGCTTCTGGAAGAACAGCTGGCCGCCGATGCCGTCGGGTGCGCGCACCAGCGCCACCGGCCGTGCCTTGAGGTGCGGAAGGATGAACGGCGCCACACGCTCGTAGTGCTGCACCAGCTCGAGCTTGGTGATGCCGCTGGCGGCATCGAGCACGCGCTGCGGGTGGCTGATCTCCAGACCGTGGACCACCGGCTTGGCGGATTGGCGGCTGTGCGCTTGGGTGGCGGGTGGCGGCACGGGCTGCTCCTTCGATATCTGGCTGGCGGGCTTGTCACTGCGCAGGCCCTGGAAGGTGGCGTGGCGGATCGAGCCGTCGCCCGTCCACTCACCAAAGGCCACCTCGCACACGAGCTGCGGCTTCACCCAGTGCACGGTCTCGCTGCCGGAAGGGCGGGCCCGCGGATCGTCGGCCACGGCAGACCGCCCGCTCTCGATCGCGTCGAGCTGCTTGCGCAACGCCTTGAGCATGGCGCTGTCGAAGCCGGTGCCCACGCGGCCGGCGTAATGGAGCGCCTTGCCTTCGTGCACGGCCAGCAGCAGCGAACCCAGGCCGCTGCGCGAGCCCTTGGGCTCGGTGAAGCCGACGATGACGAACTCCTGGCGTTGCTGGCACTTCAGCTTGATCCAGTTCGGCGAGCGCGACTCCACGTAAGGCGCATCGGCCCGCTTGCCGATCAGGCCTTCGAGCTGTAGCCCGCAGGCCGCCTGCAGCAGCTGCTCTGGCGCGCCGGGCAGCGCCTCGCTGAAGCGCAGGCGTTGCGACAGATGCGGCTTGAGCAGCTGCTTCAGCAACGCGCGCCGCTGGCGCAAGGGCACGCGCTTGAGATCGTGTCCGTCGGCATAAGGTAGGTCAAAGGCCACGAACACGACCTTGCCGGCGCGCCCGTGTTCGAACGCGTTCTGCAGCAGCTGGAAGCTCGGCTTGTCCTGCTCGTCGAGCACGATGATCTCGCCGTCGATCCAGGCGTTGCGCAGCTCGAGTTGCTGCAGCGCCTCGGCCAGCGGTGCAAGCTTGTCGGTCCAGTCGTTGCCGTTGCGGGTGATGAGGTGCGCGCGCCCGCGGTCCAGGCGCGCGAGCATGCGGTAGCCGTCCAGTTTGAGCTCGTAGATCCAGCCCTCGCTGTCGGCGGGCGCTGCGTTCACCAAGGTGGCCAGCTGCGGGCGCAGCTGTGCGGGGAGGGCCGCCTTGCGAGCGCCGGGCAGGTCGGCGGCGCGCAGTGGCGCGTCCGCTGCGTCGGCGTCGGCAGCCTCATGCGCCTGCACCTTCAGAGGATGCTGGATCACGCTGTCGGGCAGCGCCTCGGTGATGTCGTACTCGCTGCGCGGGCGCGCGAACTCGTCCGGCTCCTTCATCAACAGCCACTGTTCTTGTCGCTCGTCGCCGCGCGTGCGCACCAGGGCCCAACGGCCCTGCAGCTTCTCGCCTTCGAGGCGGAACTTGAGCTTGCCGGCATGCAGGTCGCGTGAGGGATGCGCACCCTCGGGCACCCAGGCGCCGCGGTCCCAAACGATCACCGTGCCGGCGCCGTACTGGCCGGCAGGGATGGTGCCTTCGAAGCCGCCGTAGCTGATCGGGTGGTCCTCCACGTGCACGGCCAGGCGCTTGTCCTTGGGATCGAGGCTGGGCCCCTTGGGCACGGCCCAGCTCACCAGCGTGCCGTTGAGCTCGAGGCGGAAGTCGTAGTGCAGGTGGCTTGCGTGGTGCTTCTGGATCACGTAGCCCAGGCGCGGCCCGCTGGCCCTTACTTCAGGCGGCGGCTCGGAAGTGAGCTTGAAGTTGCGCTTGGCGCGGTAGGCAGCGAGCTTGTCGGCCATGAGTCGTCAGGCGCGCTTGCGCGCCGCCGGCTTGGGTCGGGCCTCGCGCGGCTTGCCTTCGTCCTTGGCCGCGGCGCGCTGGCTGGGGCCGCGCTTGGCGGCCGCCGACGTGCGTGCGCTGCTGCCGCGCTTGGCCGCCGCGGCGCTGCGCCGCGGTGCCGGTTCATGCGCCTCGTCGTTGGCCGCCTCCTCACGCGCGCCTGCCTTGCCGCCTTTGGCGCCACCCCGCAGGCTGCGCTTGAGCAGCTCGGCCAAGTCGATGATCTCGGCACCCGTGCCTTCGCCGGCCGCCTGCGGCACGGGCTCGACGCGGCGGATCTCGCCTTTATCCATTTTTTCCTGCACCAGGGCCATGATCTCTTCGCGCGTGCGGTCCTCGTACTGGTCGGGCTGCCACTCGGCGGCCATGTCGTCGATCAGCTGCTCGGCCATCTGCAGCTCGCGCTCGGTGGGCGCGAGCTTGCCCTTGGCCTCGCCGGGCACGCCCATGTCCTCGGTGGAGCGGATCTCGTCACGCCAGCGCATCGTGTTGAGCATCAGCGCGTCGCCCTCGGGAATCAGCGCGGCGAGGTGTTGCTTGGTCTGGATCACCACCTGCGCAATGCCCACCTTGCCGCTCTTTCGCAGCGCCTCGCGCAGCAGCAGGTATACCTTCTCGCCGCGGCCGGTGGGCGCCAGCACGTAGGGGTTGTCGAAGAACTTGGGCGCGATCTTGTCGGCGTCGACGAAGGCGAGGATGTCCACGGTCTGCGTCTTCTCGGGGCGAGCCGCCTTGATCTCCTCGTCGGTGAGCACGACGTAGTGGCCGTCCTCCACCTCGATGCCCTTGACGATGTCTTCGCGCGCCACCTCCTTGCCGGTGACCTTGTTCACCCGCTTGTAGCCCACCGGCTTCATGTTCTTGCGATCGAGCCAGTCGAAGTCGACGCGGTTCTCGCGCGCCGCCGGGTACAGGGCCACCGGGATGTGGACGAGTCCGAAGGTGATCGCGCCTTTCCATAGCGCGCGTGGCATGGCGGGCTCCTTTCGCAGTGTGCGGGCAACCCTGCAAGCCCTGTACCGGGCACGCCGTGTGCGTATCGGCTGACAAAAGCCTCAGGGAAGTCCGATGTCCGTTGCCACCATCCTGCTGATCCTGCTGCTGCTGCTGGTCGTCGGCACGCTGCCTACGTGGCGCTACAGCAGCCATTGGGGCTATGCACCCAGCGGTATCCTGGGCGCAGCCCTGTTGATCGTGCTGGTGCTGTTCCTGCTGGGGAGGCTGTAGCGGCGCGGGCAGTGAGGTAAGCCTTACCCCGGGGCCTGCAAGGGTTACCCGGCGCTGCGCGCTGCGCCATGGAGACGTGATGACCGAGCACCGAATCGAACGCGACACCTTCGGCGACATCGAGGTGCCGGCCTCCGCGCTGTGGGGTGCGCAGACGCAGCGCTCGCTGCAGCACTTTCGCATCTCGGGCGAGCGGCAGCCGCGCGAGCTGATCCATGCGCTGGCACAAGTGAAGCGCGCGGCCGCCGAGGTGAACCGGGAGCTCGGCCAGCTGCCGCCCGACAAGGCCGACGCCATCATTGCGGCCGCCGACGAGGTGCTGGCCGGCCGGCATGCCGGCGAGTTTCCACTCGTGGTGTGGCAAACGGGTTCCGGCACGCAGACCAACATGAACCTCAATGAGGTGCTGGCCAACCGCGCCAGCGAGTTGCTGGGTGGCCTGCGCGGCGAGCAGCGGCTGGTGCATCCCAATGACGACGTCAACCGCGGGCAGTCGTCGAACGACGTGTTCCCCACGGCGATGCACGTGGCCGCTGCGGTGGGCATCGAGCAGCGGCTGCTGCCGGCGCTGCGCGCCCTGCGCGACACGCTGCAGGCCAAGAGCATCGAGTTCGCCGACGTCGTGAAGATCGGCCGCACGCACCTGCAGGACGCCACGCCGCTCACGCTGGGGCAGGAATTCTCGGGCTACGTGGCGCAGCTCGACCAGAACCTCAAGCACCTGCAGTCCGCCTTGCCGCACCTGTACGAGCTGGCGCAAGGCGGCACCGCGGTGGGCACCGGACTGAACGCTCACCCGGAGTTCGCGTTCCGCTTCGCCGACGTGATGGCGCGACTTGCCGGCCTGCCGTTCGTGAGCGCGCCCAACAAGTTCGAGGTGATGGCCGCGGCCGACGCGCTGGTGTTCGCGCACGGTGCGCTGAAGACGCTGGCCGCCAGCCTGATGAAGATCGCCAACGACGTGCGCTGGCTGGCGAGCGGGCCGCGCAGTGGACTGGGCGAGTTGCGCATCCCGGAGAACGAACCGGGCAGCTCGATCATGCCGGGCAAGGTGAACCCCACGCAGGCCGAGGCGCTCACGATGCTGTGTTGCCAGGTGTTCGGCAACGACGTGGCGGTGAACATCGGTGGCGCCAGCGGCAACTTCGAGCTGAACGTGTTCCGGCCGATGATTGCGCACAACGTGCTGCAGTCGATCCGGCTGCTGGCCGACGGCATCGCCAGCTTCAACGAGCACTGCGCGGCGGGCATCGCGCCCGATCGCGAGCGCATCGCCGAGCTGTTGCAGCGCTCGCTGATGCTGGTGACGGCGCTCAACCCGCACATCGGCTACGACA
>CAMLIZ010000046.1 GCA_946480245.1 uncultured Pseudomonadota bacterium
CGAAGCGCGACTTCAGGCCCTTCAGGATCTCCACCGTCTGCTCGACCGAAGGCTCCACCACATCCACCTTCTGGAAGCGCCGCGACAGCGCGGCGTCCTTCTCGAAGATGCCACGGTACTCGTTGAAAGTGGTGGCGCCGATGCACTTCATCTGACCGCTGCTCAATGCGGGCTTGAGCAGGTTGGACGCATCCAGCGTGCCGCCCGATGCCGCACCGGCGCCGATCAGCGTGTGGATCTCGTCGATGAAGAGGATGGCGTTGGGCTGGTCCTTGAGCGACTTCAGCACACCCTTCAGGCGTTGCTCGAAGTCACCGCGGTACTTGGTGCCCGCGAGCAATGCGCCCATGTCGAGCGTGTACACGGTGGCGTCGGCGAGCACCTCAGGCACGTCGCCCTCCGTGATGCGCCAGGCCAGGCCCTCGGCGATCGCAGTCTTGCCTACACCGGCCTCGCCGACCAGCAGCGGGTTGTTCTTGCGGCGCCGGCACAGCACCTGGATGACGCGCTCCACCTCCAACTCGCGACCGATCAGCGGATCGATCTTGCCCTCGCGCGCCAACTGGTTCAGGTTCTGGGTGAACTGATCCAGCGGAGAGCCCTTGCCCTCGCCGCCCTCTTCCTTCTCGCCTTCGCTCGGGCTGCTGCCCTCGCTCGGCTTGGCAGGTTCCGGCGGATCGGACTTCTTGATGCCGTGAGCGATGTAGTTCACCACGTCCAGCCGCGTCACGCCCTGCTGGTGCAGGTAGTACACCGCGTGCGAGTCCTTCTCACCGAAGATGGCCACCAGCACGTTGGCGCCGGTCACCTCCTTCTTGCCATTGCCCGTGCTCTGCACGTGCATGATGGCGCGCTGGATCACACGCTGGAAGCCCAGCGTCGGCTGCGTGTCCACCTCGTCCGTGCCGCCCACGGTGGGTGTGTTTTCCTTGATGAATGTCGCCAGGCTCTTGCGCAAATCCTCGATGTTGGCTGCGCAGGCACGCAGAACCTCGGCGGCGGAGGGGTTGTCGAGCAGCGCCATCAGCAAGTGCTCGACGGTGATGAATTCATGTCGCTGCTGGCGCGCTTCGACGAACGCCATGTGCAGGCTGACTTCCAACTCTTGCGCGATCATGCGGCCTCCATAATGCACTGCAACGGATGACCGGCGCGGCGGGCCGCGGCGAGCACCAGTTCAACCTTCGTCGCTGCCACGTCCTTGGTGTAGACACCGCAGACGCCGCGACCCTCATGATGAATCTTCAGCATGATCTGGGTGGCAGTCTCCAGATCGCGCTTGAAGTATTCCTGCAACACCATCACCACAAACTCCATCGGGGTGTAGTCGTCATTGAGCATGACGACCTGGTACATCGGCGGAGGCGTGGTCTTGGCGGTTTTCCGTTCCGCCACAACGGAACCTTCCCCGTCATCCGGGCGGGGTGTCGCGGGGGGCGTGCCCGGCGGCTGGGGCGGATCCACTGGCATGGACGAAATTCTATAGATATGGGCTTGGCGCAGAGACTGAGCAACTGCGATGCCAGTCATATTGCATCGGTTGTGCACGGATCAAGCGCCAAATCAGAAATGCCTTCGCCTGTTTGATGACTTTTTTTGGCTGATTTCGCTTCGACGCCCCCGTAGACGGCGGCTTGACACCGCGTTCCGCACGACTTCACAATCCGCGCGGCAAACAGGCGAAAAGCCGCGGAGGAGAGAGTGATGCCGATCGGCACGGTGAAATGGTTCAACGACGCCAAGGGATTTGGCTTCATTGAGCCGGACGGCGGCGGCGCTGACGTCTTTGCCCATTTTTCGGCCATCCAAATGGATGGCTTCCGCACTTTGAAGCAGGGCAGCCAGGTCAGCTATGAGCTGGTCCAGGGCCCCAAGGGCGACTTGGCGCAAAACATCCGTCCAGTCGAGAAAGCCGCCGAGGAGCGCCAACCGAGCCCCATGGCCGGGGATGGTTCGCTTGCGATGGCTGGCTGACGAGCAAGTCTGCTCCTGAATGAAAAAGCCCGCCGCCGGCGGGCTTTTCGTTGGGTGCGCCGGTCGGGCGCAACCTCCGAGATCACATGTTGTCGATCATCACCTGCCCGAAGCCCGAGCACGACACCTGCGTGGCGCCGTCCATCAGTCGTGCAAAGTCGTACGTGACCTTCTTCGACAGGATGGCCTTTTCCATCGCGCTGATGACCAGGTCGGCCGCTTCCTTCCAGCCCATGTGGCGCAGCATCATTTCCGCCGACAGGATCTCGGAACCCGGGTTCACATAGTCCTTGCCCGCATACTTGGGCGCCGTGCCGTGCGTGGCTTCGAACATGGCCACGGAATCGCTCATGTTGGCGCCCGGCGCGATGCCGATGCCACCAACCTGAGCTGCAAGGGCGTCGGAAACGTAGTCGCCGTTCAGGTTCAGCGTAGCGATCACCGAGTACTCTGCGGGGCGCAGCAGGATCTGCTGCAGGAAGGCATCGGCGATCGAGTCCTTGATCACGACGTCGCGGCCGGTCTTGGGATTCTTGAACTTGCACCACGGCCCACCATCGATCGGCTGGGCGCCGAACTCGCGCTGAGCGAGCGCATAGCCCCAGTCGCGAAAGCCACCCTCGGTGAACTTCATGATGTTGCCCTTGTGCACCAGCGTGACCGAGGGCTTGTCGTTGTCGATCGCGTACTGGATCGCCTTGCGCACCAGGCGCTCGGTGCCTTCGCGGCTGACCGGCTTGATGCCGATACCAGACGTGTTCGGGAAGCGGATCTTCTTGACTCCCATTTCCTTGATCAGGAAGTCGATCAACTTCTTCGCCTTGTCGCTCTCGGCCTCGTATTCGATGCCGGCGTAGATGTCCTCCGAGTTCTCGCGGAAGATCACCATGTTGGTCTTTTCCGGCTCCTTCACTGGGGAAGGAACACCCTTGAAGTACTGGATCGGGCGCAGGCAGACGTATAGGTCAAGCTCCTGGCGCAGCGCCACGTTCAACGAGCGGATGCCACCACCGACCGGCGTGGTGAGCGGGCCCTTGATCGAAACGACGTAGTCCTTGAGGACCTGCAACGTCTCCTCGGGCAGCCACACGTCGGGGCCATACACCTTGGTCGACTTCTCGCCGGCGTACACCTCCATCCAGCGGATCTTGCGTTTGCCGCCATAGCTCTTGGCAACCGCTGCGTCCACCACCTTGATCATCACGGGGGTGATGTCCATGCCCGTGCCATCGCCCTCGATGAAGGGAATGATCGGCTGGTCGGGCACGTTGAGGGAGAAGTCGGCGTTGACGGTGATCTTCTGCCCGCCCTCGGGCACCTGGATGTGCTGGTACATGTCTGCTGGCTGGGTTTGAATGCGGCCGGAAAGGAGGTGGCCGGAAGCGGCGGATTCTATTCCAGCGCTGTCCCCATCCGACTCATGCGCCCATTCGTTTGCGCACGGTCAACCGGCCCAAAGGACGGGACGTTTTCACCGCGCCTCCCAGTTGGCTGCCGGCTGCCCTGATCGGGAAGGCCGCTCATCTTCGCTTCCTGCGGCCCCAACATCCGGCTTTGAGCCGGGCGTTGTCGTTTGCGGGACACCTCCCCCTCCATAATCGAGCGCCTGATGCACCACCTCACATTTCCCTCGCTGCTGGTTCGCCGCCTTGTGGTGCTGGCCATTGCCTTCACCGCCTGGGGGGCACGGGCGCAGACCGAACCACAACCCAAGCTGCCGACCGTGACACTGACCGCCGGCATGCGTGTGATCCACGCCGAGGTGGCACAGACCGACGAGCAGCGCGAAATGGGCCTGATGCTGCGCAAGGAAATGGCACAGCATGAGGGCATGCTGTTCGTGTTCGACGAGGCGGCCGTGCACTGCTTCTGGATGAAGAACACCCTGCTGCCGCTGTCGATCGCGTTTCTCGCCGACGATGGCCGCGTGGTCACGATCGCCGACATGGCACCGCAGACCACCGTCTCGCACTGCCCGGCGGAGCCGGTGCGCTACGCACTGGAGATGAACCAGGGCTGGTTCGGCAAACATGGCGTGAAGCCGGGGTTCCGGCTGCGCGGGCGGCCGTTCTCGCAGTAGCCCGGGTCAAGGCGCCAGCCGAATCGTGAAACGGATACCGGCAAACTCGGGCCGGCTCTGAACCTCCAAGCGGCCGCCGAGCCGCTCGACAATTTCGCGCGCGATTGCCAGGCCCAGCCCCGTGCCGCCGTCATTGCGAAGGTCAGCGCGCTCGCCGCGCCAGAACGGCTCGAACAAGCGGGGCAGGAGGTCCGATGCCACGCCGGGGCCGTCATCCTCCACCTGTACCTCTGCACCGCCGGCAGGCAGGGAACGCACACGCATCACGACATGTTGGCCGCCATAGCGCCGCGCGTTGTCGAGCAGGTTGTTCAGCACTTCGCCGAGCCACAGCGGATGCGCACGCGCCACCACCGGTTCGTCCGGTGCATCGAGCGAAATCGTTCTCCCTTCGCGCAGGCCTTGCAGCACCATCGGTTCGGCGGATTCGCGAACCAGTGGCACCACATCCATCGGCGCCTGCTCGGCATTGACAGACAAAGCGGTTTCCGACCGCGCCAGGCTCAGCAACTGGCCGATCAACCGCGACATGCGCTCTGTCGACTTCAACAGTTGCTGCAGCAACGGCTGCCAGTTGGCCGGTGCGCCGGGGGGCATCGGCAGCGCACGCAGTTCCTGCTCCAGTTCCTGCGCCAGCACGCGCACGCCCGCCACCGGCGTGCGCAACTGGTGCGCGGCATCGGCCACGAAGCGGCGCTGCAGGGAGACTGTCTGCCGCACGTCGGCCAGCAACATGTTGATGCGCTCGATCAGCGGCACCGCTTCCCACGGCACGTGCTCCAGCGACAACGGACTCCAGTCGGCAGCATCGCGACGTGCTACTTCGCTGGCGACGTCACGCAGCGGTTGCACGCCGCGGCGGATTCCCCAGCCGAGCAGAATGAAGGTGAGCGTGCCGAGCGCCAGCGAGGGCAGCACGATGCTCAGCTGGAGACTGCGCACGAGGGCATCGCGCTTGTGCCGCGTCTCGACCACGACGATCGCCACGGACCGGTCGAGCATTGGCGATGCCACCGAGAACACTGCTCCGCGCACAGGGTCACCCTCGTACACGCCGTCGAACAGCACCGGGCGCTCGAAGGTCAGCCGGCTGCGCTTCGGCGGAATCGGCACGTCGCCGTCGCCGGCCAGCACGTTGCCGTCGGCGTCAGCCATCGCATAGCTGTTGCGATCCTCTGCATCCCATGTGACCAGTTCACGGGCCTGGCGTGTCAAGTCGAGCAGCGGCCCGCGATCGCTCCAGACCACCTTAGCGGCGAGCGCCGTGCACTGGTCCTGCAAGCTGCGGTCGAAGGCGGCGTGGGCGCTGTTGCGTGCCAGCAGGTAGGCGCCGCCCACTGCCGCCCCGGTGCCGAGCAACCACACCCAGATCAAAGGCCGCAGCAGCTGGCGGCGGATGCTGGGACCGTGTGCTACCCCGCTTGCGTTCACGAAGTGGCGGCGTCCTGGGGCGCTGCGGGCTCCGCCTCCATCACATAGCCGAAACCGCGTACCGTCTTGATCACGACGCCGAGATCCGCAAAACGCTTGCGTAGGCGGTGGATGTACACCTCAACCGAGTTCTCGCTGAAGTCGGACTCCCAACTCGACAGCGCTGCCACGATCGATTCCTTGGGCACGACCCGGCCAACGCGGTGCATCAGCAGTTCGGTCAGCGCCATCTCGCGCGGGCTCACCCGCACACGTGCGCCGCGGTACATCAGCTCGCGGTGAGCGATGTCCAGCACCAGCTCGCCCAGCGTCAGCGTCTCTGTGATTCGGCCTTCCGCGCGCCGCTTCAATGCACGCAGCCGCGCGACCAGTTCCGCGAGGTCGAACGGCTTCACGAGATAGTCGTCGGCACCGGCATTCAACCCCTGCACCCGATCGCCCAGTTCGTCACGCGCGGTGAGCAGCAGCACCGGCAGCCGGGCACCGCGCGAGCGCCAGTGGCGCAGCACTTCCATGCCGTCCTTGCGCGGCAGCCCGAGGTCCAGCACGGCCAGGTCGAACTGCGCGATCAGGCCCTCGGCGGTGGCTTGAACCCCGTCGGCAAGCACGTCCACCCTCCAGCCCTCGCGCTCCAGTGCACGGGCCACTCCGAGGCTGAGCGCGGCGTCGTCTTCGACCAGCAGGATTCGCATGGCTGCAAATTGTGCAGCCAAGACATGCAAAAGCCGGCTCGAGGCCGGCCGAGGGGCAGTGGGAGTAAACCCTTAAGCGAAGTTCTTCTCGGCGAACTGCCAGTTCACGAGCTTGTCGAGGAAGGTCTCGACGAATTTCGGGCGCAGGTTGCGGTAGTCGATGTAGTACGCGTGCTCCCAAACGTCGATCGTCAGCAGCGCCTTGTCACCCGTGGTCAGCGGCGTGCCGGCCGCCCCCATGTTGACAATGTCCACCGAGCCGTCGGCCTTCTTCACCAGCCAGGTCCACCCGGAGCCGAAGTTGCCCACGGCCGACTTCGTGAATGCCTCCTTGAACGCGGCATAGGAGCCCCACTTCGCGTTGATGGCCTGGCCCAGCGCGCCCTGCGGCTCGCCACCGCCGTTGGGTTTGAGGCAATTCCAGAAGAAGGTGTGGTTCCACACCTGGGCGGCGTTGTTGTAGATGCCACCCGAGGCCTTCTTGATGATGTCCTCGAGACCCATGCTCTCGAACTCGGTGCCCTTCTGCAGGTTGTTCAAGTTCACGACATAGGCGTTGTGATGCTTGTCGTGGTGGTACTCGAGCGTCTCCCGGCTCATGTGCGGCGCAAGCGCGTCGTGCGGGAACGGCAGCGGAGGCAGAGTGTGTTCCATCAGGAATCCTTTCGACTTGTGGCGGATGGAGCCGCTTCTGCGGCGAAGCGGCCCCGGTGCGAGAACCGCGGCATTCTAGGCAGCTTGTCACAGCTTGCCGCAGTTTTAGCTCAAGCCCCTGCCGTCATCAGCGCCGGGGGCCGGCTCCTGCCAAACCTGCAGGAGTTCAGCCTCTGCCCGCCCATCGTTCCACACGGCCTGCACCCGCTGGCCGGCCTGCAACGCCTGTGCGGACACGACGGCGCGCCCCTGGGTGTCCTGCACCCACGCATAGCCGCGCGCGAGCACGCGGCGCGGATCGAGCGCGTGCAGGCGGGCCTGCAGCGCCTCCACCCGCTGCACTGCGCGCTGCAAGGAGGTGTGCTCCGCGCGCTTCAGCCTGCCCGCCATGTCGTGCTGCTGACGCTGCTGAAGGCGCAGGTAGGCGGCGATCGCCTGGCGGCGACGCTGGCCATGAGTCGTGAGCAGATGGGTATGCCGTGCCAGGGCCTGCCCTGGCCGCGCCAGTCGCAACGCAAGCTGGTCGAGCCGCAATGCCTGCCCCTCGAGGAGGCGTCGCAGTGCGCGGCCGACGCGCTGTTCGAAATGCGCGAGGGCGGCCACCAGGGCCTGGCGCTCGGGCGCCGCCAGCTCCGCCGCTGCGGTGGGCGTCGCTGCACGGAGGTCGGCGGCGAGGTCGGCCAATGACACGTCGGTTTCATGTCCGACGCCACAGACGAGCGGAATCGGCGACGCCGCCACCGCCCGCACCACGCGCTCGTCGTTGAACGCCCACAGGTCTTCCAGCGATCCGCCACCGCGGCAAAGGATCAGCGTCTGCACCTCGGCACGGCGCGCCGCCAGGGCAAGCGCCTCGACGATCGCCGGCGGCGCGTCGGCGCCCTGCACTGCAGTGGGGTAGACGATCACCTGCAGTTGCGGTGCACGCCGCTGGAGGGCCGTGAGCACATCGCGCAACGCGGCCGCGGCGAGCGAGGTGACGACACCGATCGCTCGGGGATAGGTGGGCAGCGGCCGTTTGCGGGCGGCGTCGAAGAGCCCCTGCGCCTCAAGGCGTGCCTTCAGCCGCAAGAATTCCTCATAGAGCGTGCCGGCGCCCACCCGCTGCATCGCCTCCACGACGAGTTGCAGTTCACCGCGCGCCTCGTACACCGCGATGCGGCCCCGCAGTTCGACCTGCTGCCCATCTTTCGGAGCGAAGTCCAGCAACGCCGCGGCACGCCGGAACATCGCGCAGCGCAGCGACGCAGCCCCGCCGTTGGCATCCTTGAGGTTGAAGTAGCAATGACCACTGGCGGCGCGCGAAAAGCCCGAAAGCTCGCCACGCACGGCACACGCGCCGAAACGCGCCTGAAGCGCGTCGTTCGCGGCCAAGAGAAGCGCCGAGACGCCCCATACCTGGCGCGTTCCAGCCCCGCCTTCGAACGCATTCACACAGCAAACCCGAGTGCGCCCGGATGCCAGAACTCCACAAGCGCGTCAATACGGGCCTGGCCGGGCATCTTGCATGTCACAGCACTGTCACGGTGGAGCAAGTGGTTGATTTTCAAGGAGTTTTTTCTGCTCAAACTTTAGGCAATCTAGCCCGACCCAAGAAAACTCGCGGCTTTGCGGGCCGCCGGAGCGGGTTTCCCACAAAGTTGTCCACAGCAGCGGTGGACTTCGCGCGGTGAACGCGCAACAGTTCCGGCAGGTCGCGATCCATTTCCGCGGAGACATCTACGGAAGCGCAACGCCTTGCGCCGAGGAGCCATCGGGGGCGACATAATCGCGCGTCGCTGATGCCGCCGCTGCTCGGAGGGGACTGCTTTTGTTTTCGATCATACAAGCCGCCGGCTGGCCGATCTGGCCGCTGATCCTGTGCTCCGTCGTTGCACTTGCGCTCATCATCGAGCGCCTATCCAGTCTCCGGTCCGCGCGCGTGTCGCCACCGTCGCTCGCCGATGAGGTGGTCACTGTCACGCGCAACAGCTTGCCGTCGGCCGATGTCGTGAACAAGCTCGCCGCGAGTTCGGTGCTCGGTGTCGTGTTGGCGCATGGCGTGCGAAGCGTGATCGCCGACCCTCGCATCACGGAGCAGGCTCTGCGTCAGGCGTTCGAGAGCGCCGGACGCGCGGCAGTGCATCGCCTGGAGCGCTACCTGAACACCTTGGGCAGCATTGCCGCTGTCGCACCACTGCTGGGCCTCTTTGGCACGGTGGTGGGCATGATCGACATCTTCGGATCGCAGTCGCCCACCGGAGGCAACAACCCTGCCCTGCTTGCCCACGGCATCTCCGTGGCGCTGTACAACACCGCCCTCGGTCTGATCGTCGCGATCCCGTCGCTCATGTTCTACCGCTATTTCCGCGGTCGGGTGGACGAGTTCACCATCGAGATGGAGCAGGCAGCGGAGCGGCTCGTGCCGCACCTGATGCGCTTCGCCGGCCGCAGCTGACGGAAGGCCGCACGATGAATTTCCGCAGGCACCGGCCGGATGAACCGGAGATCAACCTGATCCCGTTCATCGACGTGCTGCTCGTGATCCTGATCTTCCTGATGCTGTCGACCACCTACTCGCGCTTCACCGAGCTGCAGGTCACGTTGCCGACAGCGGAAGCGGACAAGCTGAGAGACCGCCCGGCAGAGATCGTCGTGGCGGTATCGGCCGACGGCCGCTACGTCGTGAATCACAAGCCTGTGGAAGGCCGCAGCGTGGACGTGCTGACCTCCGAGCTCGCGGCGGCCGCCGAAGGCCAGAAAGATCCGGTAGTCATCGTGTCGGCCGACGCCACGGCCGCGCACCAGGCCGTGATCAACGTGCTCGATGCCGCCCGCCGCGCCGGCTTGCCGCGCCTGACCTTTGCCACGCAAGGCAACGGTGGCGGCTCGCCCTGAGGTCGCAAGGGATGGGCGTGCTTGCCGAGCGCCTGCAGCGTGAATGGTGGCGCCCTGCGCCGCGCAGCCTGAGCCAGGTGTTGCGTCCGCTGTCGGCGGTGTATCGGCTGATGAGCCGGGCTGCGAGCAAGACGTCAGCGCCATCGTTGAACGTGCCGGTGCTGGTGGTGGGCAATCTCGTAGTCGGCGGGGCGGGGAAGACACCCACCGTCATCGCGCTGGTGCACGCATTGCGCCATGCAGGCTGGACACCCGGCGTCATTTCTCGCGGCTACGGCCGTAAGGGCGACGAGGTGCGGCCGGTGACAACACGCAACACCGCGCAGGAGGTCGGCGACGAGCCGCTGCTGATCCATCTGCGCACGGCCGCGCCGGTGTTCGTGGGGCGCGATCGAGTGGCAGCCGCGCGAGCCCTGTGCAGCGCGCATCCCCAGGTCGACCTGCTCATCTCCGACGACGGACTGCAGCATCACCGCCTTGCCCGGCAACTGCAAGTGCTGGTGTTCGACGATCGCGGCGTCGGCAACGGCCTGCTGCTGCCTGCAGGCCCTTTGCGGGAACCCCTGCCTAACGCGCTGCCGCCCCACACGCTGGTGGTTTACAACGCGGCCCATGCCAGCACACCGCTGCCTGGCTGCATCGCCGTGCGACGGCTTGCAGGTGCGGCTGCGCTAGGCGACTGGTGGCGCGGTCAATCGCCTTCGCTGGCCACGCTGCATGCGCTGCGCGGCCGCCGTGTGCTCGCCGCCGCCGGCATGGCTCACCCGGAGCGCTTCTTCCACATGTTGGAAGCCGAGGGCCTGCAGATAGAGCGTCTGCCCCTACGCGATCATCATGCCTTTAGGCGCATCCCCTGGCCGGCCGCGACCACCGACGTACTGGTGACCGAGAAGGACGCGATCAAGCTGCATCCACTGGCCCAAGGCAGCACCCGCGTGTGGGTGGTAGCGCTAGACTTGCGCCTTCCCGCCGCGTTTGTTGCCGAGGCGCAGCGCATTCTCCGCACCACCTCCCTCGCCCTGCATCGCCATGACGCTTGACCATCGCTTGATCGACCTGCTGGTTTGTCCGATCTGCAAAGGGCCGCTCGAGGTGTTGCGCAACGAGGCGCCGGGGCAGCCCGAGTTGGCCTGCCACGCCGATCGCGTGGCCTTCCCCGTGCGTGACGGCATCCCCGTGATGCTCGAACAGGAAGCGCGCTCGCTCGACCCCGCGCCCGCCGCACCTGTGCCACAGGTGTGAGCCCATGGGTTTTCGCGTCCTGATCCCAGCGCGACTCGCCTCCACCCGACTGCCCAACAAGCCACTGGCCGACATCGCCGGGCTGCCGATGGTCGTGCGCGTGGCCGAACGCGCGGCCTTGTCGCAAGCCTTGCAAGTGGTGGTCGCTGCGGATGACGAGAGCATCCTCGACGCTTGTGCCTTGCACGGCGTTCAGGCGGTATTGACGCGCAAGGACCACCCGAGCGGCAGCGACCGGCTCGCGCAGGCGTGCCAACTGCTCGGCTGGGACGGCGACGAGCGTATCGTCAACGTGCAAGGCGATGAACCGCTGATCGACCCGCTCCTGATCGACGCCTGCGCCGCGTTGCTCGACGAACGGCCCGACTGCGTGATGAGCACCGCCGCCCACCCCATTCACACGCTGGACGACTTCACCAACCCGAACGTGGTGAAAGTGGTGCTGGATGCCGCTGGCCGCGCGCTGTACTTCAGCCGGGCCTGCATTCCCTGGCTGCGCGATGGCAGCACGCCATCTGCGCCGGCCCTGCCGCTTCCCTTGCCGTTGAGGCATGTGGGCCTGTACGCCTATCGCGCTGGGTTCCTGCGCCGCTTTCCTCAGCTCAGCCCGGCGCCATTGGAACGCACCGAAGCGCTGGAACAGTTGCGCGTGCTGTGGCATGGAGAACGGATCGCGGTACACGTGAGCGCCACGGCCCCCGGCGCCGGCGTCGACACCCCTGCAGATCTGGCCCGCGTAAGGGCCGCCTTCGGCTGAAGCGACGTCAGTTTTCCGCAGGGAGGCGCATGTTATTCTCTTCGCCACCTCTGCTCCGCGCGCGCCCCCCGTCGGCGGCGGACGGCAAGCATCACAACACTGAGGACACCGATGAGACTGATTCTGCTGGGGGCGCCAGGCGCCGGAAAGGGCACGCAGGCCGCCTTCATTTGCCAGAAGTACGGCATTCCGCAAATCTCCACCGGCGACATGCTGCGCACCGCAGTAAAGGCAGGTACGCCGCTCGGCGTGGCGGCGAAGAAGGTGATGGACTCCGGCGGCCTTGTCAGCGACGACATCATCATCGGCCTCGTCAAGGAACGCATCGCGCAACCTGATTGTGCAAACGGCTTCCTGTTCGATGGCTTTCCACGCACGATCCCGCAAGCCGATGCAATGAAGAGCGCCGGCGTCAAGCTCGACGTAGTGCTCGAAATCGACGTGCCCGACCAAGCCATCATCGAGCGCATGAGCGGCCGCCGGGTGCACGTGGCCTCTGGCCGCACCTACCACGTGCGCTTCAATCCACCCAAGCTGGACGGCAAGGACGACCTCACCGGTGAAGACCTGATCCAGCGCGTCGACGACCTCGAAGACACCGTGCGCAAGCGGCTCGAGGTGTATCACAGCCAGACCCGGCCACTGGTCGACTACTACTCGCAATGGGCCGCCAGCGGGGATCCGCAGGCACCGCGGTACCGCCGCATTTCCGGCATGGGAAGCGTCGACGAGATCACTGCGCGAGCGCTGCAGGCTCTGGGCTGACAGCAACACCTCAACGCAACGGCGGCCGCCTTTCGAGGCGGCCTCTTTTCATCGAGAATTGACGTTTACGTCAACGTCAATTCAACAGGAGAAGCTCCATGGACATCGCAGGCAAGGTATTCATCGTGACGGGCGGCGCCTCAGGCCTGGGGGAAGGCACGGCGCGCATGCTGGTCGCTCAGGGCGGCAAGGTGGTGCTGGCGGACCTGCAGGCCGACAAGGGCCAGGCCTTGGCCGCAGAGCTGGGCGATGCCGCAGCCTTCGTCAAGTGCGACGTCAGCCAGGAGGCCGATGGCCAAGCCGTGGTGGCGAAGGCAGTGTCGATGGGCAAGCTGATGGGGCTGGTGAACTGCGCCGGCATCGCCCCGGCCGTGAAGACCGTGGGCAAGGACGGCGCGCACCCCCTGGCGCTGTTCACGAAGGTGGTCACCGTGAACCTGGTCGGCAGCTTCAACATGATCCGCCTTTCGGCCGAGGCGATGTGCCGAAATGACCCCGAATCCACCGGCGAGCGCGGCGTCATGATCAGCACGGCCAGCGTGGCCGCCTTTGACGGGCAGATCGGGCAGGCCGCCTACTCCGCCTCGAAGGGCGGCGTGGTCGGCATGACGCTGCCGATTGCGCGGGATCTGGCCCGCAATGGAATCCGCAACATGACGATCGCGCCCGGCATCTTTGGTACGCCGATGCTGTTCTCGATGCCGCAGGACGTGCAGGACGCTCTGGCTGCCAGCGTGCCGTTTCCAAGCCGCTTGGGTACCCCGAAGGATTACGCGAAACTGGTGCAGCAGATCATCACCAACGAAATGCTCAACGGCGAGGTGATCCGGCTGGACGGCGCGATTCGCTTGGCGCCGAGATAACGCGGCCGCTACAAGCGAAACTGCAGCGCCCGCATGTTGCGAGCGAAGGTCGCGACGACGGAGACCCGATGTCGGCATTGACGAACCTGCAACGCCTAGAGGCCGAGAGCATCCACATCATGCGGGAGGTGGTAGCCGAGGTGGAGCGCCCCGTCATGCTCTACTCGGTCGGAAAGGACAGTGCGGTAATGCTGCACTTGGCGATGAAGGCCTTCTACCCGGCCCCACTGCCCTTCCCGCTGCTGCATGTGGACACCACGTGGAAGTTTCAGGACATGTACGCCATGCGCGACCGCATGGCGCGTGAGTTCGGCTTCGAGCTGATCGTCCACCGGAATCCGGAGGCCGAGGCTCTTGGCATCAATCCCTTCGACCACGGACCGCGAGTGCACACGGACATGTGGAAGACGCAGGGACTGAAGCAGGCGCTGGACAAGTACCGCTTCGATGCTGCCTTGGGCGGTGCCCGGCGCGACGAGGAGAAGAGTCGGGCAAAGGAGCGCGTCTTTTCATTCCGCACAGCCTCGCATCACTGGGACCCGAAGAACCAGCGCCCAGAACTTTGGCGCCTCTACAACGCACGCAAGTCCAAGTCGGAGTCGATGCGGGTGTTCCCGATCTCCAACTGGACCGAGCTGGACATATGGCAGTACATCCACCTCGAGAAGGTGCCGATCGTGCCGCTGTACTTCGCCGCCCCTCGGCCAGTGGTCGAGCGCGACGGCGCACTGATCATGGTGGACGACGAGCGATTCCGGCTGAAGGCCGGCGAAAGGCCAACCCTCAAGACGGTTCGGTTCCGCACGCTCGGCTGCTATCCGCTCACCGGTGCAGTGGAGTCCGACGCGATGACCCTCCCGCAGATCATCCGGGAGATGCTGCTGACGACGACCTCCGAACGGCAGGGTCGCGTGATCGACCATGATGGCGCGGCATCGATGGAAGCAAAGAAGCAAGAGGGGTACTTCTGATGGCGCACGGCGGCGACTTCGTCGTGACCGACATCGAGGCATACCTGCTCCGGCACTTGCACAAGAGCCTGCTGCGTTTCATCACCTGCGGCAGTGTCGACGACGGCAAGAGCACGCTCATCGGACGGCTGCTGTACGAATCGAAGATGCTGTTCGAGGACCAACTCGCAGCGCTGGAGACCGATTCGAGGAAGCTCGGCACGTGTGGAGGCGAGATCGACTATGCCTTGCTGCTCGACGGCCTCGCAGCCGAGCGCGAACAGGGCATCACCATCGACGTCGCCTACCGGTTCTTCTACACCGACCGGCGCAAGTTCATCGTCGCCGACACGCCGGGCCACGAGCAGTACACGCGCAACATGGTGACCGGCGCTTCCACGGCGGACCTCGCGATCGTGCTGATCGATGCGCGCAAGGGGGTGCTCCCACAGACACGGCGCCACAGCTTCCTCGCCAAGCTGCTCGGGATCCGCCACATCGTGGTGGCCGTCAACAAGATGGATCTCGTCGACTACTCCCGGGAGGCTTTCGCTCGTATCGAATCCGAGTATCGAACGTTCGCCTCGCAGATCGGAGTCGAAAGCGTCTTGCTGATTCCCACCTCCGGCATGCGGGGCGACAACATCGTCGAGAAGAGCGCCAACACGCCGTGGTACGCGGGCCCGACGCTGATGCACCACTTGGTAACGGTGGAAATCGACGAGCAGCGGTTACACCGCTCTGCGTTCCGGATGCCTGTGCAATGGGTCAACCGCCCGAGCCCCGACTTTCGAGGCTTTGCCGGCACGGTTGCAGGCGGCGCCGTCCGGCCGGGGCAGCGCGTGCGAGTTCAGCCGTCTGGCCGCGAGAGCATGGTCTCGCGCATCGTCACCGCAGATGGCGACCTTCAACAAGCCGTCGCTCACCAGAGCGTGACGCTGACGCTCGCCGACGAGATCGACGTCTCGCGCGGTGACGTGATCTGCGCATCCGATGCCCCGGCGGAGGTGGCGGACCAATTCGAAGCCACGGTCGTGTGGATGCATGACCAGCCGATGCTGCGCGGCCGCAGCTACCTGATGAAGATCGGCACGAGGACCGCCACGGCGACCATCCTGCCGCTGAAGTACAAGCTCAACGTGAACTCACTGGAGCACGTGGCTGCCGAGAAGCTCGAGCTGAACGAGATCGGCGTGGTGGAGCTGGAATTGGACCGCCCGGTGGCGTTCGATCCCTACGAGACCAACCGGGACACAGGCGGCTTCATCCTGATCGATCGCTTCTCGAACGACACCGTCGGCGCCGGTATGCTGCGATTCGCACTACGGCGCGCGGACAACGTCCACTGGCAAGCGGTGGAAGTCGACAAGACTGCACGACAGCGGCTGAATGGGCACCGCAGCGGCGTCGTCTGGCTCACGGGATTGTCGGGCGCGGGCAAGTCGACGATCGCCAACCTTTTGGAGAAGAGGCTCCACGCTCTGGGCATGCGCACTTACCTCCTGGATGGCGACAACGTACGCCATGGCTTGAACAAGGACCTCGGTTTCACCGCTGCAGATCGAGTCGAGAACATCCGTCGGGTGGCCGAGGTCGCAAGACTGATGTCCGACGCGGGCATCATCGTGATCACCGCCTTCATCTCCCCGTTCCGCGCCGAGCGGCGCATGGCGCGTGAACTGATGGGGGACGGCGAGTTCATCGAGGTGTTCGTCGACACACCACTCGAGGTGGCCGAGGCGCGCGACGTGAAAGGGCTGTACAAGAAGGCTCGCCGCGGCGAGCTGGCCAATTTCACGGGCATCGATTCCCCGTACGAAGTGCCCGAGCACCCGGAAATCCGCATCGACACGACGCGCCAAACGGCCGAGGGGGCCGTGGAGAGCCTTTACCGACTGCTCAGCGTGCGGGGATTGTTCGATCGGCCCGAAGCTCCGTGAAGCCGGCGTCACTGCGATTCGCGTCGCCTTCCTCGAAGCTTCACCGCGCGTTCGGCCAATGTCATAGTGCCGGTGACTCACATCTCTTGGTTGCGTTCCACCTATGTCGAATGACACGTATCGCAATTCCGGCGATCCCTCCCGAAGTCAAGCGCGCACCGACGCACTGAGGGCCCGGGCTGAAGCACTGCTGGAAGCGGGCCGCCATCAGGAGGCGATCCTCGCGTATCGCGAACTTCTTGCCGTGTCTCCGCAATTTGCAGACGGCTGGTTCAACTTGGCTTATCTGCTGCAGACCACCGGGCAGTTCGTCGACGCCGTGGCGTGCTACGAACGCGCGATCGACTTCGGGGTTGGCGGGGCCGAGGAGGCCTGGCGCAACAAGGCCTTGATTCTCGCGGAGCAACTTGCCAGGCCGCAGGAGGCCGAAGGCGCGCTGCGTTCGGCAGTGCTCTGCAATGATCGATATATCCCGGCATGGATCGACCTGGGCAGGGTGGCCGAGCAAATGGGGCGGCGTGACGAGGCGAGCGCGTCATACGAGCGCGCGCTTTCGATCGATCCGTCCCACGCATTGGCTCTGACCCATCTCGCCAACGTGAAGAAGGCCAAGAGCGCCGGCGATCCGCTCGTGGCTCGACTTCGCGAGGCCGCATCGGATACCCATCGACCTGTGGCCGATCGGGCTGCGCTCGGGTTTGCGCTCGGCAAAGCGCTGGACGAAGCAGGTGCGTACGACGAGGCGTTCCTCGCCTATTCACGTGCGAACCAAGCCAGTCGAGCCACAGCGCCTCCCGGGTGGCGAGGCTACGATCGTCCTGCATGGGAGAGTTGGTTGAGACGTCTGCCCGAATGGTTCGGGGGCGATCAAGAGTCCCCGCAGCCGCCAGATCCACAGGAACCCCGGCTGGTCTTCATCTGCGGCATGTTTCGTTCCGGCTCCACGCTGGTGGAAACCATCCTCTCGAGCCATCCCGAAGTCACCGCGGGCGGCGAGCTGGATCTCATCCCCCGGGTTGGTCAGGATCTCTGGGCACACGTTGGCAAGGGGGGGATTCCGCGCGACGCCCGCGCCCTGGCGGCCGCGCGCGAGTACTACCTGCGCTCCGTCGGCACGCTCTATCCTGGCGCGCGGGTGTTCACGGACAAGCGCCCGGACAACTTCCTGCACGTGGGCCTCATCAAACGGCTGTTTCCGGCGGCGAAGATCATCCACACCGTTCGCGATCCACTCGACACCTGCCTATCAGTATTCTTCACTCACTTCGATCTATCGCAGACGTACGCGTCGGACCTGCTCGACATCGCCCACTGGTACCAGTTGTATGAAGAGCTCATGTCGAAGTGGAAGACGCAATACGGCGCAGACATTCTGGACGTGAGCTACGAGGCCCTGATCAGCGATCCGCAGGCGCAGATCGCTCAAATCCTGCGCTTCGTCGGACTCGATTGGGACGACGCCTGCGTGGACTTTCACCAGGCAAAGCGCTCGGTTCAAACGCCAAGCGTATGGCAAGTCAGACGGCCCCTCTATTCGAGCTCATGCGGGCGCTGGCGACACTACCGCTCGCACATTGCGCCGCTGGCTGCCGCGTTGGGTCGGCCAATCACATAGGGCGAAAAAAAGGCCCGCCACCTTTCGGCAGCGGGCCCGTCCTGTTGCTTCCGAACGGGCCTTGCGGTCCGCTCGGGTGCGACGAGATCAGAAGGTGTAGGAAGCGCGCGCGTAGTAAGCGCGACCCGTCGGGTCGGTGTAGCGCGGATCGTAGCCCTGCTGGAACGTCGCGCCCTGGTTCGACGCCGGCGGATCCGTGTCGAACACATTGCGCACACCAAGCGTGAGGGCCAAACCCTTGAAGCCGGCCCAGGTGCCGTAAACGTCCCAGGTGGAGTACGTGCCAACCAGGTGATTCCGGTGTGCAGCATCGACCTGACTCGGGTCGTTCTGGTCCTGGTAGTGCGACTTGTGGTGGTTGGTCAGGCCCAACGTCCAGACGTCCTTGTTCCAAGACATGTTGGCGGTGTGCGACCAACGGAAGATCGCACCCGAGCCCGAGTACACGCCGGCGTTCTGCAGCCAGGCACCCCCTTCTTCCTGCTGGTACTCGTACTTCGTGACGTACGTGCCCGTGAGGTCGAAGTTGAAATTGCCCAACGCGCCCGCCTTCACGTGCGACGCGATGTTCAGGTCAACACCGTTGGTGTTCGTGCCGCCGAGGTTGCTCTGGGTATCGACGATGTATCCGCAGTTGGTGCCTGGGCAGTCGGTACCCAGGGTGGTCAAGAGCCCCGCCGGGTTGCGGATGAACAGGCCCGCATACTTCGTCGGGTCGTTGAAGATCAACTCTTCCGGCAGCCCGGAGATCTGGTGCTGGAGCTTGATCCACCACATGTCGACCCCCACGCTGGTGCCGGCAACCGGCTCCACGACGAGACCGAGGGTGAAGTTCTTCGACTTCTCGGGCTTGAGATTCGGGTTGCCGCCGTTTTGCAGGATGAACTGCGTCTTGCAGTACTTGGCGTCCGCCGAGGTCAGCGGGGTGCCTCCCGGGCAGCGCACCGGATCGTTCCACGAATTGGCGGTGTTGGTATAGGTGATGGGCGCATTCAGCTCGTACAGCGACGGCGCGCGGAAGCCGGTGCTGTATGAGCTACGGAGCAGCAACTGCTTGAGTGGCTGGAAGCGCATCGACACCTTCGGGTTGATGGTGTTGCCGAAGTCGCTGTAATGGTCGTCACGGAGAGCGCCGGTGAACTCGAGCGTCTTGGTGACCGGCACGTTCAACTCGACGAAGGCCGCGTAAACGCTGCGCGAACCCACGCTGTTGGTGGCCGGGTCGAAGCCGGAGCTCGACTGCACCAGTTCCGCGAACGAGCGGTTGGCAACGTCGGAGAACTTCTCGCGACGAACCTCGGCGCCGACGGCCAGCGCCGACGAACGCCCAGAACCGAACCAGTCGCCGACTTCACGGCTCGCGTGAGCGTCGAGGCTCGTGGTTTCACCCTTCGCGGTCTGCAGGCGCCCAGTGACCTTGGCGCTGTTGATGAAGTCCTGGCTGGCAGCATCAAGCTGGTCGGAGAACGGATTGAACGACCCGTTGGCCGCACCGGCGGCGATGATCGTGTCATCGACGTAGCCGCCGGTCAGGCGATCGTCGATCTTGTTCTGGTTGTAGGCCAGGCCAGCGTTGTAGTCCCAGGAGCCGAACGTGCCCTCCATCGTGGCCAGCAGGCGCTGCTGCGTGTTGGTGGTGCGGCCCTGGCGCGGACCCGCCGGGACCGAACGCCAGTAGGTATAGATCGGCTGCGTCGGGTCGATCGTCGGCGACGGCGAGGGCGTGATGCCCGCACCAGGGTAGTACTTGGTGCCCGGATCCACGATGAAGGCACTCGGGACCGGCGCGATCACCGTGTCGACGACGCTGCGGGTGAAGAAGTACTCCAGCCCCGCCTGGTGGTTCTCGCCGATCTTCAGGGTTCCCCTGAGCAGTGCCGACTCACGCTGCGACTTCGGCACCAGGTCCACCCACTTCACGTAGTCGTAGCGGCAGGTCGTGCCGTCGCCGGTCGGGAAGATGAAGGCGTTGGAGTTGCAGTCCGGCGCCGAGGCATTGGCACCGAAGTAGTTCACGCCTTTGGTCGGGTCGCCCGGGACCACGAGGGTGCCGTCACTCCAGAAGTAGGTGGCGGGGAAGGGCACGAACGAAGACTTGGCGAGGCCCAGGCTGGGCTTCAAACCCGAATTGGCGAAGTCGCGCTGGGAAGCGGCGATCGCGTCCTGCTTCTGGAAGTCAACCACCCCCATGACGTTGAACCTGTTGTTGTCCAGGTCGCCGAAGCCAAAGCCGATATTCGCGTTGGCGGACTTCCCGCCTGCGCCCTTGGGCTTGGACGCCTCCAGCGTGATCTGGCCGCCCTGCATGTTCTTCTTCGTGATGAAGTTGATCACGCCGCCGATGGCATCGGTACCGTACAGCGACGAGGCACCGTCGCGCAGCACTTCGATGCGCTCCAGCGCGGCAAACGGGATCATGTTCAGGTCGGGCGCCGAGCCGTCGATCGCGTTGTCGGCGATGCGTCGACCGTTCAACAGGATCAGCGTCTTGTTCTGGCCCAGGCCGCGCATGTCGGCGAAAGCGGCACCGCCCGTGCCGGCGCCGACCGACTGGCTGGTACCTTGCTGCGACTGGCTGCTCGAAAGCATCGAGATCGCCTGTTCGATGCTGGTGACGCCCTGGTTCCTCAGATCCTCAGCCTTGAACACCGTCACCGGCACGGCGGTCTCAGCGTCGATGCGCTTGATTGCCGAACCCGTGATTTCGATGCGCTGGACCCCTGCGTCCTGCGCCATTGCTGGCAGCGCGGCAACACCCCCGATCGCCAGCAACGCCGCCGTGCAAATTTTCGTTCTACGAAACATGAAGACTCCTTGACCCGAAAGGTTGATCGATAGACCCAGCCGCAAAGCAAGACGCAGACCGGCTTTGTGAACCGGTTGTGTCCCGTCTCAGACGGCATGTGAACGATTGTCCGCAAGGGGTGTTTGCGACCCGCCTAGGGAAACTCACTAAGGAAATGGAGGGGTGGCAGCGCACTTGTCTAGGCATCGGCCTTCGACCGCCCGCAACACCTCGCTACACGAGGGAAAGCAAGCCCTCCGGCGCAGCGAGGAAGCGGCCTTCCTGGGCGAGGGGCACCGGGCTCTAGGGGGATATGCCTAGGACGGGGTGCACTGCCTCGTTGGGGCCGCGCAACACCCTGGTGCGTCAGGCGGCGCGCACCACCCGTGGCACCGCCGCGAGAAGGGTCTTGGTGTAGGCGCTCTGCGGGTTTCCGAGCACCTGCTCGCAGCTGCCCTGCTCCTCCACCCGCCCCGCCTGCATCACCGCCACGTTGTCGGCGATGTACTCCACCACACCAATGTTGTGCGTGATGAAGAGGTACGAGACACCAAGTTGGCGCTGCAGTTGTCTAAGCAAGTTCAGGATCTGTGCCTGGACCGAGACATCGAGCGCCGAGGTGGGCTCGTCGCAGATGATCAGCTTGGGCCGCACCGCGAGTGCCCGCGCGATGGCGATGCGCTGTCGCTGGCCGCCCGAGAACTCGTGGGGGTAGCGGGCCATGGCGTCCCGGCGCAGCCCTACCTGGTCGGCCAGTTCCTCCAGCCGCTGACGGCGCTGCGCCATGTCGAGCTCCGGCCGCAGGGCCACCAGGCCTTCCTCCAGCACCTCGTAGATGCGCATGCGCGGATTCAACGAGGCAAATGGATCCTGAAAGATGATCTGGATGTCGCGCCGCGCATTGCGCAGCGCATCGCCCTCGAGCGCAAACAGGTTCTGCCCTTCCAGCCGCGCCTCGCCGTCGATGGTGGCCACGTTGCGCAGCAACTGAACGACCGCCTTGCCTGTGGTCGTCTTGCCGCAGCCGGACTCGCCCACGAGCGCCAGTGTCTGGCCGGAGGCGATGCGAAACGATACGCCGTCCACCGCATTGAAATACGCCCGGGTCCGCTGCATCACGCCACCGCGCACGGGGAAGCGAACGCGCAGGTGATCCACGTCGAGCAGCGGGACCAGCGAGACATCCGCCCGCGGCTGCGCTGCCGGCACCGGCTCGATGGCCACCGCCGGCTGCGGGGACGCGGCTTCCATCGCCTGCCGATCGCTGTACCAAAGGCAGCGCACGCTGTGCGTGGGCCGGTCCGGGAACAGCGGCGGAGGCGTGTGCGGGCACAGCGAGGTCGCGCGGTCGCAGCGCGGCGCGAAGCGGCAACCGGTGAACTCCATCCACAGCGGCGGCACGGTCCCCGGGATCGCGGCCAGGGACTCGTTGCGCTTTTCGGCGTCCGGCAGCGCCTTCAGCAGAAGCCGCGCATACGGGTGCTTGGGCGCCGCGAAAAACTCGTCGGCAGGCGCCACCTCCACGATCTGGCCTGCGTACATCAGCGCCACGCGGTGCGCCATGCCGGCCACCACGCCGAGGTCATGCGTGATCAGCAGCAGGCCGAGGCCACGCTCGCGCTGCAGATCCTTCAGCAGATCGAGGATCTGCTTCTGGATCGTGACATCCAGCGCCGTGGTCGGCTCGTCGGCCACCAGGAACTCCGGCTCCGCGGCCAGCGCGATCGCGATCATGACGCGCTGCTTCTGGCCGCCGGACAACCGGAACGGATATTCGTCGATGCGGCGCTCGGGCTGCGGAATGCCGACCCGATCAAGCCATTCGATGGCCTTTTCGCGCGCGGCGGCGCCGCGCAAGTCGGTGTGGGCTTCGATGGCCTCGATGATCTGGTCGCCCACCCTCATCACCGGGTTCAGGCTGGTCGCCGGCTCCTGGAAGATCATGCCGATGCGCCCGCCCCGAATGCTGCGCATGCGCGCCTCGGGCAGCGCCAGCACGTCCTCGCCTTCCAGGTCATAGCGGCCCTGCGTGATGCGGCCGTTCTCGGGCAGTAGTCGCATCAGCGCCAGCGCGGTCATGCTCTTGCCGCAGCCGGATTCGCCCACCAGCGCAAAGGTCTCGCCGCGCTGCAGCGTCAGGCGCACGCCGTCCAGTGCCTTCACCATGCCGGCGTCGGCGTCCAGCGCCACCTTGAGATCGTCGATCAGCAGCATCTGCCGGCCCTCGCCTTACTTCGTCAACAGGGGTTCGCCCGCCGTCGCGGCCGCCGCAGCCGGCGGCACCTTCGGCTGGCGCCGTGGCAGGCGTGGACGGAAGCTGCGCGAGCGCGGGTCGAACGCGTCACGTACACCGTCGGCAAACAGGTTGGCCGCGAGCACGAGCACCACCATGAAAGCGAAGGCGGCCATGAACGACCACCACACCACCGGGTCACGCGACATCTCGCTGCGCGCCAGGTTGATCATGCCGCCGAAGCTGTTCATCGACGGGTCCACGCCGACGCCCACCTAGGTAAGCACGGCTTCGTACAGGATCAGGTCGGAGAACGACAGCACGGTGGTGATCAGCACCAGGTGCATCACGTTGGGCAGGATGTGGCGCGACATGATGCGCGCCGGGCTGACGCCGAAGGCGGTGGCAGCCTGCACGTAGTCGAGCTCGCGCAGCTTCAGCGTCTCGCCGCGTACCAGGCGGCACAGCGTGGCCCAGCCCGTCAAGCCCAGGATCACGCAGAGCAGGAAGATCTTGATGTCGGAGCGCTCGGCGCCGGTCTCGAACATCTCCGGGTGTTTGTCGAGGTACACCTGCACCATCAGCACGCACGCGGCGATCAGCAGCACGTTGGGCACCGAACTGAGCGTGGTGTAGAGGTACTGGATGGCCTCGTCGACCCAGCCCTTGAAGTAGCCGGCCAGCACGCCCAGCACGATCGCGAACGGCAAGGTGGCGATCGTGGCCAGCGTGCCGATCACGAACGCGGTGCGCACACTCTTCAGCGCCTGGAACAGCACGTCGTTGCCGGTTCGGTCGGTGCCGAACACATGGTAGACGTCCATCAGCGCGATCACCGGCCCGCTCACCAGGCAGATCGCGAGCAGCGTGCCCATCAGCGGGCGCAGTGGATACTCGGTGCGCCCCTGGGCCAGATCGAGCAAGGCGTTGCGCCAGCCGCCATGGCTGCGGGCCAGCAGCGCCACCGTGACGGCCACGCACAGCGCGAATGCAAGCAGCCCGCCGAGCACACCCTTCGCGCCGCGCAGCCGAATGTCGGACATGGCGTCGGCATCAGGATCCTTCAAATGGGCGCCACCGAACTGCAGTCGCGGGTACTCGCGCACCATGCGCCCGTCGTGCTGGACGTTCTCCTTCGCGAAGCCACGCGTGGCCAGCGGCGCCGACCAGGACACCTCGCGCATGCGCACCTGCCTGGCCAGCACCAGGTCGAGCAGCGACTGGGTGCGCGCGTCGTAGAACACCTCGCCGGCGGGTGCACTGGGGGAAGGCGGCAGCGCGCGGCGGAAGTGCACGCTGTCCAATACCGCCACACCCACGAAGAGCAGCAGCACCGCCAGCGCACTCAGCGCTGCCGGATCGCGCAGCACCTTCATCCAGTTGGCCTTGGCGTTGGGGTTGTGGCGGATGCGCCAGACGTAGAACGCAAGCGAGACCACCAACGCGTACAGAGCCACGTCGGTCCACAACAGAACGATCTTGAAACCCATGGTCAACCTTCAGCTCAGGCGCACACGCGGATCGACCAGCGTGTAGAGCACGTCGATCAGCACGTAGCTGGCGATGTAGAGCATCGCGCCGAGGAACACCATCGAGCGCACGATCGCAAAATCCTGGCCCGCGATGGCTTCGATCACGAATGCGCCGAGGCCGGGGATGCCGAAGAAGCTCTCGAACACCAGGCTGCCCAGAAATACATAAGGCAGATAGGCGCCGGCGCTGGTGATGATCGGAATCAGCGCATTGCGCAGCACGTGACGGAACAGCACCACATGCTCGGCTAGTCCCTTGGCGCGAGCGGTGCGCACATAGTCCTTGCCGATCTCCTCCAGCAGCATCGCGCGGTACAGGCGCGACTCACCGCCCAGGCGCGACAGCAGCGACAGCATGACCGGAAGGATCAGAAAGCGCGCCGCGTCCAGGCCGCCCGCGTAGCCGGCGATCGGCACCAGCTTCATCACCCGTGAGAACAGGAACTGCCCGACGATGATGTAGAACAGGCTCGAGATCGACAGCATCAGGACGCACAGCACCACGCCCCAGAAGTCGATGCGCGAGCCGCGAAAGAACACCAGCAGAACCGCGAACGTGGTGCTTGCGATCACCTGCAGCACGAACAAGGGCAGCGCCAGCTGCAGGCTCACCCACATGCGCGTGCGCACCTCGTAGCCGATGTCCACGCTGCGCGCCGAATCGGAGCGGCCGAAGTCCAGCGCCATCAGCGAAACCGACCGGTCCCACAGCACCGTGTCGGTGAACTGGCGCGCGCCCTCCTCCTTGGCGTTCCAGTACAGCGGCTTGTCATAGCCGCGCTCGGCCTTCCACTTGTCGATCTGCTCCTGCGTGACGCGCTTGCCGCCGATGTTGAGCCGGGCCATGTCGTCCGGCGTGTTGACGGTGAAGAAAAGGAAGAACGTGAGCAGGTTCACCCCGACCAGGATCAGCACGCCGTAGAAGGTGCGGCGGACGATGAAGTTCCACATGCGTCGGTTCCTCTACGCGCTCTGGCTTGCGGGCTCGGGGCGCGCGGTGCTGCGCTCGCGCGCCAGATAGCCCCGGCGCGTGACCCAGACCAACGCCACCGCGCCCAGCACCAGCAGCACCAGCGGCCACCAGATCGGGTGGTTCCACTCGGCCTGCTTGCGGGCGCGCAGTTGCGGGTCCACCCGGTAATAGCGGGCCATGTCGCGAATCATGATGCTGGGCGTGCCGTTGTACAGCCACTGCTGGTACGCACCGCCCGTCCACGGAAAGTACCCGAATGACCACGGGGCATCCTGCTGCACGATGGCCACCATCTTGTCGATGATGCGCTGCTTCTCCGGGCCGTCCTCGAGCACCTGCATTTGGCGGTACAGCGCGTCGTATTCGGGGTTCTGGTAGTTGGCGGTGTTCTCGCCGTTGGCCACCGACTTGGCGTTGGGGCCGTACAGCAGGAACAGGAAGTTCTCGGCATCCGGATAGTCGGCCAGCCAGCCCCACCAGAAGATTTGGTGCTTGCCCTTGAGCACTTTGTCCTGGAACTGGTTGTAGTCGGTGGCCCGCACCTCGAGCTGGATACCGATCTTCGCGAACTGGCGCACCATCCAGTCGTTCTCGGCCTTGAACTCGGGCGTCACCGCGCGCTGGAAGTCGTAGTTGAGCACCAGCGGCTTGCCGCTCTTGGCGTCGCGTCCGCCGGGGTAGCCGGCCTCGGCGAGGAGCTGCTTGGCTTCTTCGATCGAGCGGCGCACCGGCTTGCCGTTGACCAGCTTGTGCGTCACCGGATCGTAGAAGCCCGGCTCACCCTCGCGCGAGCCGAACATGCCGGGCGGCAGCGGGCTCATCGCAGCCACGCCGCCCTTGTGCTTGAAGATCTGACCGTAGCCCTCTTCCCAGTCGATGGCGATGGAGATCGCCTGGCGCAGCTTGCGGTTGCGCACCTGCTGCTCGGGCGTGCTGCCGCGGCCGACCACGGGGTCGAGCATGTTGAAGCCGATGTACCAGTTCGACAGGTCCGTGCGCAACGGGAACTGGTAGCCGTGTTCCTCGTACGAGCGCTTCACCTCGTCCGAGTTGTTCATGTCGTCGTTGAACTCCACGCCCCACTGCGGCTGCTCGGCCTCGGGCACGTCGAGATAGCCTTGCTTGAACTGCTCCTTGTGCGGCACCTTTTCCTTCTCGATGATCGAGACGATGGTGTCCACGAACGGCATCTTCTTGCCGCAGTCGGCCAGCAGACCGCGCTCCTTGTCGCCGGGCGCGCCTTCACAGGGATAGGGATCGCCCCGGTAATTGGGGTTGCGCTTCATCACATGGCGACGGTCGCGCACGAACTCGGTCATCATGAACGGACCCGTGCCCACCGGCCACTGGTTGAGCGACAGGCCATGTTCGGTCATGCCGGGCTGCGAATAGAACGCGTCGGCCTCCCATGGCACCGGTGCCAGGAAGGGCATGGCCATCCAGTACTTCCACTGCGGGTACTTGCCCTTGATCTTGATGCGCACCGTGTACTTGTCGATCGCCTGCGCGCCCTCCAGCGGCCACTTGCGGAAGTCGAGGAAGGGTTTGTCCTGCAGGTCCTCCGGCAGCCCGGCGAGCAGCTTGGCGTCCTCGCGCTTGACCAGCTCCGCGTATTCCTTCAAGCCCACCACGTATTCGGCGAAGACGGCGAACACCGGCGCTTCGATGCGCGTGGTGGCGTGGCGCTTGATCGCGTAAACGAAGTCGTCGGCCACGAGCTCGCGCGTGCCCTGGTGCTCGAACTCCCACGGCGAGCGCTTGTCGCCGAGGTCCTTGGCCGTGAGGTGGTGATAGAGGTAGTTGCCGTTGGCATCCTTGGCGAACGCGGGGTGCGGCGCGTACAGGATGCCGGGCTTGATCTTGACGTCGTAGATGCTGAAGGCGATCTGGTCGGCCGGCGCATCGCTGGGAAGGCGGTTGCCCTGCGCATCCAGGTAATAGGGATGCACCACGCTCTCCGCCGCCTTGGGCACGAGCTGGTAGGGGCGCTTCAGGTAGTGATAGCCGTAGAAGGGCTCGTAGATCTCGTAGGTGTAGAACGACTCGGGGTTGGAATAGGAGGCGGTCGGATCGAGGTAGCGCGGGGAGCGCTCCTGGAAGCCGTTGAACAGCGTGTTCTCCTTCTCCGCACCCGCCGGCCACGGGCTGTTGTTGCAGCCGGCCAGCAGCAAGGCGGCGCAGACGCAGGCCAGCAGCATGCGGACGAGCGCCTTCAGATGTCTAGACATGCGGCGCGCTCCTTCCCAACTCGAGGTTCACCACGTGGATCCACAGGTGGCAGTCCAAAAAACAATGAGCCTCCGTTGCGCAGCCCGGCTTGTGGCCCGGCACCAACGTGAGGCAGGCGCGGATGATACGACGCGGTACCTGGGCGGCCGCTCAGGGTTTCACCCGTTCCAGGGCGATCCTAGAGGCAGCTCACCAGCCGATGAAGGCCTCGCGCCCCTGCACCGCCAGCGCGACGCGGCGACCTACGGGCAAGCACACCTTGGTGGGCACATGACCGAACGGCAGGCCCGTGAGCACCGGCACCGGGGTGACCGAGCGCACGTGGGCGACACACGACTTGAGCGTGTACCCGCGATCCAGCGGCGACTTGCGGTAATCGGTGAACTGCCCCAGCACGACGGCCTTTTGTGCATCCAGCACACCCGCCTGGTGCAATTGGAGCAGCATGCGCTCGACGCGGTACGGATGTTCCGCCACGTCCTCCAGGAACAGCACGCCGCCCTTGATGCGCGGGAAGTGCGGCGTGCCCAGCAACGACACGAGCACGCAGAGGTTGCCGCCCCACAGGCGGCCGCTCACGTCCAGGCCATCGAAGCCGGGCTCGGTGCGAAAGCCCACGGCCTCCAGTTCGCCGCTCATCGCTTCCAGGAAGCAGGCTTCGGTCACCTCGTCGAGCGCAGAGGACTCGCGGCCGAAGTCGTCGCTGGCCATCGGGCCGTGCCACCAACCGCCGGGCAGGCGATCGTGCGCATGGGCCACGCGCTGCGGGCCGCCTGCGGCGTGTGACAGTGCCGCCATCTGCAGCGCGGTCATATCGCTGTAGCCGACCCAGCGCAAGCCGGATTCGACGCTACGGGCCAGCAAGGGCCAGTCGATGCGATCGAGCAGGCGCGTCAGGCCATAACCACCGCGGCTGGCCATGGCCACCGAGCACTCGCCTGCAACGCCTTGCATGGCGATACGGTGCAGCGCGCCGAGGCGCTCGTCATCGCTGCCTGCAAAACGCTGCTGACGCGCGAGCGCAGAGGCATCCAGCGCCACCTCGAAGCCGTGCTGCGCCAGGCGCTTGACGGCGCGACGCAGGCGCGGCGGCTCGGGCACCACTCCGGAGGGCGAGAAGATGACCAGGCGTTCGCTCATCGTTCGTCCTCGTTGCTCGCGGCATCCGCATCGTCTGCCGGCAGTTCGCCGGTCTCGGTGACCAGGCCGACAGGAATGGGCGCGTCGTCGGCGCCCTCGGCTCGCTGCGCTGCCCGGCGCTCCGCGAAAAACTGCTTCAGCAGGCTGGAGCATGCCGCCTCCAGCACACCGCCTTGCACCGTCGTGTGATGGTTCAGGCGCCGATCCGCGAAGAGGTCTATCACCGATCCCGCGACACCGGTCTTGGGGTCGCGAGCGCCGAACACCACTCGCTTGAAGCGCGCGTGCATCAGCGCCATCGCGCACATCGCGCAGGGCTCGAGCGTGACGAAGAGTTCACAGTCGGGCAGGCGGTAGTTCTCCAGCAACTGGGCGGCATGGCGCAGCGCCACGATCTCGGCATGCGCGGTCGGGTCGTGAGTGGTGATCGGCCGGTTGTAGCCGGTGGCGATGACCTGCCCATCGCGCAGGATCACCGCACCCACCGGCACCTCGCCCACCAACCAGGCGTTCTGCGCCTGGTCGAGCGCGAGCCGCATCGCGTAGTCGTCGGTGCCGGCGGTCATTGCCTCACTGCTCTGCTGCAGATCCCTCTCATGCCGGGTCTCCTTTGAATGACCAACGCTCAAGGGGAATGTGAACGCTCTTGCCCAGCAGGCTGTGCACCAACACGAACTCGCCTGCCATCCAGGAAACCGGCGTCACCGGTTGTTCGGCGACCGGCTGGTCGTCATACAGCAGCGTGACGTGCGGTGTGAAGGCCTGATCGGCAGGGCGATCGAGGCCGACGCGCGTCAACGCCCGACCGAGCGCCCGCTGGAAGGACCATACGCCGTCCATCACCGGGTCGGCCAGCAGCACAAACGGCAGGTGGACGCGCTTGCCCCTGCCGGCAAGGCTCCTTGCCCGATCGAAGCGCAGCTCGAAGGGCGCCTGCACCATCGACGCCGCGGCCGACTTCGCCGCTTCGACCAAACCGGGCAGGAGACCCGAATGGTCCCCGAGGTGATGCAAGGTGACGTGCAAGCGCTCGGTCTTCAACGCCCAGCCGGACAAACCCAGTGCAGCCCGCAGCTGCAGGGCGAGCTGTGCGATGCGAGCGGCAGTGGCGGCATCAGGATACAGCGCGAAGAAGAGCCGGTCGGTCCGCGGCCCCGGAAGGTCGCGGCCCAGGCCGGCCTGCCCCAGCGCGCCGCTCGTCATCGCATCATTCCCACTCGATGGTTGCCGGCGGCTTGGACGACACGTCGTAGGTGACCCGATTGATGCCGCGCACCTCGTTGATGATGCGACTCGACACGCGCTTGAGCAACGCATACGGCAGCTCGGCCCAGTCGGCGGTCATGAAGTCGCTGGTCTGCACCGCACGCAGCGCCACCACGTAGTCGTACGTGCGGCCGTCACCCATCACGCCCACGCTCTTGACGGGCAGGAACACCGCGAACGCCTGGCTGGTGAGGTCGTACCAGCTCTTGCCGCTGGGCAGGTCGACGGTGTTGCGCAACTCCTCGATGAAGATCGCATCGGCACGGCGCAGCAAGTCGGCGTATTGGCGCTTGACCTCGCCGAGGATGCGCACGCCCAGGCCCGGGCCGGGGAACGGATGG
>CAMLIZ010000047.1 GCA_946480245.1 uncultured Pseudomonadota bacterium
CCACCTTGCCCACCAGGTCGGCGCCCACGTCGGCGCCCTTGGTGAAGATGCCGCCACCCAGGCGCGCGAAGATCGAGATCAGCGACGAGCCGAAGGCCAGGCCCAGCAGCGGCTTCAGTGCCGCTGCGTCCACCGTGGCGCCGTTGCCGCTGACGAACATGAAGAACAGGCTCACGCCCAGCAGGCCGAGGCCGACCACCAGCATGCCGGTGATCGCGCCGCCCTTGAACGCGACGTTCAGCGCCGGCCCGATGCCCTGCGTGGCCGCCTGCGCCGTGCGCACGTTGGCGCGCACCGACACGTTCATGCCGATGAAGCCGCAGGCGCCGGAAAGCACTGCGCCGATCACGAAGCCCATGGCCGTGGTCTTGCCGAGGAAGAAGAAGATCAGCACCGCCAGCACCACGCCCACGATGGCGATCGTCTTGTACTGCCGCGCGAGGTAGGCCGCCGCGCCTTGCTGGATCGCGCCGGAAATCTCCTGCATGCGCGCATTGCCTGCGTCTTGCCGCAGGATCCAGCTTCTCTGCACAAACCCGTACAGCACGGCGGCAACGCCGCACGCCAGCGCCAAGTAAAGCGCCAAAGTGATCGACATGAAGGCAGCTCCTTCTGGTTATGAGGCCCTGTGGATGAATGGCCCCTTCTTCGCTGGCGCAGGCATACACCGTGGCCGGGCAGGGGTCGCCGATCGATGCTACGGGAAGGCCCAGGCACTGGCAACGTGGCGGAAACACCGTGGCGTAGCGTCATCGTCACACGCTTGTCGTGCATCAAAGCAGTCAGGGCGGGGCAAGGCCTCGCCCGTAGAATCCGGGTTTTCCCTTGAGATCACCCGCTGAAAACCATGAGCCTGCACAACGTGACGCCCGGCAGCCGCGCGCCGGAGGAGTTCAACGTGATCATTGAGATTCCGATGAACGCGGATCCGATCAAGTACGAGGTCGACGAAGAGACCGGCGCACTGTTCGTGGACCGCTTCATGGGAACGGCCATGCACTACCCGTGCAACTACGGCTACATCCCGCAGACGCTGGCCGACGACGGTGATCCGGTGGACGTGCTGGTGATCACGCCGTACCCGCTGATCCCCGGTGTCGTGGTTACCTGCAGGCCGATCGGCATCCTGAAGATGGAGGACGAAGCGGGCGGCGACAGCAAGCTGCTGGCCGTGCCGATCGACAAGATCCTGCCGATCTACACCCACTGGCAGAAGCCCGAGGACATGAACGACCTGCGGCTGCATCAGATCCAGCACTTCTTCGAGCACTACAAGGATCTGGAAAAGGGCAAGTGGGTGAAGATCCTCGGCTGGGAGGGCCCGGAGAGCGCGCGCACCGAGGTGCGAACGGGCATCGCCACGTGGCAGAAGAAGCACGGCGCCTGACCCTCGCTTCAACCATTCCCCAGGGAGCCTTCGCGGCTCCCTTTTTCGTTCTTCTCTACACTGCGCCTTTTCTCGAACTCCAGGGACGAACCGATGCTGTTGCGCCTTCTGTCCGCCTGCGCGCTCCTGCTCACCTTGCTGCCGGCGGCGGCGCAGGCACCGGCCGCCGCCCTGAAACCCGTGCGGTCGGTGGAAGGCATCGCCGAATACCAACTGCCCAACGGCCTGCAGGTGCTGCTGGCGCCCGATGACTCCAAGCCCACCACGACGGTGAACGTGACCTACCACGTCGGCTCGCGCATGGAGAACTACGGCGAGACCGGAATGGCGCATTTGCTCGAGCACCTGATGTTCAAGGGCACGCCGACCACGCCTGCGGTGTGGGCCGAGTTCACCAAGCGCGGGCTGCGTGCCAATGGCAGCACCTGGCTCGACCGAACGAACTACTTTGCCAGCTTTGCGGCGAACGACGCCAACCTGAAGTGGTATCTCGATTGGCAGGCCGACGCGATGACGCACAGCTTCATCGCGCGCAAGGATCTCGACAGCGAGATGACGGTGGTGCGCAACGAGATGGAGATGGGCGAAAACAGCCCGGGCCGCATCCTGTTCGAAAAGACGATGGCTGCCATGTACCAGTGGCACAACTACGGCAAGTCCACGATCGGCGCGCGAGCCGACGTGGAGAACGTCGACATCGGTCGCCTGCAGGCCTTCTATCGCCTGTACTACCAGCCCGACAACGCCACGCTGATCGTCTCCGGCCGGTTCGATCCGCAGAAGGTGCTGGGGTGGGTGGAGGCGAGCTTTGGCCGCATCCCCAAGCCCAAGCGCGTGCTGCCCACGCTGTACACGCTCGACCCGGCACAGGACGGCGAGCGCAGTGTCACCTTGCGTCGCGTGGGCGGTGCAACCATGCTGATGGCGGCCTATCACGTACCGCCGGGGGCAGCGCCGGACTTCGCTGCGGTCGAACTGCTGGCGCTTATCCTGGGCGACACGCCTTCCGGTCGGCTGCACAAACGGCTCGTCGAGGCCCAACTGGCGGCGAGTGTGTATGGCGACACGCTGGCATTGCATGATCCGGGTGCCGCGTTCTGGGGCGCACAGCTGGCGCCGGGGCAGGACCTTGCAAAGGCGCGCGATGTCCTGCTGTCTGTTGTGGAGGGCCTGAGTGCCGAGCCCGTGACGCAGGAGGAACTCGACCGCGCGAAGGCCAAGTGGCTGAAGGGCTGGGACCTGCAGTTCACCAACCCGGAGCGGGTGGGGGTGGCACTGTCGGAGTCGATCGCGCTGGGTGACTGGCGCATGTTCTTCCTGTTGCGCGACCGCGTGCGCGACGCGACGCTGGCTGACGTGCAGCGGGTGGCTCGGGAGCGGCTGCTGCAGTCGAACCGCACGCTGGGCGAGTACATTCCCACGGATCATCCGCAGCGTGCGCCTGCCCCCGCGATGGTGGATGTGCAGCAGCAGTTGAAGGACTTCAAGCCTCAGGCCGCGGCGGCTGCCGTGGCGGCGTTCGACGCGACGCCGGCCAACATCGATCGCAACACACAGCGATTCGCGCTTGCCAGCGGCTTGCAGGCGGCGTTGCTGCCCAAACCGACACGCGGTAATGCGGTGCACGCGACGCTTACTCTGCACTACGGCGACGAGAAGAGCCTGTTCGGGCAGGGTGAGATCGCCTCCACGGTGGCTGCCATGCTCGACAAGGGCACCGTGCACCTGAGCCGCGAGCAGATTCAGGACCGGCTCGATCAGCTCAAGACCGAGCTGTCCATCGGTGGTGGCGCGGGCGCCATGACAGTGAACATCGTGTCCCGTCGCGACACCATCGCGGATGCGATCGCGTTGGTGGGGCAGTTGCTGCGCGAGCCCAGTTTCCCCGGCAACGCCCTCGAGGAACTGCAGCGTCAGGGCCTCACGGCCGTGCAGCAGCAGCGCGACGACCCGCAGGCCATCGTGGGCAACGCGCTCGCGCGCCATGGCAATCCCTATCCGCGCGGTGACGTCCGATATGCCCGCACTTTCGACGAGATTGCGGACGACATCAAGGCGGTGGACGTGGCGCAGCTGCGCGAGTTTCACCGCCGCTTCTACGGTGCCAACCATGCCCAGTTCGGCGCCGCCGGTGACATGGATGTGGCTGCGGTACGCAAGGCGCTCGACGCTGCGTTCGGCGACTGGAACAGCCCCACATCCTTCACGCGTGTGCCCGACCCGCTGGTTGCACCCGCACCGGCACGCCTGGTGTTCGAAACGCCCGACAAGCAGAACGCCGTGCTCGGCGTGCAGCAGCACGTGCCCTTGAACGACCTGTCCCCTGACTACGCGGCCTTCATGCTGGGGAACTTCATGCTGGGTTCGGGCGGCGATTCACGGCTGTGGAAGCGCATCCGCGAACGCGAAGGGCTGTCGTACGGCATCTACAGCTACGTCGGCTGGAGCAACTTCGAGCCCAATTCCGTCTGGGGTGCGTCAGCCATCTTCGCGCCGCAGAACCGCGACAAGGTGGAGCAGGGCTTAAGCGAGGAAGTGCAGCGCGTGCTGCGCGAAGGCTATACGGCCCATGAGGTAGAGAGCGCTCGCAACGCGCTGCTCAACTTCCGGCGACTCGGCCGTGCGCAAGACGGCCAGTTGGCTGCTCAGCTGGCCAGCAATACCTATCTCGGCCGCACCTTCGCGATCTCGGCGAAGGTGGACGAGCAACTCGCAGTCTTGGGTGTCGAGCAGGTGAACGCGGTGCTGCGCAAGTACCTGGACCCCAAGGCCTTCGTCACCAGCGTGGCCGGCGACTTCAAGAAGAAGCCTTGAACGGATTGCGCTCGCGCAGTTCGTCCACGTAGGCCTCGATCCCGGCGCCCTCGCGCTCGAGGAAGTCCGCCACCGCGCCTGCGAAGCGTGCGTGGGCCAGCCAGTGCGCCGAACGGGTGCGCACCGGCAGCAGGCCGCGCGCCATCTTGTGCTCGCCCTGCGCACCGCCTTCGAACAGCTCGAAGCCTTGTTCGATGCACCAGTGCAAGGGCTGGTAGTAGCAGGCCTCGAAATGCAGCAGCGGCACATGCTCGACCGCGCCCCAATAGCGGCCCCAGGCGCGGCCGCGCTGCGAGTCCACCGCGATCAGCGAGGCCGCGATGCGTTGCCCGGCCCTTTCGGCCACGAACATCACCCAATGCTGCGGCATGTAGCGCGCCATGCGACGAAAGAAGTCGCGGGTGAGGTAGGGCGTGGAGTGGTGCGCCCGGTACGTGGCCGTGTAGCAGCGGTAAAAGAAGTCCCACAACCGGTCGTCGATCGCGCTGCCCACGTGCACCGAGAAGCGCACGTCGGCTTCGGCGACGCGGCGCCGCTCCTGCTGGATCTTTTTGCGCTTCTCGCGCTGCAGGCCGGCCAGGAACTCCGCAAAGCTGGCGTAGCCACCGGCGCGATTGCGCCAGTGGAATTGCACGGTGCTGCGCGGCATCCAGCCTTCGGCGAGCGCCGCCTGCACGTCGGGCTCGTCACCGAACAGCAGGTGCGCCGATGACAGCTGGCTGCCGCGCGCCAGCTCGGTGATCGCTCGCACCAGGACGCGGCGTGCGGAGTCGTCATCGGCGAGCAGGCGTGCACCGCTGACGGGCGTGAACGGCACGCCGCACAACAGCTTCGGGTAGTAGGCCAGGCCATGGCGCTCGTAGGCGTCGGCCCAGGCCCAGTCGAACACGTACTCCCCGTAGGAGTGGGCCTTCAGGTACAGCGGGCAGGCTGCCGCGAGCGTATCGCCGCGCCATAGGGTGAGGTGATGCGGCGCCCAGCCGGTGCGCGCCACAGCGCTGCCGGACTCGTGCAAAGCCGCGAGGTATTCGTGCCGCATGAACGGCGTCGGTTCGGACTGGCGTTGCAGCAGCGCATTCCAAGCCGCGGGGTCGACCGCAGCCGGGTCATCGTGCACCTGCAGGCGGAACTCTTCTTGCATCGTCATGCGCGAGTCCCAGTGTCCCATGCACGCGTTGTTCCATGATTAAATGAGGCCAATCGTTTTCAGCCTGTCGGAGCCCTCATGAAGCAGATCACCGCCGTCATCAAGCCGTTCAAGCTCGAGGAAGTGCGCGAGGCGCTGGCCGAGGTGGGCGTGTCGGGACTCACGGTCACCGAGGTCAAGGGCTTCGGACGCCAGAAGGGGCATACCGAGCTGTATCGCGGTGCCGAGTATGTGGTCGACTTCCTGCCCAAGGTAAAGGTCGAGGTGGTCGTGAAGGATTCGGACGTCGAGCGCTGCATCGAGTCGATCGTCAAGGCCGCCAAGACCGGCAAGATCGGCGACGGCAAGATCTTCGTCACACCGGTGGAGCAGGTGGTGCGCATCCGCACCGGCGAGACTGACGAAAACGCGATCTGAGCGGGCTCAGATGCTTCGATAGTCGTCTGGCCGCGAGGCGCCCATGGCGAGGGCCGTGAGCCGGTCGAGCAGCGGCGCTGCCGCGGTGTCGACCTGCAGCACAGAGTGTTGCTCGGGTGAGAGGAAGCCGTGCGCCACCGTCTGCTGCAAGAATTCGAGCAGCGGGTCGTAGTAGCCGGCCACGTTGAGCAGCCCGACAGGCTTGTCGTGGTAACCGAGCTGGCGCCAGGTCCAGACCTCGAACAGCTCCTCGAAGGTGCCGATGCCGCCGGGCAGTGCGATGAACGCATCCGCCTGTTCGGCCATCATCTGCTTGCGCGCGTGCATCGTGGGCACTACGTGCAGCGTGGTGAGGCCCCGGTGGCCCACCTCGCGCTGCATCAGGGATTCGGGAATGACGCCCAGCGCCTCACCGCCAGCTTCCAGCACCGCGTCCGCCACCTCCCCCATCAGTCCGACCTTGCCGCCGCCGTAAACGAGGCGCCAGCCGCGATCGCCGAGCAGGCGCCCCAGTTCTCGAGCAGCGGCAGAGAACGCGGGGGCGTCACCATGGCGCGAACCACAGTAGACGCAAACCGACAGGCGCCGGGCGCTCATCGGCCGAAGCGCTGCCAAAGCGCCGCCAACCAGATGGCAGCGCAGGTGGTGGTGGAGAGCAGCACCGCGGCGCTAGCGATGTCCTTCGCCCGCTTGGACAGTGGGTGCAATTCGTAAGACACCCGATCGACGGCCGCTTCCACGCTGGAGTTGAGCAGTTCGACTACCAGGATCAGCATGACCGAGCCGCCGAGCAGGGCTACCTCCACCCAGGTGGTGCCGAGCCAGAACGCCGCTGGCAGCAGCAGCACGGCGAGCCAGCACTCCTGGCGGAACGCGCTCTCCCCGGCGTAGGCTGCGCCCAGGCCGTTGAGCGAATGCCCGAAGGCATAAGCAATACGTGTGAGGCCGGTGCGGCCCTTGTGCGGGTTGGTCATCGCGCGCATTTTCGGTCAGCGCCGTGACGGCCGCCTGAAGGTGACCAGGCGCGTGCCGCAAAGCAGGTCGTGCAAAAACTGACGCTGAGGCAACACCAGCGACAGCGCAGCGTAGAACCCGATCCATGCCATCACGGCACCGATGTAGGCCGGCGTGGATTGCAGTGCTGCGAGGTGGGAGGCCCACAGTCCGGGTACGAACCAGAGCCAGCACGCGATGTAGCGCAGGGTTGCGCGCCATGTCGCCACCGGCTCCCCGCCTGCGCCGACGAGCCGGATGTGCCAGGTCTGCATCGGCAGCGTCTGGCCGCTGCGCGTCCAGCACCAGACGAAGTACAGGCCGATCGCCGTGAACAGACTGGCCAGCAGGCCGGATCGGCCCTGCAAGCCGTTGCGCTGCTGGGTGGCAACGCCGTACGCGAGCGCGACGACGAATACGACGCCGAACAAGAGCACGCCTTCGTACAGAAAACATGCGAACCGGCGCGTCAAGGGCGGCGCCTCGAGCCCGGGGTCGTCCGTGCTCACCGGCGCGACGGGGCGGACGCCGGCGGCAGCGGTACGCGGGTGCCCGCGGCCTGCGCGCCGCGCTTGGGCAGCAGTGTGCTTCGGTCAACGAAGCCCGGCGTTGCCGCCACCTTCGGCAGGCCTGGCTGCTGATGCGCAGGCGGGGCCGGCAGTTGTGAGACAAGGTGCGTGGTGGCACCCGGCTTTGCCTGCACCACGGTAGGAGCGACGGCCTTGACCTCGCCCGGCGGCGCGGCAGAGACGATGTTCGACTTCTGCCCGGCAGAACCCGTGCGGGCGGGCGCCCGGCGAGCCGCGGCACTGGCGGGCTGGGCGTGCGCCGCCAGTTGACGCCTCTGGTCGGGCGGCAGCGCTTGATATCGCTCCCACAATGCCTGCCGCTCAGCCGGACTCATCTGCCGCAGTTCCTGGTAGCGCAGGCGCGCTTCTCCACGCTCCTTGGGCGACATGCGCGCCCATTCGCTCATCCGCGCCTGGATACGCTGCCGCTCATCGGGTGACATGCGGGGGAAGCGGGCTGCGATCTTCAGCCACTTGGCCTTGCCATCCGAATCCATCGTGGGCCAGTCGTGCTCCAGCGGAGCCAGCGCCGAGCGCTGCGCCGGCGTGAGTTCCTGCCAACTGGCGCTGCCAACCCGCAGCGGGGCGGCGGCGGACGGGGGCGGACGCCGCGCGTGTTCTCCGCCGGGCTGGCCCGCCGTCGCTGAAGCTGCCAGCGCTCCAGCGGCTAGCAACACGCAAAGCAGCGAAACCTTGCCGGGTGCCGCCATCCGCCGCTACTCCTGCGCCGTCTTGAGAAATTCGGCGAACCCGGCGTCCCGGTAAGCGTCGGGGGGCAGCTTGTCCGCCAGCAGGGCGACGTCGATCTCCGCCGCTGCCGCCACTTGGGTGCGGTCATGAACCTCTTCGATCACCGAAAGCCCCGCCAGCAGCAGCACCAGGGGTGCAAAAGATGCCAGCTTCAGCCACCAGGAGAAGCCGCCGCCCAGAATTGCGGCGGAACGACCTGCGAGCACCGTTGCGCTCGCAGGTTGAGCCGCGCTGCGGCGCGATTCGCGCGCACGTTCGAGCGCACGCTCGCGAGCAAAGCGCAAGCGCTCGGCGACATCGCTCGGCGTGTGCTCGGCGGACTCGCTCAAGCGCGCCGTTACCCGGTGTGCGAAGCGAGCTTGAACGGCCTCCCGGTCACGGGGGATGTACAGCTTGGAGTTGTTCATGGCGCGATTCCCTTGGATCGAAGGGCCTTGGCCAGCGCGTGTACTGCTCGCGAGCAGTGCGTCTTGACACTGCCCTCGGAGCAGCCCATCACCGCAGCGGTTTCAGCGACGTCGAGTTCTTCCCAGTAACGCAAGAGAAACGCCTCGCGTTGACGTGCGGGCAACAAAGCAACTTCGGTGTCGATCAGTAGCAGCATCTGCGAGCGCGCCACTGAGTCCGCTGCACTTTCCTGTGCGACGTTGCCTCCCGCCGACTCCAGCATCTCCAGCAGATCGAAGTCGCCATCATCCCCGCCGCCGTCGAAGTCCGACAGGTTATGCAGTACCGCGTTGCGCACTTTTTGGCGCCGGAACCAGTCCATCGTGGCGTTGGACAGGATGCGCTGGAACAGAAGCGGCAATTCGGCAGGGGGCCTGTCGGAGTATTTCTCGGCCAGGCGGATCATGGCGTCCTGCACGATGTCCAGCGCGGCGTCGTCATCCCGTACGGCGTAGGCCGTGCGCTTGAATGCCCGCTTTTCGACGCTCTTGAGGAAGTCCGTGAGTTCTTTGTCGCTCGCCAAGGGAGTCAGGCCCGCCGGGCCCGGCATGGGAAGCGCAGGATTATGCATCCCACCCGCATCCCAATGGCGCGTGAGGCCCAGCCGGTGCCATAATGCTGCTTCGCACAACGCAGTTTGGGTCTCGAGCGGGCGTCCTACCCAGGGCACCATTGTTTTAGACCGCGCAGGTTCTAAGTCCGCCTCACAAGGGCGCGAGGAGGAGCACCGATGGTTTTTCGTCAGAGAAATTCACAAAGGTTCGAAATGGACATGTCTGCCGCGGAAATCAAGCGTGCCGCATCGGCACAGCCGCAATCCTCTTCCCCCTCCCATTCGGGTTCGACGGAACTCAACGGTTCCGAGATCCTTGTTCGCTGCCTGCAGCTCGAAGGTGTCAAGCACCTGTGGGGTTATCCCGGCGGCGCCGTGTTGTACATCTACGACGCGCTCTACAAGCAGGAATCCATCCAGCACGTGCTCGTGCGCCACGAGCAGGCAGCAGTGCATGCCGCCGATGGCTATGCGCGAGCAACGGGTGACGTGGGGGTGGCGCTCGTCACTTCCGGCCCCGGCGTCACCAATGCCATCACCGGCATTGCCACGGCGTACATGGATTCCATCCCGATGGTGATCATCACCGGGCAGGTCCCCACGCCGGCAATCGGCCTGGACGCATTCCAGGAGTGCGACACCGTCGGCATCACGCGCCCTATCGTCAAGCACAACTTCCTCGTGAAGGACGTGCGTGATCTTGCGAGCACGATCAAGAAGGCCTTCCACATAGCACGCACCGGCAGACCTGGTCCGGTAGTGGTGGACATTCCGAAGGACGTGTCTTTGCACAAGACCGCCTTCAGCTACCCCGACCGGGTGGACATGCGTTCCTACAACCCGGTACGCAAGGGCCATGGTGGCCAGATCCGCAAGGCCCTGCAGCTGCTGCTCAACGCTAAGCGGCCCTATATCTACTCCGGTGGCGGCGTGATCCTCGGCAACGCGTCGCCCGAACTGCGCGAGCTGGCTGAGGCGCTCGGCCACCCGTGTACCAACACTCTGATGGGTCTGGGCGCCATTGCAGGCAGTGATCCCAAGTTCCTTGGCATGCTGGGCATGCATGGGACCTACGAGGCCAACATGACCATGCAGCATTGCGATGTGCTGCTGGCGGTAGGCGCTCGTTTCGACGATCGCGTGATCGGCAACCCCAAGCACTTCGCGTCGGTGGAGCGCAAGATCATCCACATCGACATCGACCCGTCGTCGATTTCGAAGCGCGTGAAGGTGGACATTCCCATCGTCGGCGACGTGAAGGACGTGCTGCAGGAACTCATCGCGCAGTTGAAGGAGTCGCAGCAGAAGCCCGACAAGGCCGCGCTGTCGCAGTGGTGGGGTCAGATCAACGAGTGGCGCAAGCGCGAATGCCTGAGCTACAAGCGCAGCAGCGAGGTGATCAAGCCGCAACAGGTGGTCGAGACGCTGTGGGAGCTTACGCGCAACCGCGACGCCTATATCACCTCGGATGTCGGTCAGCACCAGATGTGGGCGGCGCAGTTCTACCGCTTCGAGGAGCCTCGCCGCTGGATCAACTCCGGAGGTCTGGGCACGATGGGCGTGGGCTTGCCCTATGCCATGGGCATCAAGCTCGCCAAACCCGATAGCGACGTCTTCTGCGTCACGGGCGAGGGTTCGATCCAGATGTGCATCCAGGAGCTCTCCACCTGCCAGCAGTACCACACGCCGGTGAAGATCATCTCGCTGAACAACCGCTACCTCGGCATGGTGCGCCAGTGGCAGGAGCTCGACTACGGCGGCCGCTATTCGCACAGCTACATGGATGCGCTTCCCGATTTCGTGAAGCTCGCCGAAGCCTACGGCCACGTCGGGCTGCTGGTCGAAAAGCCGCAGGACGTGGAGGGCGCGTTGCGCGAGGCGATCAAGCTGAAGGACCGCACCGTTTTCCTCGACGTGCGTACCGATCCGACTGAAAACGTCTGGCCGATGGTGCAGGCTGGGAAGGGCATCACCGAGATGCTGCTGGGTTCCGAGGATCTGTGAGCCGCGTGCACGCTCCGGTTTGCGGCGGCGTTACCGCGCCGCTGCGGCCCTGAGCGGAATCACGGCCCACGCCTCGGGCAATCTATCCACATCGAAGAGCGTGGCCAAGGGCCTGCGGTTACCGCCGCTGGCCTGAAGAGCGCGAAGGACGAACTCATGAAACACATCATCGCCGTGCTGCTCGAAAACGAGCCCGGCGCACTCTCGCGCGTTGTCGCGCTGTTTTCCGCACGCGGCTACAACATCGAAAGCCTGACCGTCGCACCTACGGAAGACGCGTCGCTTTCGCGAATGACCATCGTCACCACCGGCAGTGACGAGGTAATCGAGCAGATCACGAAGCACCTGAACCGGCTGATCGAGGTGGTGAAGGTGGTCGACCTCACCGAGGGCAGCTTCACCGAACGTGAGCTCATGCTGATCAAGGTGCGCGCGGTGGGCAAGGAACGCGAGGAGATGAAGCGTATGGCGGACATCTTCCGCGGTCGCATCATCGACGTGACCGAAAAGAGCTACACGATCGAGCTGACCGGCGACGGCAGCAAGATCGACGCCTTTCTGGAGGCGATCGACCGCACGGCGATCCTCGAGACCGTGCGAACCGGCGCCAGCGGCATCGGCCGTGGCGAGCGCATCCTGCGCGTCTGATTCAACTTTTCTAGCAAGGACGACAACCTCATGAAGGTCTATTACGACAAAGACGCGGATCTGAGCCTGATCAAGGGCAAGAACGTCACGATCATCGGCTACGGCTCGCAGGGGCATGCGCACGCCCAGAACCTGAACGACAGTGGCGTCAAGGTGACGGTCGGGCTGCGCCGCGGTGGCGCCTCGTGGAGCAAGGCCGAGCGGGCGGGCCTCAAGGTGGCGGAGATCGGCGAGGCGGTGAAGACCGCCGATGTCGTGATGATCCTGCTGCCGGACGAGCAGATCGCCGCGGTGTACGCGAACGACGTGGAGCCCCACATCCGGGAAGGCGCGTCGCTTGCGTTCGCACACGGCTTCAACGTGCACTACGGCCAGGTAATGCCGCGCGCTGACCTCGATGTGTGGATGGTCGCGCCCAAGGCGCCGGGGCACACCGTGCGCAACACCTATACGCAAGGCGGCGGCGTGCCGCACCTGATCGCCGTGCACCAGGACAAGAGCGGCAAGGCGCGCGATCTGGCGCTGAGCTATGCGGCGGCCAACGGCGGCGGCAAGGCGGGCATCATCGAGACCAACTTCCGCGAGGAGACCGAGACCGACCTGTTCGGCGAGCAGGCCGTGCTGTGCGGTGGCACCGTGGAACTCATCAAGGCCGGCTTCGAGACGCTGGTGGAAGCGGGCTACGCCCCCGAGATGGCCTACTTCGAGTGCCTGCACGAGCTGAAGCTGATCGTGGATCTGATCTACGAAGGCGGCATCGCCAACATGAACTACTCAATCTCGAACAACGCGGAGTATGGCGAGTACGTGACCGGCCCGAAGGTGGTGACCGAGGACACCAAGAACGCGATGCGTCAGGCGCTCAAGGACATTCAGACCGGCGAGTACGCCAAGAGCTTCATCCTCGAGAACCGGGCCGGTGCGCCCACGCTGCTGTCCCGCCGTCGCCTGACGGCCGAGCATCCAATCGAGCAGGTTGGCGAGAAGCTGCGGGCGATGATGCCCTGGATCAAGGCCAACAAGCTGGTGGACAAGAGCCGCAACTGAGCCATTGTGCCTCGATCGAAGCGGGCCGCCCTGAAGCGGCCCGCTTCGTTTTCGGTATCCTCGCGCCCGATGAACATCGAGCCCTCTCCGGATTTGGAAGATGAACTGGACGCGACGGACCGTCTGCGGCCGCGCCGCAAGGGCATTTACATCCTGCCCAACTTGTTCACGCTCGCTGCGCTGTTCGGTGGCTTTTACGCGATCGTGATGGCGATGAACGGCCATTTCGATGCTGCCGCGGTCGGCATCTTCAGTGCGGCCGTGCTGGACAGCCTGGACGGGCGCGTGGCGCGCATGACCAACACGCAGAGCGCCTTCGGCGAGCAGATGGACAGCCTGTCGGACATGGTGAGCTTCGGTGCGGCGCCCGCGCTGATCGTCTACGAATGGGCGCTCAAGGGCCTGGGCAAGCTGGGCTGGATCGCGGCTTTCGTCTACTGCTCGGGCGCGGCGCTGCGGCTGGCGCGCTTCAACACCAACATCGCGGTGGTCGACAAGCGCTTCTTCCAGGGCCTGCCCAGTCCGGCGGCTGCAGCGTTGGTGATCGGCTTCATCTGGGTGTTGGATTCTCTGGGCGTCAGGGGCGCCTGGCAGATCGACTGGCTGGCTTGGACGACCTTCGGCCTCACGTTGTATGCGGGGCTCACGATGGTGACGAACGTTCCGTTCTACAGCTTCAAGGACGTCAGCTTCCGGCGCACCGTGCCGTTCGTTGTGATCGTGGCGATCGCGCTGGGCATCGCCGTGATCACGATCCATCCGCCGCTGGTGCTGTTCGCGTTGTTTGCGTTTTACGGCTTGTCGGGCTATGGCGTCTACGCGTACAAAAAGATGAAAGGCAAGCCCGTGAGCGTGATCGCCACCTCCACGGACGAGCCTGACGAAGCCGGCCTGCATCGCTGAACGCGTGCTATATTGATCGCCTCATGACGATTCGCATCGCCGCCATTTCGCTGCTTCTACTAGGAGTGCTTCGGGCGCGCTGATCGTTTTCGTCTACACCGAACACTTTTCCGGATCAACGGCCCGCCCAGCGCAACGCAGCGGGCCGTTTCCTTTTGCGGCGTTGCCTCTCGAAGATTCAAGGAGCTTCCGATGTCCATGCTGAAGAACCCCGCCGCAAAATACCGACCTGCCCCCGCTGTGCGGCTGGCTAACCGTACCTGGCCGGACGCCGTGCTCACGACGGCGCCCGTGTGGTGCAGTTCCGACCTGCGCGACGGTAACCAGGCGCTGATCGAGCCGATGAATGCAGAGCGCAAGCTGCGCATGTTCGAAACGCTGGTGCGCATCGGGTTCAAGGAGATCGAGATCGGCTTTCCGTCGTCGTCTCAAACCGACTTCGACTTCGTGCGCCTGCTGATCGAGAAGGATCTGGTGCCGGACGACGTGACCATCCAGGTGCTCACGCAGGCGCGCGAACACCTGATCCACCGCACGTTCGAAGCTGTGGCTGGCGCACCGCGTGTGATCATGCATCTCTACAACGCCACTGCACCGGTGATGCGACGCGTGGTGCTCGGCGTCGACGTGGAGGGCGTGATCGAGTTGGCGGCCAGCCATGCGCGACTGATCAAGCAACTGGCCGACGCCCGGCCCGGCACCGACTGGCGCTTCGAGTACTCGCCCGAAACCTTCTCGGACACCGAGCTCGAGGTTGCCAAGCGGGTGGTGGATGCAGTCACTGCCGAGTGGCAGCCGACGCCGGAGCACAAGTGCATCATCAACCTGCCCACGACGATCGAGCACTCCACGCCCAATGTGTTCGCCGACATGATCGAGTGGATGAACCGCCACATGGCGCGGCGCGACTCCATCGTGCTGTCGGTGCACCCGCACAACGACCGCGGAACCGGCACGGCCGCAGGAGAACTGGCGCTGATGGCCGGCGCGCAACGCGTGGAAGGCTGCCTGTTCGGCAATGGCGAGCGCACTGGCAACGTCGATCTGGTGAACATGGCGCTGAACCTCTACACACAAGGGGTGTCGCCAGGGCTCGACTTCTCCGAGATCGACGAGATTCGGCGCGTCGTCGAATACTGCAACCAACTGCCGGTACATCCACGTCACCCGTACGTCGGCGATCTGGTCTACACCTCGTTCTCGGGCTCGCACCAGGACGCCATCAAGAAGGCCTTCGCGGCGAGACAAGTTGGCGACCCATGGGAGATGCCGTATCTGCCGATCGACCCGAAGGACCTCGGTCGTAGCTACGAAGCGGTGATCCGTGTGAACAGCCAGTCGGGCAAGGGCGGTATCGCCTACCTGCTCGAATCGGAGTTCGGGCTCGAATTGCCGCGACGCCTGCAGATCGAATTCAGCCAGACGGTGCAGAAGGTGATGGATGCCCAGGGCAAGGAAGTGAGTGCTGCAGACATCTGGCAGATCTTCCAGCAGGAGTACCGCAGCACCGAGGCGGCGGCGCAACTCGGTCAGGTGGCCTTGTCGGAGGCCGGAGTCGGCCGGGTGCGATTGCAGGCGCAAGTGACGATGAACGGGCGCAAGCTGGAGGTGAATGGCGAGGGCAACGGCCCCGTCGACGCCTTCGTGCAAGCCTTGTCAGGCGTGATCGGCCGACCGCTGAAGGTACTGGACTACCACGAGCATTCGATAGGCGGCGGCGCGCAGGCGCGCGCGGCCGCCTACCTTGAGGTGCGAGTGGGTGAGGGCGGAGCGCTGTTCGGCGTCGGCATCGACGGCAACATCGTGAACGCTTCACTGCAAGCGGTACTGTCGGCCGTGGGCCGCACCGCCGCGTTGAACATCGCCACCGCGCCGGCTCTGCTGCGCGCTTGATCTTCGGAGGATTCCATGGCCGACAAACTCGTCATCTTCGATACCACCTTGCGCGACGGTGAGCAATCACCAGGCGCTTCGATGACGCGAGAGGAAAAGCTGCGCATCGCGCGGCAACTCGAACGCTTGCGCGTGGACGTGATCGAGGCAGGGTTCGCGGCCTCCTCCAACGGTGATTTCGAGGCAGTGAAGGCAATCGCGGAGGCGGTCAAGGACAGCACCGTCTGCTCACTCGCGCGGGCCAACGATCGGGACATCGCGCGGGCGGCAGAGGCGTTGAAGGCGGCCGCCCGGCCCCGTATCCACACGTTCATCGCCACGAGCGCACTGCACATGGAGAAGAAGCTGCGCATGACGCCCGAGGAGGTGTTCGAGCAGGCGAAGCTGTCGGTGCGCTTTGCGCGCAACCTGTGCGACGACATCGAGTTCTCGCCCGAGGACGGCTACCGGTCGGACGTCGACTTCCTGTGCCGCGTTCTGGAGGCCGTGATCGCCGAAGGGGCGACCACCGTCAACATTCCCGATACGGTGGGGTACGCGATTCCCGAACTGTACGGCCACTTCATCAAAACCCTGCGCGAGCGCGTGCCCAATGCGGACAAGGCGGTGTGGTCAGTGCACTGCCACAACGATCTCGGGATGGCGGTGGCGAACTCACTCGCCGGCGTCAAGATTGGCGGTGCGCGGCAGGTTGAGTGCACCATCAATGGCCTCGGCGAACGCGCGGGCAACTGTGCGCTCGAGGAGGTGGTGATGGCCGTCCGCACCCGCCGTGACTACTTCGGCCTGGAACTGGGCATCGACCCGTCGCAGATCGTGCCTGCGTCGCGCATGGTGTCGCAGACCACCGGCTTCGTCGTGCAGCCTAACAAGGCTGTTGTGGGCGCGAATGCGTTCGCGCACGCGTCCGGCATCCATCAGGACGGCGTGCTGAAGGCGCGCGACACCTACGAGATCATGCGTGCCGAGGATGTCGGCTGGTCGGCCAACAAGATCGTGCTGGGCAAGTTGTCGGGCCGCAATGCATTCAAGCAGCGCCTGCAGGAACTCGGCATCGAGCTGGAGTCTGAGGGTGAGATCAACGCCGCCTTCGCTCGCTTCAAGGATCTCGCCGACCGCAAGAGCGAGATCTTCGACGAGGACATCATCGCCCTGGTGGGCGACGAGAGCGTGAGTCACGATCACGAGCACTATCGCCTGCTGGCGTTGTCCCAGCGTTCCGAAACCGGCGAGCGGCCGCATGCCCGTGTGGCCTTTGCGGCCGGCGAGTTGGAACACCACACAGAGAGCGACGGCAACGGGCCGGTAGACGCCGTGCTCAAGGCGATCGAGTCGCGAGTGGAAAGCGGGGCGGAATTGCTCCTCTATTCGGTCAATGCCATTACCAGTGGCAGCACAGAATCCCAAGGAGAGGTGACGGTGCGCTTGCAGCTTGGCGGCCGGGTGGTCAACGGCGTTGGGGCGGATCCGGACATCGTCGTGGCGTCGGCCAAAGCGTATCTGTCAGCGTTGAACAAGTTACACAGCCAGACGGACCGGGTTGCGGCCCAGGGCTGAGGGTTATGTGGGTGCACTTGAGGAAAACTGCGTAAGTTTTTGATCTTGTGTACTTTTTCTCCGCCGCTTACACTGCACCGGGTGCTGAGAGGTTGTTGTGTCCATGAGCCCGAAGTTCCGCGCGTTTGTATCTGCATGCCTCGGCCTGATGGTCGCGCTGTCGCTTGCCTTGCCGGCGGCGGCGGACGCGAAGAGCCGCACGCACAAGGCCGTTCGGCACAGCGCTTCTGTACACGTCAAGTCGGCGCATCGCCGTTCGGTGGTACAGGTGGAAGCGGCGCGCCCCACCTTTGGCAAGCTCGCCGGTCTGCATGACGCTGAAGATCCTCTTGACCTGAAGTCCAGCGTGGCCCTGGTGATGGACCAGGACACCAACGAGGTGTTGTTCAGCAAGAACCCCGACGCGGTGTTGCCGATCGCCTCGATCTCCAAGTTGATGACGGCGCTGATCGTGGTGCAGGCCCAGCAGCCGCTCGACGAGGTGCTCACCATCACCCAAGACGACGTCGACACCGAGAAGCACAGCAGTTCGCGTCTGGCCGTCGGCACCCGGCTCACCCGCGGCGAGATGCTGCATCTTGCGCTGATGTCGTCGGAAAACCGCGCTGCCCATGCCCTCGGGCGCTCTTACCCCGGGGGCCTCGACGCCTTTGTTGCGGCCATGAATGCCAAGGCCCACGAACTGGGCATGAACGACACGCATTACGTGGAGCCCACCGGCTTGTCCAGCGCCAACCAGTCCAGCGCCCAGGATCTTGCGCGGCTGGTGAAGGAGGCGCACCAGTACGAACTGATCCGTGAGCTCTCCACCTCGCCGGAGTACCGTGTGGCGGTCGGCCGGAGGCAGCTGATGTTCCGCACTACCGACGCCCTGGTGCGCAGCCCGTTGTGGGATATCGGTCTGCAAAAGACCGGCTTCATCAATGAGGCAGGGCACTGCCTGGTAATGCAGGCGCAGCTTGCCGGCCGCAAGCTGATCATGGTGCTGCTGGATTCCACCGGGCGGCACTCGCATATTGGTGACGCCCAGCGAATCCGCAAATGGATCGAAAGCCAAGGCGCCCCCAGCAGCACGCCGGCGGTCGCGGCCACGCCCAAGCTCACCTCCTGATCGACGACGCGAAATTCAGCTTCGGTGGCCGAGCGCTGCCGAGATTTGAGCCGCCGTGCTCTTCACTCGCTCGAGCCACGTTTCCTCGAGCCGATCGGCCGGTGCTGAAATCGACAGACCCGCCACCAGCTTGCCTTGGTCGTCGAAAATGCCGGCTGCCATGCAGCGTACGCCGAGTTCGAGTTCCTCATCGTCGCGAGCCACTGCACTCTGGCGCACACTGGACAGCTCTCGTTCTAGCCGGCCCACGTCGGTGATGCTGTTACGTGTGTGTCCCGCGAGGCCGGTGCGTGCGGCATAGGCGCGCACGCGCTGTGGGTCGTCGTGCGCGAGAAACAGCTTGCCCACGGACGTGAGGTGAAGCGGGGCGCGGCCCCCCACGGCCCGTACCACCTGCATCCCCGAGCGCTCACTGTAGGTGCGCTCGATGTAGACGATCTCATCGCCCTGGCGCACGGACAGGTTCACCGGCTGGTGCGTGAGCTTGTGCAGTTCGCGCATCGGCCCCAGTGCAGCGTCGCGCACATCGAGACGGGCCTTGACGAGATTGCCAAGTTCGAGCAGGCGCATCCCGAGGCGGTAGCTGCCCGCTTCGGGACGGTCCACCAGTCGCCCGGTGGCCAGGTCGTTGAGAATCCGGTGCGCGGTGGACGGGTGCAGGCCGGTCCGATCGCTGATTTCCTTCAGCGAAACCGGGTCCTGATGCGCCGCCAGCACGTCAAGCAGCGCAAATGTGCGTTCCAGTACTTGAATGGCGGGAGTGTTTGCCTCTTTCTTCCTCATGCAGGCGATTGTGGGGGCAATTTCTTGATTTTGCATGGCGAAAATTACCTCTGTATGCCGGTACGTGCTGCTGTTGCTGGTCGGTGCATGTGCCTTCGGCGCGAACGCGGGGCCGAAGGGCAGCAACCGCATCACCGCACGCGAACTGGGATTGGTCATCAACACTGCGGATCCCTACTCGGTGGAGGTGGGCGACTACTACATCGCGAAGCGCAAACTCGAGCCGAGCCAGGTATTGCGCGTCGAGCTGCCGGTGCAGCCTGCCTTGGATCCGAAGGCCTTCGCAGAGCTCGCAGCCCGCATGGAGCAGTATTTCGGCGCCCGCACCCAGGCACTTGCACTGGCGTGGGTGCAGCCCTATGCGGTGCAGTGCAACTCGATCACCGGCGCGTTGGCACTCGGCTTCGACGCCGCGCTGTGCCGGCATACCTGCGCTCGTTCGCGGCCGTCCCCTTACTTCAATTCGCCGACGCGCCAACCTTTCTCCCAGCTGCACCTGCGGCCGGCGATGTTGCTGGCCGCGCCGTCGGCAGCGCAGGGGCGCGCGCTCATCGACCGTGGCGTGGCGGCCGACCGCTCACTCGGGCTGCGCGGCGCGCCACCGGCCAACGCCTATTTCGTTGCCACTGCAGACGCGGCGCGCAACGTTCGGGAACCACTCTTTCCTCGGTCCGGCATGCTTGGCCGCTACGACGTGGACGTGAAGGTCGAGCGCGGGGGCTCCTTGCCGGACCTGAAGCGCGTGCTGATCTACGAGACCGGTCTGGCCAAGGTGGAGTACCTGCAGACCCTGCAGTGGGTGGATGGGGCGCTTGCTGACCACCTCACCTCGTTTGGCGGCCAACTCGACAAGTCGAACGGGCAGATGTCCGCGCTCGCGTGGATCGCCTCCGGTGCCACTGCGAGCTACGGCACGGTCAGCGAGCCCTGCAACCACCCACAGAAGTTTCCCCACCCGCAGGTGCTGTTGCAGCAGTACCTGCAGGGCAGCAGCGCGATCGAGGCTTACTGGAAGAGCGTGGCCTGGCCGCAGCAGGGCGTGTTCATCGGGGAGCCGCTTGCCGCGCCGTTTGCTCGCTGACATGCGCTGCGGTCATCCCAGTTGCTGCGCGGCGTGCCGGCCCGACCGAACCGCGCCTTCCAGCGTGGCCGGATAGGGGCCCTGCACATAGTCGCCGGCAGCCCAGAGCATGGGGGCAATGGCTGACGGAGGCCGCGCCAGGTCGGGCGTACAGGCGAAAGTGGCGCGCTTCTCGGCCAACACCTTCACCACCTCCGGCTCAGTGGGCCAGGTGCCTGGAGGAAACGCAGCGAGCGCCTGGTCCACGCAGGCCTGCGCGCACGCCGCCATTCCCTTCTCGACCCACTGCGATGCACCGCTGATCACGAACGCGAAGCGTCCTGCGCGCAGCCCCGATGCGCCGTGGTCGAAGACGAATTGCGCGGGCGCGGCTGCGCCCTCGCGCAGAGCGGTCATCGGCTGCATCAGACGCGCGCCCGGGCAGCGCAGGTACACGGTGACGATGGGCTCGTAGCGCAGCGCCGCTGCTTCCGCGGACCACGATGGTGACAGCGATGCCGTCAGGCGCGCTGCCTCGACAGCGCTGCACGCCAGCACGACGGCATCCACATCAAGATCGTTCACGCGCCAGCCGGTGGTCAGCGCGCTCACTGCTTGTGCCCGTTCGCCCAGGCGAATGCGGGCGCCTCGTGCCGTCAGCCAACCCTCGGCCGCCGCCGGTAGCAACGTCGACAGTGGCGCGCGCGGCAGAAGCAGGTCGGCGCTGCCCGGCCCGCCGAACAGTCCGTCGCGCAACACGCGCAGGAAGACCGCGGCGCTGGCCTTCGATGCCGGCGTATTGAGCGCCGCAACGCACAGCGGCTCGACGAGTTCGCGCTGCACGATCGCCGGCAGCCGCTGCGTCAGCAGCGACACAGTGAGCGATGGCGCGCAGCGGAACCCGCGTGCCAGCCAGGCACCCGCCTGCGCGAGCAGGGCGGCGCGCGCGCGCCAGGGCCAGTGCTGCAGCCCGAACACGCCCCGTGCGAAGGCCAGCATCGGGTGGCCGGACGGAAGGCGCAGCCCCTGGCCGTCGGGGTAGGGCAGGGCGAGGGGCTGCCGCAGCAACACCTTGTCCACGTCCACGCCGACCTGTCCCATCAATGCCAGCGTGTCGCGGTAGGCGCCGATCAGGATGTGCTGGCCGTTGTCCAGCAGGTCTTCGCCATGGCGAAGGCTACGAGCCCGGCCGCCAAGTTGGGCTGCAGTTTCGAACAGGGTGACGCGATGCCCTTTGCCTGCTGCATGCACCGCGGCCGCGATGCCGGCCCAGCCGCCACCCACCACGGCCACGCGCAATCGTGCCGCGATCACTGGCCCTGCCAGTGGGTTCGCATCGCGATCCACAGCTTGCGCAAGGGCGTTAGCGAGATGCGCTGATGCAGGACACGGAAGTTCTCGGCCTCGATCTCGCGCAGCAGCGTGCGATAGATGTTGGCCATCATCAGCCCAGGCCGTTGGGCCCGGCGTTCGGCGGCGGGGAGCAGCGCCATCGCCTCGTCATAGGTGGCGTGTGCGCGTTCGGCCTGAAAGCGCATCAAGGCGGTGAAGCGATCGCTGTAGCCCCAGGGCGCGTCACGCTTGAGGATCTCGTGCGCCTTCACGTCGAACTGCTGCAGCTCCGACACCGGCAGGTAGATGCGCCCGCGCCGTGCGTCGTCACCCACGTCGCGAATGATGTTGGTGAGTTGCATCGCGAGTCCCAACCGGTGCGCATATGCGAGCGTCTGCTCCTGCCTCCGGCCAAAGATGCTCGACGCCACTTCGCCCACGACGCCGGCAACCAGGTGGCAGTAGTGAGCCAGGCCCTGGAAATCGAGGTAGCGGCTCTGCGACAGGTCGAGCTCGCACCCCTCGATGACCGCGTCCAGATGCTGTTGCTCGATGCCGTAGGCGGCCACGTGAGGCATCAGCGCCTTCATGGCCGGGTGGGTCGGTTGCCCCGCAAAGGACTGCGCGACTTCCTTGCGCCACCAAGCCAGTTTGGTGGCCGCCACGCTTGGGTCGCGCACCTCATCGACGACGTCGTCCACCTCTCTGCAGAACGCATAGAAGGCCGTGATCGCCGCGCGTCGTTCGGACGGCAGGAACAGGAAGGCGTAGTAGAAGGACGAGCCGCTAGCCGCCGCCTTGTCCTGCACGTATTGCTGTGGTGTCACGCTGGCTCCCGCATACGCACGGCGCGAAGCAACAGCGGGACGGCGTCGCGAGCGGTCAAGGTGGGGCGCTGGCTGAGCGTGGCGTGATCCATGCGGCCGATTTTCTCAAGAATGCGCAGGCCGCCGTGGATCACCAGACGCAGCTCCCACCCGATGCGCCCTGGCAGTCGATGCGCGAGCGGGGCGCCGGAGTGCATCAGCTCGCTGCTCCACTCACACAGTTCGGCGATCAGCGCGCGCGTGCAGGCCGTGTCGCGCAGTGGCGTGAGGTCGGCGCGTGTCAGGCCATGCCGGTAAAGGTCGTCCAGCGGCAAGTAGCAGCGTCCACGGGACAGGTCGAGGCCGGTGTCCTGCCAGAAGTTGATCAGTTGCAAGGCGGTGCAGATGGCGTCGGATTCGTGCATCGCTTGGGGGTCGTCCACCTGGTACAGCTGCAGCAGCAACCTGCCCACGGGATTGGCAGAGCGACGGCAGTAGTCCAGCAGCGCGGCGCGATCGGCGTAGGGCGGGTTGCGCACGTCCTGCTCGAAGGCGTCGAGCAGCGCGTGTAGCAAGCCCGGCGACAAGCGATGCAGTTGCAGCGTCACCCGCAATGGCCCGAACACTTGCGGCCAGCTGCAGTCTTGGTCGGATCGCCCCTCGAGGGCCGCCTGCAGGCTGGCGCGGTAGCGAGCCAGCAGCGCCAAGCGGTGCTCAGGGCTCACGTCGCCCTCGTCGGCAAGGTCATCGGCCGTGCGCGCAAAACCATAGAGCGCGCGCACCGCCGGCCGAAAGGCCCGCGGGCACAGCCAGGAGGCGACAGGAAAGTTCTCGTAGTGGTCGACGCTCACAGCGGCCGGATTGTGGCGGAGCACGGAAATTGACAGCGCGGCGCTAGCCAAATATATTACTGACCAGTCAGTCAGTTACTGAGCTGCTTCACTCCAAGGACTGCTTCCATGCGCTTGCCACCTCTCGCCGCTGTCGTGCTTGCCTTGCTCGCGGCCTGTTCCAAAACCCCGCCGCCGGCGGAGCCGGTGCGCGCTGTGCGCACGATGACGGTGTCCACGGAAAGTGCGGGGGGCGTTCACGAGTTCGCGGCCGACGTGCGAGCTCGTACCGAGTCGCGGTTGTCGTTCCGCGTGGGTGGCAAGCTGACCCGGCGATTGGTCGATCTGGGCCAGACGGTCAAGGCCGGCCAGCCGCTCGCCCAACTCGATCCGCAGGACCTGCGCCTTGGCGAGGTGGCGGCGGGTGCAGCGTTGAACGCGGCGCAGGCCAATTTCGACCAGACGGCAGCCGACTTCAAGCGCTTCAAGGATCTGCGCGACCAGGGCTTCATCAGCGCTGCCGAGCTCGAACGTCGCCAGACCGCGTTGACCGCAGCGAAGGCACAGCTGGACCAGGCGCGGGCGCAAGCCGGGGTGCAAATGCACCAGGCTGCCTACGCCACGCTGCTGGCGGACGCCTCCGGCGTGATCACTGGCGTCGATGCAGAGCCCGGCGCGGTGGTGGGCGCGGGAACGCCGGTGCTGCGGCTCGCCCACGACGGGCCGCGCGATGTCGTGTTCGCCGTGCCGGAGGACCAAGTGGCCGCGGTTCGTGCAGTGGCCGATTCGAAGGGCAGCCTCACTGTGAAGCTGTGGGGCGAAGGCTCGGCGTCCCTCCCGGCAACGGTGCGTGAAGTTGCAGCCGCCGCCGACCCGACGACGCGCACTTTCTTGGTCAAGGCCGACATCGGCCGGGCGCCGGTGAGGTTGGGTCAGACGGCTACCGTGCAAATGGAGCTGCCGAAGACCGTGGGCGTGATCAAGCTCCCGCTTACCGCCGTGCTGGAGCAGCAAGGCAAGACCTCGGTGTGGCTGGTCGACAAAGCCACGATGACAGTGAAGGCGCAGCCCATCCGGGTCGCCGGCGCCGAAGGCAACGGCGTGCTGGTCAGTGGTGGCTTGAGCGCCGGCCAGACTGCTGTCACTGCGGGGGTGCATGTGCTGACGCCGGGCCAGAAGGTCAAGTTCTACGTCGAGCCCAAGAGCGACAACGCGCTCGCATCCAACAACGCCCGCTGAAGAAAGGCTGTGACGATGGACACCCAGCCCACCGCGGCCGGCGGGAAACCCGAATCGCGCTTCAACATCTCGCGTTGGGCGCTGGAGCACCAGCCGCTGACGCGCTACCTGATCATCGTGCTGATGGTGCTCGGCATCGCTGCGTACTTCCAGCTCGGGCAGGACGAGGATCCGCCATTCACGTTCCGGGCGATGGTCGTCCAGGCCTACTGGCCGGGCGCCACCGCGCAGCAGATGGCGGAGCAGGTGACGGACAAGATCGAGAAGACGCTGCAGGAAGTGCCGTACGCGGACAAGATCCGCAGCTACACCAAGCCGGGCGAGTCGCTCACGATCTTCCAGATCCGCGACAGCTCCCCTCCCAAGGAGGTGCACGACGTCTGGTACCAGGTGCGCAAGAAGGTGGGAGACATGCGGGCCACCTTGCCCCAGGGCGTGATCGGCCCGATCTTCAATGACGAATTCGGCGACGTGTACGGCTCGATCTATGCGATGTCGGCCGATGGATTCACGCCGGAAGAACTGCGGGTTCAGGCCGAGAACGTGCGCCAGCAGTTGCTGAAGGTGCCCGACGTGGCCAAGGTGCAGCTGTTCGGCGCGCAGCCTGAGAAAATCTTCGTCGAGATCTCGCAGAAGCGGCTGGCTCAGCTGGGCATCGACCTGAACCAGGTGATTGGCCAGCTCAGTGCGCAGAACGCTGTGGAGGGCGCCGGCGTGCTGGACGCGGGCACCGACAACCTGCAGGTGCGCATCGGAGGCCAGTTCAACTCGGTGGAGGAACTGGAGCGGTTCCCGATCCGAGCGATCAACACGACCACCGGCGTGGCCAGTTCACTGCGCCTCGGGGACATTGCGACGATCCACCGCGGCTACGTGGATCCACCGTCGGTGATCGTGCGCCACCAGGGCAAGCAGGTGATCGCACTCGGCATTTCGATGGCCAAGGGCGGCGACATCATCCGGCTTGGCCACGCGCTGAAGGCCGCCACCGATCGGATCGAGCAGGACCTGCCGCTGGGCATTCAACTGGAACAGGTGCAGGACCAGCCAGCCGCCGTATCGCGCTCGGTGGGGGAGTTCGTGCATGTGCTGATCGAGGCGGTGGTGGTTGTGCTCGCGGTGAGCTTCCTCAGCCTCGGCCTGCACACCCGGCCGCTGCGCGTGGACATCTGGCCGGGCCTGGTGGTCGGCATCACCATCCCGCTGGTGCTGGCGATCACCTTCGTCACCATGTTCTATTGGGGCGTGGGCCTGCACAAGATCTCGCTCGGCAGCCTGATCATCGCGCTTGGCCTGCTCGTGGACGACGCGATCATCTCTGTGGAGATGATGGTGCGCAAGCTCGAAGAGGGCTACGACAAGATGCGCGCAGCCACCTTCGCGTACGACGTCACCGCCATGCCCATGCTCACCGGCACGTTGATCACGGCGACAGGCTTCCTGCCGATCGGCATGGCGAAGTCCACCGTCGGTGAGTACACGTTCGCGATCTTCGCGGTCACCACGGCCGCGCTGCTGATCTCGTGGTTCGTCTCCGTCTACTTCGTGCCATACCTTGGCGCCAAGCTGTTGCACACGCGCAGCAAGGTGGAAGGCGGCGAGGCGCACGAGTTGTTCGACACCCCGTTCTATTCCCGCTTCCGCCGTGCGGTGGACTGGTGCGTGGAGCATCGCTGGCTCACCATCGGTCTGACGATCGCCACCTTCGTGCTGGGCTTGGCGGGCATGGGCAAGGTGCAGCAGCAGTTCTTCCCCGATTCCAGTCGCCCCGAGATCCTGGTCGATCTGTGGCTGCCCGAAGGCTCGACCATCCAGCAGAGCGAGGCGGTGGCCAAGCACTTCGAGGCCCGCATGCGCAAGGAGGCTGGCGTGGAAGCGGTGACGATGTGGGTGGGCAGCGGCGTGCCGCGCTTCTACCTGCCGTTGGACCAGATCTTCCCGCAGACCAACGTGACGCAGGCCATCGTGCTGCCCGAGGATCTGAAGCAGCGCGAGTCGCTGCGCGCCCGGCTGCCCGCCATCCTGGCCGAGGAGTTCCCGGAGGTGCGTGGTCGCGTCAAGCTGCTGCCCAACGGGCCGCCGGTGCCGTACCCGGTGCAGTTCCGCGTGGTGGGCGACGACGCCAGGCTGGTGCGCCAGTGGGCCGATCAGGCCAAGGAGATCCTGCGCGCCAACCCGAACATGCGTGGCGTGAACGACAACTGGAACGAGTCGATCAAGGTGCTGCGCCTACAGATCGACCAGGACAAGGCCAGGGCGCTGGGCGTCACCAGCCAGTCCATCGCCCAGGCGTCGCGCACGCTGCTGTCGGGCGTGACCGTGGGCCAGTATCGGGAGGGCGACAAGCTGGTCGACATCGTGTTGCGCCAGCCTGCGGACGAGCGCAACGCGATCACCGACATTGGCAACGCGTACCTTCCCACTGCCAGCGGCCACGCGATCCCGCTGACGCAGATCGCGAAGATCGGCTTTATCTGGGAGCCGGGCGTGATGTGGCGTGAAGGCCGGCAGTTTGCGGTGACTGTGCAGGGCGACGTCGTGGAGGGGCTGCAGGGGCCGACCGTCACGATGCAGGTGTGGCCGAAGCTCAAGGAACTGCAGGCCAAGATGCCGGCCGGCTATCACATCGACGTTGCCGGGGCGGTAGAAGAAAGCAGCAAGGGCCAGGGCTCGATCGCACTCGGCCTGCCGCTGGCGTTCTTCATCATGTTCACGCTGTTGATGCTCCAACTGCACAGCTTCAGTCGATCCGTGCTGGCCTTCCTCACCGGCTTCATGGGCATTGCCGGTGTGGCCGGTGCACTGCTGGTCCTGAACCGTCCGTTCGGTTTCGTCGCACTGCTGGGCGTGATCGCGCTGTTCGGCATGATCATCCGCAACTCCGTGATCCTGATCGACCAGATCGAGCAGGACCGGGCGCGCGGACTGCCGACGTGGAACGCGATCGTCGAATCGGCGGTGCGCCGCTTCCGCCCCATCGTGCTGACGGCGGCAGCAGCGGTGCTGGCGATGATCCCGCTGTCGCGCAGCGTGTTCTGGGGGCCGATGGCGGTGGCGATCATGGGTGGGCTGCTCGTCGCTACTGCGCTGACGCTGCTGGCGCTGCCGGCGATGTATGCGGCCTGGTTCCGCGTTCGCCGCCCATCGGAACAGGACACGCGGCCCCCCGAGTCGCCCGGGATTCTCGAAACCTCGCCAGCGGCAGGCTAAACTTACGGGTTTGCCGAATCCCGAGGGGCAGGAACGCGGTTCCTGCCCCTTGTTTCACTTCTTGTTCCCCTTTGGGCAAGCGCGGGTGGCGAAATTGGTAGACGCACCAGGTTTAGGTCCTGACGCCAGCGATGGTGTGGGGGTTCGAGTCCCCCCCCGCGCACCATGTATCAACCGAGAGAGACACGCACATGACGGTCACCGTGGAAACCCTTGACAAGCTGGAGCGTCGTATCACGCTCACACTCCCGGCCAGCGAGATCAACAACGAGGTCGAGTCGCGCCTCAAGCGCCTGTCGCGCACGGTCAAGGCCGACGGTTTCCGCCCCGGCAAGGTGCCGATGAGCGTGGTCGCGCAGCGCTACGGCTATTCGGTGCAGTACGAGGTGATGAACGACAAGGTCGGAGAAGCGTTCAACACGGCCGCCAACGAGGCCAAGCTGCGCGTGGCCGGCGCTCCGCGCCTCACCCAGAAAGAGGATGCGCCTGAGGGCACCGTCGCTTTCGACGCCACCTTCGAGGTCTATCCGGAGGTGAAGGTCGGTGATCTGGCCGGAGTGGAAGTCGAGCGCATCACCGCCGACGTGAGCGAGGAGGCGATCGACAAGACGCTGGACATCCTGCGCAAGCAGCGCCGCACCTTCAGCCAGCGTCCTGCCGCCGAAGGCGCGCAGGAGGGCGATCGCGTGACGATCGACTTCGAAGGCAAGATTGACGGCGAGCCTTTCGCCGGCGGCAAAGCCGAGGCCTTCCAGTTCCTGATCGGCGAAGGCCAGATGCTGGAGCAGTTCGACAAGGCGGTGCGTGGCATGAAGGCCGGGGACTCCAAGACCTTCCCGCTTCAGTTCCCCGAGGACTATCACGGCAAGGACGTGGCCGGCAAGGAGGCCGACTTCCTGGTCACGATGAAGAAGATCGAGGCGCCGCACTTGCCCGAGGTGGATGAGCCCTTCGCGAAGTCCCTCGGCATCGCCGACGGCACGGTTGAAGCGCTGCGGGCCGACATCAAGCGCAATTTGGAGCGTGAGGTGAAGTTCCGCGTGCAGGCCCGCAACAAGGCCGCCGTGATGGACGCCCTGCTGAAGGTGGCCGAACTCGAGGTGCCGAAGGCGCTGGTGGGCAACGAGGTCGAACGCATGACCGAGTCCGCCCGTGCCGATCTGAAGCAGCGTGGCGTGAAGGATGCCGACAAGGCGCCGATCCCGGCGGAGATCTTCCAGCCGCAAGCCGAGCGCCGCGTGCGCCTGGGCTTGGCCGTGGCCGAACTGGTGCGTGCCAACAACCTGCAGGCCAAGCCGGAGCAATTGCAGGCGCACATCGAGGAACTGGCGCAGAGCTACGAGAAGCCGGCCGAGGTGGTGCGCTGGTACCTGAGCGATCGCCAGCGCATGGCCGAGGTCGAGGCCGTGGTGATCGAGAACAACGTGACGGAGTTCGTGTTGGGCCGGGCCAAGGTGGTCGACAAGACGCTGCCGTTCGATGAGCTGATGAAGGCTTGATCGTCCATCGCCACGTTGGGGCACCGCGCCGACTTGGCCGGTGCCCCTTCGCATTCCGAGGGACGCCTCTTGTCGCCCCATAATCGAACCCAATATCCGATAGACCTTCCCACGAGGACCGCCATGAGCGCATTGGAGACGCAGAACCTGGGCATGGTGCCCATCGTCATCGAACAGTCGGGTCGCGGCGAACGCGCCTACGACATCTACAGCCGCCTGCTGCGTGAGCGCGTGGTGTTTCTTGTCGGCCCCGTGAATGACCAGACGGCCAATTTGGTGGTCGCGCAATTGCTCTTCCTGGAAAGCGAAAACCCGGACAAGGACATTTCGCTGTACATCAACTCGCCGGGTGGTTCGGTGAGCGCCGGCATGTCGATCTTCGACACGATGCAGTTCATCAAGCCTGACGTGTCCACCTTGTGCATGGGCTTGGCCGCCAGCATGGGGGCCTTCCTGCTCGCCGCTGGCGCCAAGGGCAAGCGTTTCGCGCTGCCGAACTCGCGCATCATGATCCACCAGCCGCTGGGCGGTGCCCAGGGCCAGGCGACTGACATCGAAATTCACGCGCGTGAAATCCTGCGCACCCGTGAGCAACTGAATCGGATCCTTGCCGAGCGCACCGGCCAAAGCCTGGAGAAGATTCAAAATGACACGGAAAGGGACTTCTTCATGTCCGCGGACGAGTCGAAGAACTATGGGCTGATCGATCAGGTCCTGGAAAAGCGGCAGTAGCGGCAAATTCCGCGCCTTGGCAGGCCGGATGCAGCACTGGAAACGGGGCCTTTTTCCTCGGGAGGGCCCCGTCTTCACTTGAACTATCATTGGTCGCAAACACTCTCACGCATCGGCTTCCGCCCCACGCATTCTTCACATGGCCGACAAAAAAGGCGCTTCGAGCGAAAAAGTTCTGTACTGCTCCTTCTGCGGCAAGAGCCAGCATGAGGTGAAGAAGCTCATCGCCGGCCCGTCGGTGTTCATCTGCGACGAGTGCATCGAGCT
>CAMLIZ010000048.1 GCA_946480245.1 uncultured Pseudomonadota bacterium
AGAACTCGCTCTCGTTGCCGGCCAGCACGATGTCATCGGCGCCGTCAGCCGACAGTTGCACACTGTGCCGCCCAGCGGACAACGACTGCGCATCGGCCTCGGCGCGCCGCAACAGCGGGCCCAAAGGCACCCAGCGGTCCGGCGCCGGCCGCGGGCTGCCCTCGAGTTGCGCCAACGTCAGCAGGTCGCCGACAAGGCCCTGCATGCGGTCGGTCTGCTGCCGCATCAGCGTCAGCACCCGCTTGCGCTCCGCCTCGGTGAGCGGCAGGTTGGCAAGCGTCTCGACGAACCCGGCCAGCACGGTCAGCGGCGTGCGGATCTCGTGCGACACGTTGGCCACGAAATCGCGCCGCATTGCGTCATTGCGCTCGCGCTCGGTAATGTCCTGCGTCAGCACCAGCTTCATGCCGTCGCCGTAGGGCCGCACGGCGATCGACAGGGTGCCGGCGCCGTTGGGGGCGGGAATCGCCAGTGCATCCCCGAATCGGCCGGCCTGCAGATGCGCCACGAAGGCCGGGGCGCGGACCAGGTTGGTGACCCGCTGCTGTCGGTCGCGCAGAGGATCGAGACCCAGCTGGTCGGCAGCGACCGAGTTGCACCACTCGATCTGGTCCCGACCGTCGATCAGCAGCACGCCATTGGGCGACGCCTCGATCGCGGACAGAAACTGGGCGAGCCGCTCCCGCTCCCGTTCAAACGCACGCTCGCGCTGGCGCAGCGCTCGCTCCATGCGGTAGCCCACTTCGCCCCAGAAGCGCCGGCCACGTGGTGCCGGCCCCTCTTGCGAGCCGCGCAACCATTGCATCAGCCGGTGTGCACGCAACGCGTCGAGCGATAGCAGCACCGCCGCAGCGATGGCGCCGGCAAGCAGGGCGCCGCGCCATGGCGCACGGCCAAGCACGAAGCCGAGCAGCCAGCCGAACGCAGCGCCGCCGAGCAGCGACATCAGCGCTGTCAGCATGCGCGACCACAGCCAGCTCATCTCGGTGTCTGCCGAAGGCTCACGTGGTCGGCTGGCCGACCTGCTGCGTCATTCGGTAGCCCGCCCCGCGCACGGTTTCGATCAGCTGCGCGCATTGAACCGGCGATAGCGCCTCGCGCAGGCGCTTGACGTGCACGTCCACCGTGCGCTCCTCGATGAACACGTGGTCGCCCCAGACGCGGTCCAGCAGCTGCGAGCGGCTGTGCACGCGCTCGGGATGCGTCATGAAGAAGTGCAGCAGCTTGAACTCCGTGGGGCCGATCTTGACCTCGCGCGGCGCCCCTTCGACCTGGCGTGTCACACGCCTCGTTGACGGATCGAGTCGCAAGCCGGCCAGCTCCACCGCGGAGTCCAGGGCCTCCGGAGCTTTGCGCCGCAGCACCGCGCGCATGCGTGCCAATAGCTCCTGCGTGGAGAAAGGCTTGGTCAGGTAGTCGTCGGCGCCCGCATCCAGGCCAGAGACTTTGTCGGCCTCCTCCGAACGCGCGGTGAGCATGATGACCGGCAACTCACGCGTGCGGGCTTCCGAGCGCCAGCGCCGCGCCAACGTGAGCCCGGACTGCCCGGGCAACATCCAGTCCAGCACCACGAGGTCGGGCAGCATGCGATCCACCTCGCGTTGCGCCTCGTCCGCCGTTGCGGCAATCGTCACGTCATAACCTGCGTGACGCAGATTGATCGAGATCAGCTCGGCGATCGCCGATTCGTCTTCCACCACCAGCACCTGGCTCATCACTGCTTCTCCAGGGTCACCGCGTCAGCGCACCATCGATTCCACCGTCTCCATCGAGCTGTGGCGCACGTCCGCGCCCTTCACGATGTAGATGATGACTTCGGCCAGGTTCTTGGCATGGTCGCCCACGCGCTCGATCGCCTTGGCGACGAACACCAGGTCGATGCTGGCCGAGATGGTGCGGGGGTCTTCCATCATGTAGGTGATGAGCTTGCGCAGCAGGCCATCGAACTCCTGGTCGATCTGGTCGTCCTGCTTGAGCACCTCCAGGGCTCGTTCGGTGTCCAACCGGGCGAAGGCATCGAGCGCCTTGCGCAGCTGCTTGATCGCGAGCTCCGACTCGAACTGCAGGTCGGCCACCGGGAGGCGCAGCCGGCTCGAAACACCGGTGTTGATCAAGCGCTGTACGGTGCGCGCGATGCGCGCCGCCTCGTCGCCGATGCGCTCGAGATTCGCGATCGTCTTCGAGACGGCGATCAGCAGGCGCAAGTCGCGCGCAGTGGGCTGCCGGCGCGCGATGATCGACGACAGATCACGGTCGATCTCGACCTCCATCGCATTCACGTGCTCTTCGGTCTGCAACACCTGGGTGGCGGTTTCGCCGCTGAAGTTGGACAGCGCATACATCGCCTGCGCCACCTGCGACTCGACCACGCCGCCCATCTCGAGCACCCGTGTGGAAATGCCGCTGAGCTCTGCGTCGAACTGGGTGGAGAGATGCTTTTCACTCATGGTGGCTCCTTCAGCCGAACCGGCCAGTAATGTAGTCTTCGGTCTCCCGCTTCTTCGGCTTCATGAAGAGCTCGGAGGTGGGACCGAACTCGATCAGATCCCCCAGGTACATGTAGGCGGTGTAGTCGGAGCAGCGCGCGGCCTGCTGCATGTTGTGCGTGACGATGACGACCGTGTAGTCGGTCTTCAGTTCGTGGATCAGTTCTTCGATCTTGCCGGTAGAGATGGGGTCGAGCGCCGAGCAGGGCTCGTCGAGCAACAGCACCTCGGGTTTGATGGCGATGCCGCGCGCGATGCACAGCCGCTGCTGCTGGCCCCCCGACAGCCCGGAACCGCTTTGGTCGAGCTTGTCCTTCACCTCGTCCCACAGCGCGGCCTTCTTCAGCGCCCACTCCACCCGTTCGTCCATCTCCACGCGCGGAAGGCTCTCGAACAAGCGCACACCGAACGCAATGTTGTCGTAGATCGACATCGGAAACGGCGTCGGCTTTTGAAACACCATGCCGACCTTCGCGCGGATCAGGGACACATCCAGCTTCGAGCGCAGGATGTTCTCGCCGTCGAGGATGATCTCGCCCTCGGCGCGCTGCTCAGGGTAGAGCTCGAACATGCGATTGAAGGTACGCAGAAGCGTGCTCTTGCCACAACCCGACGGCCCGATGAACGCGGTCACCTTGCGCTCCGGGATCTCGAGGTTGATGTGCTTCAGCGCGTGGAAGCTGCCGTAGTAGAAGTTGAGGTTGCGCACCGAGAGCTTCACGCTTTCGGTGGCGGAAACGTTCACTTTTGCGTCCATGGTGTCAGTGCTTCTGGCGGAACAGGACTCGTGCCAGGATGTTCAAGGCCAACACCCCGAGCGTGATCAGGAACACACCCGCCCAGGCCAGCTTCTGCCAGTTCTCGTAGGGGCTCATCGCGAACTTGAAGATCGTTACCGGCAGGCTGGACATCGGGCCCCCGAACAGCTTACTGGTCCAGAACTGCGCGAATGCCGAAGAAAACAGCAGCGGTGCGGTCTCGCCCGCAATCCGCGCGAAGGCGAGCAGCACGCCGGTGATCACGCCTGCCCGCGACGCCTTGAGGGTGATGCTGCTGATCACCTTCCATTTCGGCGTGCCAAGCGCGTAGGCAGCTTCGCGCAGCCCGTTAGGCACCAGCAGCAGCATGTTCTCGGTGGTGCGGATGACCACCGGGATCACAATCAGCGCGAGCGCCAGCACACCGGCGAAACCGGAGAAGCTGCGCATCGGTGCCACCACGGTGGCGTAGATGAACAGTCCGATCACGATCGACGGTGCCGACAGGAGGATGTCGTTGAGGAAGCGCGTCAGGCTGCCCAGCCAGCCGCGCCGTCCGTACTCGACGAGGTAAACGCCCGCCATCACCCCGATCGGCGTCCCGATGAGCGTGGCGAGCGTCACCATCACGAGCGAACCGAAGATTGCATTGGCGAGGCCACCGGTCTCCGCCTGCGGTGGCGGCGTCATTTGCGTGAACAGCGACAGCGTGAGGCCACCGATACCGAGCCGCACCGTCTCCCACAGAATCCAGGACAGCCAAAACAGGCCGAACGCCATTGCGGCCATCGATAGGGTCAGCGCGATCGCATTGACCCAGCGCCTGCGGCGCTGCTTCGCGACGCGATCCGCATCGATGCGCACCGTGGCGTTCATGCTCGCACCCCCTCACCCTTCTTCAGCTGCAGCAAGAGCAGCTTGGACAGCGCCAGCACGACGAAGGTGATCAGGAACAACACGAGTCCGAGGTAGATCAGCGACGCCTGGTGCAACCCCTCGCCGGCCTCGCCGAACTCGTTGGCCAGCGCAGCGGTGATGCTGTTGGCCGGCTCGAACAGGGACACGCTGCCAAGCTGGTTGGAGTTGCCGATCACGAAGGTCACCGCCATCGTCTCGCCCAGCGCCCGGCCGAGGCCCAGCATGATGCCGCCGATCACGCCCACCTTGGTATAGGGCAGCACGACCTTGAACATCACTTCCCAGGTGGTCGAGCCCAGACCGTAGGCAGACTCCTTCAACATCGCCGGCGTCACCTCGAACACGTCGCGCATCACTGCCGCAATGAACGGGATGATCATGATCGCCAGGATGATGCCGGCCGACAGCAGCCCAATGCCAACCGGCGGCCCGGACACAAAGGCGCCCAGCAGGGGTGCCTCGCCAAGCAGGCTCTGCAAGGGCTGCTGAACGTACTGCGCCAGCACCGGGCTGAATACGAGCAGCCCCCACATGCCGTAGACGATCGATGGCACCGCTGCAAGCAGTTCGATCGCGATCCCCAGCGGACGGCGCAGCCAGGAGGGAGACAACTCGGTGAGGAAGAGCGCGATGCCGAAGCTCACGGGCACTGCAATGATCAAAGCGATCAATGAACTCATCAGCGTGCCGTAGATCATCACCAGGCCACCGTAGTGGTCGCCGGCAGGATCCCACTCGCTTCGCCACAGGAAGCTGAGGCCATACTCCTTGATCGCTGGCGCGGCACCCATCACGAGCGAGGCGATGATGCCTGCCAGCAAGAGCAGCGTCACGATCGCTGCGGAGTGCGCCAACAGCGCAAAAGCCGCGTCGGCCCAGGCCCCCACGCGCCGGGCACCCGATGGCCGCCCGAGGGTTTCGGAGCGTTGCATCTGCTTCTTGTCGTGTTGGGAAGCGGGAAGTGTAGCGGCCACGGCGGGGCTCCAGACGAGCAGACGGCGGGGCCCTGTCGAGCGCCCGCCGTCTTCGTTTTGCGGGGGAAAGCGCTTACTTGTACGCGACAGCCTTGCCCGACGAGTCCTTCACTTGGCTCCATTCCTTGCGGATCAGATCCTTGACTGCGGTGGGCAGCGGCACGTAGTCCAGTTCATCAGCCATCTTGTCGCCATTGGCGAACGCCCAGTCGAAGAACTTCAGCGAGGCCGCGGCCTGCGCCGGCTTGTCCTGCACCTTGTGCAGCACGACAAAGGTGGCGCCGGTGATGGGCCAGGCGTTCTTGCCCGGCTCGTCCGTCAGGATCTGGTAGAAGGACTTGGTCCATTCCGCACCAGATGCAGCTTCCTTGAACGACTTTTCGTCGGGCGACACGAAGTTGCCGTCCTTGTTCTTCAACTGCGCGAACGGGAGCTTGTTCTGCTTGACGTAGGCGTACTCCAGGTAGCCGATCGAGTTGGGCAGACGCTCCAGGAACGCCGCAACGCCTTCATTGCCCTTGCCGCCAGCGCCGGTAGGCCAGTTCACCGCAGTGCCTTCGCCGACCTTCGATTTCCACTCCGGGCTGACCTTCGACAGGTAGTTCGTGAAGATGAAGGTGGTGCCGGAACCATCCGCGCGACGCACGACGGAGATGGCGGCGTCAGGCAGGTTGACGCCCGGGTTCAGCGCCTTCAGCGCGGGATCATTCCACTTCTTGATCTTGCCCAGGTAGATGTCGGCCAGCAGATTGCCGGTGAGCTTCATCTGGCCCGGGGCTACACCTTGCACGTGCACGACCGGGATCACCCCGCCCACCACCGTGGGGAACTGCACGAGGCCGTCCTTGGTCAGCTCGTCGTCGGTCAGCGGCATGTCGGACGCACCGAAGTCCACCGTCTTGGCACGAATCTGCTTCAGGCCCGCACCCGAGCCGATCGACTGGTAGTTCAGCTTGGCGCCGGTGACCTTGTTGTACGCGTCGGCCCACTTCGAATAGATCGGGGCGGCGAAAGAGGACCCTGCCCCCGTCATTTCTTGGGCGAAGACGGCGCTAGCAGCGAGCGACAAACCCATGGTCGCAACTGCAGTTCGGAGGATCGAGACGTTCATGGACACCTTTCAATGAGTGGCTGTCATCAAGACAAGCGCCACTGTAAAAGTTGCATATGACGTCTCTGTGACAGCCGAGCGGCGGCCTGTCACATTCAGCGCTAAGCCTGAGCCGCTTCGGCCAGCCGTTCGGCACAACGCCTGGAGGTGACCTCGTCCCTGGCTTCAACCATCACACGCAACACCGGTTCAGTGCCGGAGGCGCGAATCAGCACTCGCCCGCTGTCGGCAAGCTCGCGTTCGATGGCTTGAACCTCACGCATCAAGCCTTCGTTCTTGCGCCAGTCGCCGCCGGTGGTGAGGCGCACGTTGATCAAGGTCTGTGGAAACAGCGTCACGCCGTCAAGCAGTTGAGCCAGGCTGCGACCGCTGCGGCTGACCGCCTGCAGCACCTGCAGCGCGCTGACGATGCCATCGCCGGTGGTGTGCTTGTCCAACGCCAGCAGGTGGCCAGAGCCTTCACCACCGAGCAGCCAGCGGCGCGAGGCAAGCTCCTCGAGCACGTATCGGTCCCCGACCTTGGCACGCACCAGCTGCACGTCCATGGCCCGCAGGGCCAGCTCGACGGCCATATTGGTCATCAGCGTGCCCACCGCACCGTCCATGCGCTGACCTTGTGCAAGACGGTCGGCCACCATGACGTACAGCAGTTCGTCCCCATTGAACAGACGCCCCTGGCGATCCACCATCTGCAGGCGATCAGCGTCGCCATCGAGCGCTACGCCGTAGTCCGCGCCACTCTGCATCACGCGTTCCACCAGCGCGGCCGGCGCCGTGGCACCAACGCCGGCATTGATGTTGAGACCATCCGGGCTGCAGCCGATGCAGCTCACCTCGGCTCCCAACTCGTGGAACACGTCAGGCGCGACGTGGTACGCAGCCCCGTGTGCAGCGTCCACCACGATCTTCAGGCCCTTGAGCGTCAGCTCGCCGCCGATCGTGCCCTTGCAGAACTCGATGTAGCGGCCGCGCGCGTCGTCGATGCGGCGCACCTTTCCGAGGTTGGCCGAGTCCACCCACTGAGGCGGCTCGTCGAGCGCGGCCTCCACGGCCGCCTCCCACTCGTCCGGCAGCTTCTCGCCTCGCGCAGAGAAGAACTTGACCCCGTTATCTCCGAAAGGGTTGTGGGAGGCGCTGATCACCACGCCCAGGTCGAGCCGCAGCGCACGCGTGAGGTAAGCCACACCCGGTGTGGGCAGTGGGCCGGTCATCATCACGTCCACCCCCGCAGACGCAAAGCCCGCCTCCAGTGCCGACTCGATCATGTACCCGGAGATCCGCGTGTCCTTGCCGATCAATACGGTGGGCCGGGCACCGCTGCGGCGAAGCACGCGGCCGACCGCATGACCCAGCCGAAGCATGAAATCGGGGGTGATCGGGGCCTGGCCCACGGTGCCACGGATGCCGTCGGTGCCGAAGTAGGTTCTGCTCATGATGTCCTCTGATGTTCTTCGAGCAGACCCGCGGCCTGCCACACCTTCAACGCATCGACCGTGGCCGCGACGTCATGTACGCGCACGATACTGGCGCCTCGCTGCACCGCCGCCAGCGCGGCCGCCACACTTGCAGCCAGCCGCTCGCCGGTGCCGCGCTCCGTGATAGCACCGAGGGTGGATTTGCGCGACCAGCCCAGCAGCAGCGGATGCCCGAGGCCCAACAACTCCCGCTGGCGCCGCAACAACTCAAGATTCTGCTGCACGGATTTTCCGAAGCCGATCCCCGGATCGAGCGTGATCCGCTCCGGCGCCACGCCGCGCTCGCGCACCGCCTGTGCGCGATCTGCGAGGAAGCTCGCCACCTCCCGCACCACGTCGTCGTAGCGTGTGTCGCTTTGCATCGCGACTGGCTCGCCTCGCATGTGCATCAGGCACACACCGACACGGGGATGCGCGGCGATGCGATCTAGCGCCCCGCTGCGCTGCAACGCGCGCACGTCGTTGATGATGTCGGCGCCCGCGTCAAGCGCCGCATCGATCACGAGCGGTTCGCTGGTATCCACCGACACCGGCAGTCCCAGCGTCAGGGCGTGGCGCAGCACGGGTAGCACGCGCGCCAACTCCTCCTGGGGTGTCGGCTTCTGCGCGCCAGGACGGGTCGATTCACCGCCGATGTCGAGGATGTGGACACCCTCGGCCCGCAACTGCTCGCAATGAGCGATCGCCGCGTCTGTGCTTGCAAAGCGTCCGCCGTCCGAGAACGAATCCGGCGTGACATTCACGATGCCCATCACCAACGGCTGGCCGAGCGGAATCCGGAAGCGGGAGGTCTGCCAGTAGCGCATGACGAGCGATGGAAACGGGGCGCCTAGGCGCCCCGTGGTGTTGCACTCGGCCGACGACGGCCTTCACGCGGTGGCCGGCGCGCCGTCGGTATTGACCGGCGGCGTCGGACCGCCCGGCCTGGAACTCGGCGTCCAGTCCTTCGGCGGGCGCGGCGGGCGACCGTTCATGATGTCCTCGATCTGGTCGGCATCGATGGTTTCCCATTCGAGCAGCGCCTTCGCCATCGCGTGGATCTTGCCCTGGTTGTCCTCGATCAGCCTGCGCGCCACGGTGTACTGCGTGTCGATGATCTTGCGAATCTCGCCATCCACCTTCTGCATGGTCTGCTCGGACACGTTGACCTGCTTGGTGATCGAGCGACCGAGGAACACCTCGCCCTCGTTCTCCGCATAGACCATCGGTCCCAGCTCGTCGGTCATGCCATAGCGGGTGACCATGTCGCGCGCGATCTGGGTGGCCCGCTCGAAGTCGTTACTGGCGCCGGTGGTCATCTGGTTCATGAACACCTCTTCAGCGATGCGGCCACCGAACAGCACCGAGATCGTGCTGAGCATGCGGTCCTTGTCCATGCTGAAGCGATCGCCCTCAGGCAATTGCATCGTCACGCCGAGCGCTCGGCCACGCGGAATGATGGTGACCTTGTGGACGGGGTCGGTTTTGGGCAGCATGCGCGCCACCAGCGCGTGGCCGGCCTCGTGGTACGCCGTGTTGCGCCGCTCCTCCTCGGGCATGACCATGGACTTGCGCTCGGGGCCCATCATGATCTTGTCCTTGGCCTTCTCGAAGTCCTGCATCTCTACCACGCGCCCGCTGCGACGGGCGGCGAAGAGCGCAGCCTCGTTCACGAGGTTGGCCAAGTCGGCGCCTGAGAAACCGGGCGTGCCGCGCGCGAGGATGTCCGCGCGAACGTCCTGGCCGATCGGCACCTTGCGCATGTGCACATTGAGGATTTGCTCGCGACCGCGCACGTCCGGCAGCGTCACGTACACCTGACGGTCGAAGCGGCCGGGGCGCAGCAGCGCGGGGTCAAGGATGTCCGGTCGGTTGGTGGCGGCGATCACGATCACGCCGAGGTTGGTTTCGAAGCCGTCCATCTCGACGAGCATCTGGTTCAGCGTTTGCTCGCGCTCGTCATTGCCACCACCCAGCCCTGCGCCGCGGTGCCGGCCGACGGCGTCGATCTCGTCGATGAAGATGATGCAGGGGGCGCTCTTCTTGGCCTGCTCGAACATGTCGCGCACGCGCGCCGCGCCGACGCCGACGAACATCTCGACGAAATCGGAACCGGAGATCGAGAAGAACGGCACCTTGGCTTCGCCAGCGATGCCCTTTGCCAGCAAGGTTTTGCCGGTACCCGGCGGCCCGACCATCAGCACGCCGCGCGGAATGCGACCGCCCAACTTCTGGAACTTCTGCGGGTCCTTCAGGAAGTCGACCAGCTCGCGCACCTCCTCCTTGGCCTCGTCGCAGCCGGCGACGTCGGCAAAGGTAATGGCGTTGTTGCTCTCGTCGAGCATGCGTGCGCGACTCTTGCCGAAGCTGAAGGCGCCGCCCTTGCCGCCGCCCTGCATCTGCCGCATGAAGTAGATCCAGACGCCGATCAACAGCAGCATCGGCCCCCAACTGACCAACAGCGTGAGCAGCACGGACTGCTCCTCGCGTGGCTTGACGTCGAACTTGACGCCGTTGTTGATCAGGTCGCCTACGAGACCGCGGTCGAGATAGGTGGCAGTGGAGCGCAGGTGCCGGTCATCCGTGGTCGTGGCCAGGATCTCCGTGCCGCTCGGACCTTCCTGCAGAGTGACCGACTTGATGTGCTTGCTGCGCACCTCTTCGAGGAAGTCGGAATAGGCAATCTGATTGCCCTGCGTCACCCCGCGGTCGAACTGTTTGAACACAGTGAACAGCACGAGGGCGATCACCAGCCAAACAGCGACTTTGGAGAACCATTGATTGTTCACCGCGGCTCCTTTTCTAAGCAAACATCACAGCAGTACGTGCTGCCGACCGAGCGGCCGCAGCCACGAGCGCTGCCACGGTAATTGGGGCCGATTCTATTCCACGCAAGGTGGCACCCGGCCGGGAAATAGCCCTCCCGATCCAGGGAGTTCGGCCGGATTTTGTGGGCCACAAATTCGATTTCGGCGCGCCTTTATCGGTTCTTGAGTCCGATGCCAACGAGAAATGTCTCCGCCGACCGGTCTCTCGACGCCTTCGGCTTTAGCGGCTTGGTGACGCGGAAATTGCGCTTGAACAACTCCACGAGCTGGCTGTAGCCGGAGCCGTGAAACACTTTGCAGACCAACGCACCGTCGGGGCGAAGGTGTTTGGTGGCGAAGTCGACCGCAAGTTCCACCAAATGGCCGATGCGGGCGGAATCGGCACTTTCCACTCCCGAGAGGTTGGGCGCCATGTCGGATACCACAAGATCCACCACCCGGCCAGCCAGCGCGGCCTCCAGTTGGCGTGAGACGGCTTCCTCGCGGAAGTCGCCCTGGATGAAATGCACGCCGTCCACCGGCTCGAACGGCAGCAAGTCCAGCGCGAGGATCGCGCCATTCAGCTCCCCGGTCGCAGCACCGCCGCTCCCGGCCTCCTTGGGTGCGAAGCGCCGCCTGAGGTACTGGCTCCAGGCGCCCGGCACGGCCCCGAGATCGACCACGACCTGGCCCGGCCGCACCAGTTTCAGCGTCTCGTCGATCTCCTTCAGCTTGTACGCGGCACGCGAGCGATAGCCGTCCTTCTGCGCCATTCGCACATAGGGATCGTTCACATGGTCGGCGAGCCACGCCTTGTTGACCTTCTTGCTTTTGGTGTTGATCTTCATTCGACAGAGATAATAGGCGCCATGCCTGCCATCCAATTGACTCCAGCCCAGCGCAAGACGCACAAGGCGGAGGCGCACCACCTGAATCCCGTCGTGCAGATCGGCGGCGACGGTCTCACACCCGCGGTGGTCAAGGAAGCCGACGCGGCGCTCCGGGCACACGGGTTGATCAAGATCCGAGTCTTTTCGGAAGATCGTGAACAGCGCGCAGCGCTACTCGACCGGCTGGCCGACCAGTTGAACGCCGCGCCGATCCAGCACATCGGCAAGCTGCTGGTGCTCTGGCGGCCCGTGCCACCAAAGGAGCGGGCCGAGAACGACGAGCGCGGCCCCGGCGCACGGATGGTCAAGATCGTCAAGTTCTCCAAGAGTGGCAACCACCGCCCGACGGTGAAGAAGGTGAAGGTGCTGGGCAACCAGCGCGTCACGGCCGGCGGCTCGATCAAACGGGCCCGCAAGCGCTCGGGCCCCAGCCTCAAGAAGACGGCCGCATAGCGGCGGGCCGCGCCGCACGCCACGCAAGCACCAGCACGAGCAGCGTCTTCAGTCCATAGAAGCCCGCCGAAACGCTGTGCAGCACCGCGAACGAAAACGCGCCCTGCCCGGCGCGCGCTGCCGCCATCATCGGTTGCAGTGCAAAGTGGCCGGCCACGGTGCAAAACAGAGTGCCGAGCAATAGCACGAGTTCGGTGTTGAACGCTGAGCCCCGGCCCGCTTCCGAGCGGGCCTGTGCCACCGGCCGTTCGAGGACAACCAGCAATATGCCGACGCCGATACTGATGTCTGCTTCGATCTGGAACAGCCGTCCAGCGATGCGACCGGCATCGGTGTGCAGCAGCGTGGCAAAGGCGGCCGGCGCCGCCAGCACGCCGATCGCCAGCAGAACGCCGGCCCACAGTGCCGGCAACAGCACGCGCAGGCGGGCGGCGAGCATCACTCGTAGCGCACGTCGACGATCTCGTAGCGCTTCATGCCGCCCGGCGCCACGACCTCTGCCACCTCGCCAGCCTCCTTGCCGATCATCGCGCGCGCGATCGGCGAGCTGATCGAGATCAGGCCGAGCTTCAGGTCCGCCTCGTCGTCGCCGACGATCTGGTAGGTCACCTCGGTGCCGGTGTCCTCTTCCTCCAGATCGACGGTGGCGCCGAACACGACGCGGCCGCCGGCATCGAGCGAGGCCGGGTCGATCACCTGCGCAGCCGCCAGCTTGCCTTCGAGCTCCTTGATGCGGCCCTCGATAAAGCCCTGCTTGTCCTTGGCGGCGTCGTATTCCGCGTTCTCGGACAGATCGCCCTGTGCGCGTGCCTCGGCGATCGCCTGGATCACCGCGTGGCGCTCGACGGTCTTCAGGCGGTGGAGTTCTTCCTTCAGCTTTTCGGCACCGCGCTTGGTGAGAGGGATGGTCGCCATGTCGATTCTTGAGAGGTCAAAGCAAAACCGCCGCCCGGGTCCGTCTCTGGACACGGCGGCGGAGTGACGAACGCACAGTTTAGTGCAGTTCGGCGTGCAGCTCCTGCAGGGAAACCACGGTCAGGTCGTCCTGATGCTTGAGCGCCTCGGTGGCGGCTTCGCAGCCGGCCATCGTGGTGTAGTAGGTGACACGATTGGCGATGGCGGCGGTACGGATGTAGCGCGAGTCAGCGATCGCCGTGCGCGTCTCATCGACCGTGGTGAACACCAGCTGCACCTCGCCCGCCTTCACCAGGTCGGCGATGTGCGGGCGGCCATCCTTGACCTTGTTGACCAGCTTCACCGGCAGCTCCGCCTCGGCGATCGCCGCTGCCGTGCCCTTGGTCGCCGCCAAAGTGAAGCCGAGGTTGTACAGGTCGCCGGCCACCTTCACCGCGCGCGCCTTGTCGTTGTTCTTCACGGTGATCACGACCATGCCCTTGCTGGGCAGCTTGGAGCCCGCGCCGAGCTGGCTCTTCAACATGGCTTCGCCGAAGCTGCGGCCCACGCCCATCACCTCGCCGGTGGAGCGCATCTCGGGCCCGAGGATCGGGTCGACGCCGGGGAACTTGTTGAACGGAAACACCGCCTCCTTCACCGTGAAGTACGGCGGAATCACCTCGTGCGGTGCGCGGCCGTCGCGCCCCTTCTGGTCCTTCAGCATCTGCCCAGCCATGCAGCGGGCCGCGATCTTGGCCAGGGGCTGTCCGGTGGCCTTGCTCACGTAGGGCACCGTGCGCGAGGCGCGAGGATTCACTTCCAGCACGTAGACCACCGCTTCGTCGCCCTCGCCTTGGATCGCAAACTGCACGTTCATCAGGCCCACGACCTTGAGTGCCTTCGCCATCACGGTGGTCTGGCGGCGCAGCTCGTCTTGCAGCGATGGCGACAGCGAATACGGCGGCAGCGAGCAGGCCGAATCGCCCGAGTGCACGCCCGCCTGCTCGATGTGCTCCATGATGCCGCCGATCATCACGTCGCTGCCATCGCTGATGCAGTCGACGTCCACCTCGATTGCGTCGTCGAGGAAGCGGTCCAGCAGCACCGGCGACTTCTCGCTCACCTTCACCGCCTCACGCATGTAGCGCTCGAGATCCTTGTCGCCGTGCACGATCTCCATCGCGCGGCCGCCCAGCACATAGCTGGGACGCACGACCAGCGGGTAGCCGATTTCCTGCGCCAGTTGCAGCGCCGCCTCCTCGGTGCGCGCAGTGCGATTGGGCGGCTGCTTCAACCCCAACTGATTGAGCAACTGCTGGAAGCGCTCGCGATCCTCGGCGATGTCGATGCTGTCCGGTGACGTGCCGATGATTGGCACGCCGTTGGCCTCGAGGTCGAGCGCGAGCTTCAGCGGCGTCTGGCCGCCGTACTGCACGATCACGCCCACTGGCTTTTCCTTGGCAACGATCTCCAGCACGTCCTCGAGAGTCACCGGCTCGAAGTACAGGCGGTCGGAAGTGTCGTAGTCGGTGGACACCGTCTCCGGATTGCAGTTGACCATGATGGTCTCGTAGCCGTCCTCCCGCATCGCGAGCGCGGCGTGCACGCAGCAGTAGTCGAACTCGATGCCCTGCCCGATACGGTTCGGCCCGCCGCCCAGGACCATGATCTTCTTGTTGCTCGTCGGCTCCGCCTCACACTCCTCGTCGTACGTGGAGTACATGTAGGCGGTCTGCGTGGCGAACTCGGCGGCGCACGTGTCAACACGCTTGTAGACCGGACGCACGCCCATCGCGTGCCGCGCTTGGCGCACCTCGTGCTGGTGGGTGCCCATCAGCTTGGCAAGGCGCTTGTCCGAAAAGCCCTTCTGCTTCAGGTAGCGCATCTCCTCGACCGACAGGCTGGCCACCGAGCGGCCCTGGAGGGCGCGTTCATCCTGCACGATCTGCTCGATCTGGGACAGGAACCACGGGTCGATCGCCGTCTCTTCGAAGATCTCGTCGATGCTCATGCCGATGCGGAAGGCATCGCCGACGAACAAGATGCGCTCCGGCCCGGCATTGCCGATCTGCTCGACGATCTCGTCCCGATCGGTGGAGCGCTCGCTCAGGCCGTCGATGCCCGTCTCCAGGCCGCGCAGCGCCTTCTGGAAGCTTTCCTGGAACGTGCGGCCCATCGCCATCACCTCGCCCACCGACTTCATCTGAGTGGTCAGATGCGGATCGGCCTCGCGGAACTTCTCGAACGCGAAGCGCGGGATCTTGGTAACCACGTAGTCGATGCTCGGCTCGAAGCTGGCCGGCGTAGCACCTCCAGTGATGTCGTTGCGCAGCTCGTCAAGTGTGTAGCCGACCGCCAGCTTGGCCGCCACCTTCGCGATCGGGAAACCGGTAGCCTTGGAGGCCAGCGCCGATGACCGCGACACGCGCGGATTCATCTCGATCACGATCATCCGCCCGTTGTTGGGGTTGATCGAGAACTGAACGTTCGAGCCGCCCGTGTCCACGCCGATCTCGCGCAGGATCGCGATCGACGCGTTGCGCATCAGCTGGTATTCCTTGTCGGTCAGCGTCTGCGCGGGCGCCACGGTGATCGAGTCGCCGGTGTGGATGCCCATCGGGTCGAGGTTCTCGATCGAGCACACGATGATGCAGTTGTCCGCCCTGTCGCGGACGACCTCCATCTCGTATTCCTTCCAGCCGATCAGGCTCTCCTCGATCAGCAGCTCGTTGGTTGGCGACAGGTCGAGGCCGCGCTTGCAGATCTCCTCGAACTCCTGGGGGTTGTAGGCGATGCCACCGCCGGTGCCGCCGAGTGTGAAGCTGGGTCGGATCACCATCGGAAAGCCGGAGCCGCCGATCTCGGCCTGGATGCGCTTTTGCACGCCCCAGGCTTCTTCCATCGAATGTGCAATGCCGCTCTTGGCCGAATCAAGGCCGATCGAGGTCATCGCATCCTTGAACTTCAGCCGGTCTTCGGCCTTCTCGATGGCGTGCTGATTGGCGCCGATCATCTCGACGCCATACTTGTCCAGCACACCGTTCTTGTGCAGGTCGAGAGCACAGTTCAGTGCTGTCTGGCCACCCATGGTGGGAAGGATCGCGTCGGGGCGCTCCTTGGCGATGATCTTTTCCACCACCGACCAGGTGATCGGCTCGATGTAGGTCACATCGGCCATCTCCGGGTCCGTCATGATCGTGGCGGGATTGCTGTTGACGAGGATGACTTTGTAGCCCTCCTCGCGCAACGCCTTGCACGCCTGCGCCCCCGAGTAGTCGAACTCGCAGGCCTGGCCGATGATGATCGGCCCGGCGCCGATGATGAGGATGCTCTTGAGGTCGGTGCGCTTAGGCATTGCAGGTCTCCATCAGCGCAACGAAACGGTCGAACAGGTAGCCGATGTCATGAGGTCCGGGTGAGGCCTCCGGGTGGCCCTGGAAGCAGAAGGCCGGCTGATCTGTGCGGGCCAGGCCCTGCAAGGTGCCGTCGAACAAGCTCACGTGCGTGGCGCGCAAGTTGCCCGGCAGGCTGTTCTCGTCCACGGCGAAGCCGTGGTTCTGGCTGGTGATGCTGACGCGGCCGCTGTCCAGGTCTTTCACCGGATGATTGGCGCCGTGGTGGCCGAACTTCATCTTGAATGTGCGCGCGCCCGAAGCCAACGCCATGATTTGATGGCCCAGGCAGATGCCGAAGGTCGGCGTGCCGCTGTCGATCAGTTCGCGCGTGGCGGCGATGGCATAGTCGCAAGCTGCCGGGTCGCCGGGGCCATTGGCCAGGAAGATGCCATCCGGTCGCAGCTTCAGGACCTCAGCAGCGGGCGTCTGCGCCGGCAGCACGGTGAGACGGCAGCCCCGGCTGGAGAGCATGCGCAGGATGTTGCGCTTGACCCCGAAGTCATAGGCCACCACGTGGAAGCGCGGAGCGGTCTGCTGTCCGTAGCCAGCACCCAGCTTCCACTCCGTCTCGGTCCATTCGTATGGCTGGCGCGTGGATACCACCTTGGCGAGATCGAGGCCGGTCATGTCGGGCGCGCCCTGCGCACGGCGGATCGCATCGTCAATGTCCGCCTGCACCACTGTGTGGCCGGCGACGAAGGTGGCGATGCAGCCGTTCTGCGCACCCTTGCTACGCAGCACACGGGTAAGGCGGCGCGTGTCGATGCCCGCGATGGCCACCGTGCCCTCGCGCTCCAAGTATTGCGGCAGCGTGAGCGTTTGGCGGAAGTTCGACGCGAGCACCGGCAGATCCTTGATGATCAGGCCGGCGGCATGGACCTTCGAGGCTTCCACGTCCTCCTCGTTGACGCCGACGTTGCCGATGTGCGGATACGTCAGGGTGACGATCTGCTGGGCATAGCTGGGGTCGGTGAGGATTTCCTGGTAGCCGGTGAGCGCGGTGTTGAACACCACCTCACCCACCGTTCGACCGGCAGCGCCGATCGAGGTGCCTTGAAAGACCGTGCCGTCTGCGAGTGCGAGAAGGGCGGGAGACAAGACGGGCAGCACGGGAAAAGACTCCGGTTTGACGCGCCCAGCTCCGCTCTGGATCGACCTTGCGGTGCGATCGCTTGAGCTCGAGTCCGTGGGGGAAACCGAGTCGAGTTTCGCGAGGGCTGCGGCGTTAGAAGGTAAACCGCGGAAGTATAGCGTGAAGCCGGGTTTCTACCGACTCCCCCAGGCTGCGGCGATGACCAACCCGGCGTCCAGCACCCCACCTGGAAGCAAGCCGGCGGTGGGCTGCCTGATGCTGATGCGCCGCCGAGCACTTGAATTCACACCGTTCGGCGGCATCTTCGGCGGGCAACCGCCACTCGGCGCGGAACTAGAATGCCTGCGTTGGACCGAAGACCTTACGCTTCGTCAATCTTCTCCGGAGGTACATCGATGAACGAACGCCTGCAGACCGCCGCTCCCGGCTACACCGGTGCCGGCGCGCTGGCCGAGCAACGCAACCGGGTTTTGCGCAACACCTACTGGCTGCTGGCGCTATCGCTGGTACCTACGGTGCTGGGGGCCTGGATCGGCGTGAGCTTCCTCGCCGCCTACGGCCCGATCGTCACGCTGGTCAGTGCGCTCGCGGCATTTGCATTGATCTTCGTCGTGCACCGCACGCGCGAGTCCGCGGCCGGGGTGTACGCATTGCTCGGCTTCACGTTCGTGATGGGCCTGCTGCTCACGAATCTGCTGCTCTGGACCCTGCGCTACAGCAACGGCCCGCAGTTGATCATGACCGCGTTCGGCGGCACCGCGGGCGTGTTCCTCGCCATGGCGTCATTGGCCACGGTCATCAAGCGCGACCTGGGCGGGCTGCAGAAGTTCTTGTTCGTGGGCCTGGTGATTCTGGTGATCGCGGGCCTGATCAACCTCTTCGTGCACTCGACCGCAGCGATGCTGGCAATGAACGTGGCGGCGATGGGCCTGTTCTCGGCCTTCACCCTGGTCGACATCAAGCGCGTGATCGACGGCGGCGAGACGAACTACGTCACCGCCACGATGCAGATCTACCTGGACCTGTACAACGTCTTCACCGCGTTGCTGCAGTTGCTTGGCATCTTCGGCGGCCGGCGCGACTGACTCCGCGTCCCGACTCGTGCGAAGGGCTCCCTGGTCGGGAGCCCTTTTTCATTCTGCGCGGTCGAACACCGCCATGCTTTCCACGTGCGCCGTGTGCGGAAACATGTTCACCGCCCCCGCCGCTGTGCAGCGATAGCCTGCTTGGTGCACCAGCAGGCCCGCATCGCGCGCCAGCGTCGCAGGGTTGCAGCTGACATACACGATGCGCTGCGGCGGTGCCCAGCCCGCGGGCGCCCCCGACAGATCCCGCTGCAGGTCGGCCAGCGCTTTGGCGAGCGCGAAGGCCCCTTCGCGCGGCGGATCCACCAGCCAGCGCTGGGCGCTGCCGTACTCGCAAAGTTCCCTGGGCGTCAGCTCGAAGAGGTTGCGCGCGGTGAAGCTCGTCTTGGCTTGCAAGCCATTGCGCAGCGCGTTCCCCCGCGCGCGTGCGACCAGCGCATCGCTGCCCTCGATGCCCAGCACCTGCGCGGCTCGCGTGGCGATCGGCAGTGTGAAGTTGCCGAGGCCGCAGAACCAATCGATCACGCGATCACCGGGTTCCGCGGCGAGCAGCCGCAATGCGCGCCCCACGAGCACCGTGTTGATGTGGTGGTTCACCTGGGTGAAGTCGGTGGGCTTGAACGGCATGGCAATGCCGAACTCCGGCAGGGCGTAGGCCAGCTCCGGACCCTGCTCGTCGAGCAGGTGCACTGTCTCCGGGCCCTTGGGCTGCAGCCACCACTGCACGCCGTGCCGCTGCGCGAATGCGCGCAGACTGTGCAGATCGTCAGCGCCTAGCGGCTCGAGGTGGCGCAGCACCAGCGCCGTCACCTGGTCGCCGATGGCCAGCTCGATCTGCGGAATGCGATCGCGGTGCGCCATGTGGCCCACAAGGTCGCGCAGCGGCATCAGCAGCGCACTCACGTGCGGGGGCACGACGTGGCACTCCTGCATGTCGGCCACGTAGCGCGACTTGCGCTCGTGAAAGCCGACCAGCACGGTGCCCTTCTTCGGCACGTAGCGCACCGAAAAGCGCGCGCGATAGCGGTAGCCCCAAGTGGGGCCTTCAATCGGCCGCAGCACGCGTTCGGGCTTCACCTTGCCAAGATGCCAGAGGTTGTCTTCCAGCACGCGTTGCTTGATGGCCACTTGAGCCGACGCTTCGAGATGCTGCATCTTGCAGCCCCCACAAGCGCCGGCATGCAGTCCGAAATGCGGGCAGCGCGGCTGCACGCGCTGGCTGCTCTCGCGCGCCAGGGCCGTGAGCGTGGCTTGCTCCCACTGGTTCTTGCGGCGGTTCACCTGCACCTGCACCCGCTCGCCGGGGAGTGCGCCCTCGATGAACACCACTTTGCCTTCGGCGTTGTGGGCCACGCCCTGGGCCTCGAGGTCGAGCGATTCGACCTGCAGCCACTCACTGCTGTCCGTCATAGGCGGCGGATTATGTCCTCGGCTCCCACGCGGCGACGTACTCGCGCCAATGCGGCTCCTCGATGCCGCCCAGCGTCTGCTTGACGAAGGCGATCTCCTGCTCGTACTCGGCCTCGGTGAAGCCGCCGCGCATTTTCTGGAAGCGGCAGTACAGCAGGTAGGTGTTCATCACGTCGGTTTCACAGTAGCGGCGGATCTCCTCCAACTCGCCGCGCAGGTAAGCGGGGTAGACCGCTGAGCCGTCCATGCCCAGCTTGCCGGGAAAACCACACAGCTTGGCCATGGCATCCAGGGGCGCACTGGCGCGCGGCTGGTACATGGCCAGCAGGTCCATCAGGTCCAGGTGGCGCATGTGGTAGCGACCGATGTAGTTGTTCCACTTGAACTCGCGGTCGTCCTCACCGAGATCCCAGTACTTGCTGGCCACCACGCCATGGCGAAGCCCACGGTAGTGCAGCACCGGAAGGTCGAAGCCGCCGCCGTTCCAGCTCACCAGTTGCGGAACATGCTTCTCGACACTGTTGAAGAAGCTCTGGATCAGCCGGCCCTCCTGGCTCTGGCCTTCGGCTTCGCGGTCGACGAACGAGTGCACGCGCAAGCCTTCGGCATTGCGGAACACACAGGAGATCACGAGCACGCGCTGCAGGTGATGCGGCAGGAACTCGCTGCGCCCGTCTGCCGCCCGCTGTGCGATCTCGCTCGCGTAGACCTCGGCGTCGGGCACCGATGCATCGATGCCGCGCAGTGCGCGCAACCCCGCGATGTCGGGGATCGACTCGATGTCGAAGGCGAGCACAGGCCAGACCATGCCAGCCCCCTCTAGAGAACCGCGTCGCGGTCGATGCCCTGGCGCATCATGCGGCGCTTGAGCTTCAGCAGCGCCTCCTGCTGGATCTGCCGGATGCGCTCGCGTGTGAGGCCCATCCGCTCGGCCAGCACCTCCAGCGTCTCGGGTTCGCGGTCGCGCAGGCCGTAGCGGCCGGCCAGCACCTCGCGCTCGCGCTCGGTCAACTCGGCCATTCCGTGATTCAGCAACTGCTCCACCTCATGGCCGAGCCTGATGCCCAGCGGATCGGCCGCCTGCTCGTCGGGCACGGTGTCGAGCATCGAATCGCTGCCTTCGGGCGCGCTGCGCTCGAAGGGCGCGTCCAGCGACGAAGGCTGCTCCGCAAAACGAAGCAGGTCCGCCACCTCCTGGACCGGGCGACCGAGCGCGCCGGCGATCGCCTCCACGCCCACCGTGCGCTCCGGCGACAGGCGCGCTGCGTCGGATTCGAGTGCGCGTCGCGCCTTCAGCACATGGCTGAGCTCGCGCACCACGTGCACCGGCAACCGCACCAGCCGCGCCTGGTGCATGATCGCGCGCTCGATGTTCTGTCGGATCCACCATGAGGCATAGGTGGAGAAGCGGAAGCCGCGTTCGGGTTCGAACTTGTCGATCGCGTGCATCAGGCCGAGGTTGCCTTCCTCGATCAGGTCGGTCATTGGCAGGCCACGGCCGAGGTAGTTCTTGGCGATGCTGACCACCAGGCGCAGGTTGCGCTCGATCATCGCCTGGCGCGCCGCAAAGTCACCGGCGCGCGCACGGGACGCGGTATCAAACTCCTCCGCAGCCGTCAGCAACGGAGCACGGCGGATCTCACGCAGGTACAGCTGCAGGGTGTTGCCCGCCTCCGGCTCGGCGCCGCCGAGCTCCGGCGCGAGCGGCACATGATCCGATGTCTCCGCAGGCGGCTCCGCGTCGGGCTGCTGCTCGAGCGCGTGGTCGGGTTGCGAATCGCGCTTGCGGATCATGCGCAGACTTTCGGCGCGGTTCAGCGCGCCGGCAGAAGCTTGGCAGGATCGATCGGCCTGCCCTGTTTGCGGATCTCGAAGTGCAACTGCACCCGATCCGAGTCGCTCGAGCCCATTTCGGCGATCTTCTGGCCGCGCTTGACGAGTTGGTCTTCCTTGACCAGCAGCGCCTGGTTGTGCGCGTACGCGGTGAGGTAGGTGTTGTTGTGCTTGACGATCACGAGATTGCCGTAGCCGCGCAACCCCGAACCGGCATATACCACGCGGCCATCGGCCGCCGCATAGACCGGGTCGCCCGCCTTGCCAGCGATGGCAAGGCCCTTGTTGCGCCCTTCGTCGAAGCTGGACACGACCGGCCCGTTGGCGGGCCATGACCACGTGAGCTCATCCTCTTCACGCGGCGAGGGCAACGGCGCGACGATCTGGCCCACCGTTGGCGTGGAGGCCGGTGGCGCGCTCCCGGACGCGGGCACCGCGGGCGCCGACGCACCCAGCGGACGCGCTTCCACCTTCGACGGCGTCACCGGCTTGGCCGCAGCAACCGTGGGGTCGGAGCCTGGAGGTGCAACGCGCAGCACCTGCCCCACCTCGATCATGTTGGGGTTGTCGATGTCGTTCCACTTGGCGATGTCGCGCCAGTTCTGGCCCGTTTCCAGGCCCACGCGGATCAGCGTGTCGCCCTGGCGCACGGTGAAGTAGCCTGGCTTGCCGGCGTTCTCGATGCCGGGCGGCGGCGGTTTCACGGCTTCAATCGGCGCGGAGGCCGCTGCAGCGGGCGGCCGCACGACAGCGCCGCGTTCCTCGACCGGCGCGCGGCGGGTCGGCGATGCGCATGCAGCGAGCATCGCCACCAGCACGAAGCCGGACACGACGCGCCATGCACGCGAGGCTTGCACTCCCATCAATGGTTCACCCAGTTCTCAAGCAACGCCCGATTTTAAGGGGACGAAGTGCACGGCCTCATGAACCTTTCGGTGCCAGCCTGCCTCGTCGCGGTCCACCACCATCAGCACCTGGCCGCCGCCACCGGCGGCCTGCATCGGCGCGACCAGACGCCCGCCGATCGCCAGTTGGTCCAGCCAGGCCTGCGGCAACTCATCGCCGCCGGCGGCCGCGATCATGCTGTCGTACGGCGCATTGGGCGCATGCCCCACTCGGCCGTCTCCGTACACGAGGCGCAGGTTGTGCCGCCGCAAGGGTGCGAGCAACTCGCGCGCCTTGTCGTGCAACGGTTTCAACCGCTCGATAGACACCACCTGGCCGGCCAGTTCGGACAGCAGTGCGGCCTGGTAGCCACAGCCCGTGCCGATCTCCAGCACGCGACCCAGCCCGTTGCGGCGCGCCGCGTCGCGGCCGGTGTACAGCAGCTCGATCATGCGCCCCACCACGGAGGGCTTGGAGATCGTCTGCCCCAGGCCGATCGGCAGGCTGGTGTCTTCATAGGCCTGTGCCACCAAGGCCGAATCGACGAACAGGTGACGCGGCACCTTGCCCAAGGCCTGCAGCACCGGCTCGCAGCGCAGGCCCTGGGCGCGCAGCTTCTGCACCATGCGCGCACGCACGCCGGCCGAATCGAGGCCCACGCCCGTCGGTGCGGCGCGCCTTTGCGCGTCGAGCGCCGCTTCGTGCAGCGGACGTTGCGGGCGCAGCGTGTCGTCGGCCTTGCGGCGCGACGTGCCGGCCAGGCGCTCCAGTGCCACCGGAAATTTCGGGGGGCGCCCGCTCATGTGCGCTCGCCCAGCGTTGTGGCCCAGGCGGGAAGCGCGGCGTGATCGGTGAGATCCACCTGCAACGGGGTGATCGACACCGCGCCGCTCGCGGTGGCGTGGAAATCGGTGCCCTCGCCCGCCTCGCGTGCGTCGCCCGCCGGGCCGATCCAGTAGATCGGCTCACCGCGCGGATTTGCCTGCCGGATGACCGGCTCGCTGGCGTGGCGCCGACCCAGGCGCGTCACGTGGCGGGGCAGGCTGTCGGCCTGCGGGTGGTTGGGAATGTTGACGTTGAGCAGCCACGCGCCCGCAGGCCGCGGCTCGGCGATCACCTGCTGCACGAGCGCGCGGGCCATTCGCGCTGCGGCGTCGAGGTGCTGCCAGCCGCGCTCCACCTGGGAAAACGCGATGGCCGGAATGCCGAAAAGGTAGCCTTCCATCGCGGCGGCCACCGTGCCGGAATACAGCGTGTCGTCGCCCATGTTGGCGCCGTTGTTGATGCCGGAAAGCACGAGGTCCGGCCGCCGCTCGAGCAGCCCCGTGAGCGCGACATGCACGCAGTCCGACGGGGTGCCGTTGACGTAGCGAAACCCGTTGCCGGCCTCGAACACGGACAGCGGCCGGTGCAGCGTGAGCGAGTTGGAGGTGCCGCTGGCGTTCTGCTCGGGCGCGATCACCTCGATGTCGCCGAGGCCCTGGCAGGCCTGCACGAGCGCTGCCAAGCCAGGAGCGAGGTAGCCATCGTCGTTGGCGATCAGGATGCGCATGACGCGCGATTGTAGGGAGTCGTCACCTCGGAGACGCGCCGACATGTCGCGCGTGCCTATCATCTCCGGCCGATCGAGGATTCGATCTCACTCAAGGAGAACGCAATGAAGGCCTGGCTGTGCGACAACCCGGTGGGCGTGGAGGCCTTGCGCTGGACCGAACTGCCCACGCCCGAGCCGGCACCGGGCGAAGTGCGTATTGCCGTGCACGCTGCCAGCCTGAACTTCCCCGACCTGCTGATCGTGCAGAACAAGTACCAGGTGAAGCCACCGCTGCCCTTCGTGCCAGGCGCCGAGTTCTCGGGCACGGTGGACGCGGTGGGCGCGGGCGTTACCCACCTCAAGCCGGGCGACCGCGTCGCGGCCATCGGCAGCACCGGCGGCTTCGGCACGCATGCCTGCGTGAATGCCGCGATGGTGATGCCGCTGCCGCCGGGCTTCGACCTGGACGACGGCGCGGCTTTCGCCTTCACCTATGGCACCTCGCACCATGCGCTGATCGACCGCGGCCAGCTGAAGGCCGGCGAAACGGTGCTCGTGCTGGGTGCCGCCGGCGGCGTGGGCACGGCGGCAGTGCAGATCGCCAAGGCCGCCGGGGCACGCGTGATCGCGGGCGTGTCCAGCGACGAGAAGGCCGAGCTGTGCCGCTCGATCGGCGCCGACGCCGCCCTGAATTACGTGCGCGACAAGGACACGATTCGTGAGCGCCTGAAGGAGCTCACCGACGGCAAGGGGCCGGACGTGGTCTACGACGCCGTGGGCGGCGACCTGGCCGAGCCCGTGTTCCGCTCGATCGCGTGGCGCGGACGCTACCTGGTGATCGGCTTTGCGGGCGGCAGCATCCCTGCGCTGCCATGGAACCTGGCCCTGCTCAAGGGGGCGTCGGTGGTGGGCGTGTTCTGGGGCGATTTCGTGCGGCGCGAGCCGAAGGCTTATGCAAAGGCCCTCGGCGAGCTGGCGCAGTGGTATGCGCGGGGCAAGATCAAGCCAGTGATCGACGCCCGCCTGCCGATGAGCGAGCTGCCGCAGGCCTACGCGCGCATGGGCACGCGTCGCGTGATGGGCAAGCTGCTGTTGGTCAATCCATAGGCCGCGCGGCCCCTCCGCAAGCGCGGGGGTCAGCGGTCGGCACGCGGCCTCGATGCGCTACGATCCCCGTTCGCAGGGGAGAACATCACGATGGCCGTCAAGGTCCTGATCCTGGAAGACAACCCGGTCGCGCGCAGCTTCCTCTGCCGCGTGGTGCGGGAGAGCTTCAGCGACGCGATCACCATCACCGAAGCCGGTGACCTGGAAAGCGCACGCCGCCACATCAACCTCACGGGCGGCCCGCGCGGCGTGCACGGAGTCGACCCCTTCAAGCTGATCCTGGTCGACCTCGAACTGCCCGACGGCAACGGCATGGAGTTGCTGTCCGAGCTGTCGCAGTACCCGGCGATCAAGATCGTCACCACCCTGTACTCGGACGACGACCACCTCTTCCCCGCGCTGCAGCGCGGCGCCGACGGCTACCTGCTCAAGGAAGACCGTTTCGAGGTGCTGGTGGAAGAACTGCAGAAGATCGTGCGCGGCCAGCCGCCGCTGTCGCCCGCCATCGCGCGCCGCCTGCTCACCCACTTCCGCACCGGCGGCGATGGCCAGGCGGTCGACTCCGGCTTCGCGCCGCTGCAAGGCTTCCAGGCCAGCCGCCCGGTGCCGATCGAGCGGCCGCCCGATCATGAGCGTCTCACCCCCCGCGAGAGCGAGGTGCTCACCTACTTGAGCAAGGGCTTCACGATCAAGGAGATCGCCAGCCTGATGGGCATCAAGTGGTTCACCGTGAACGACCACATCAAGTCCATCTACAAGAAGCTCAACGTGTCCAGCCGCGCCGAAGCCGCCGTGCTGGCCAGCAAGCAAGGCCTGGTCTGACGGCAGGCTGCGCCTTCCGCTCGAGCTGACGCGCCGCCTTCGCCCATGGCCGCGCATCCCAGCACACCGCCGGTCCACGCCTTCGGCGACGGAGTCCAGCCGCTCGACTCGGCATTCGATGCCAGCACCCTCGAGCGCTTGCTCGGCAAGCGCCTGCATTCGGCACGCTGGATCGGCTGGCGCCTGCGCCTGTTGCTGCTGGCCGCGCTGCTGGGCAGCATCGGTTTGTTCCTGCTGATGCGTGCGCTGGCCGCCATTCCGCACGTGGACGCGGTGTGGCGCGCCACACCCCAGAACCAGCTCGAGTTGGTGTCCTCCGGTGACGCGCGGCTGCGCGCGCTCGAGGGCCGGCAACTGCTCGGGCTGTCCGGCCCCGACGGCTCGGCGCAGGTGGTCGACGCATTGGCCTTGCAGCGCTCGCCGCGCTGGCTGGTGAGCGATGCACAACGCGAGCGACATGCACAGCTGCAGGAGCGCCTGGCCTCCCTGTTTGCGCAACCCGAAGTGAGGCTGTTCTTCCACGACGGCAACACCGTGCTGATGCACCCGAAGGCACGCGGCCTGCTAGGGCTGGGCGCATTGTTCTGGCTGCTCGGCGCACTGGCGCTGCTGCTGTACCTGGTGGGCCTCGTGGTGGTGCTGGCGCAGCCGTCGCTGCGCAGCCTGATCTACGGCGTGATGGCGATGGCGCAGGCCGGCAACGTGCTGTTCATCGCGATCGAGTCCGCGCCCGGGCTCGGCATGCCGGCCGGCTTTGCGCACACCGATCTGCTGGCGCGGGTGGTGTTCGACCTGCTCACCGCCGCTGCGCTGGTGCACGCCACGGCACTGCATCCACGCCCGCTGCCCGGCCATCGCTGGATCGCCGCCGGCGCCTGGGCCGTCGCGGTCGCGCTCGGCGCCGGCACGATGCTGGGCGCGCTGCCGCAGGTGTGGTGGGCAACGCAGCTGGCGGCCATCGCCGCCGGGCTGGCCGCGGTGGTGCTGCTCGGCTGGTCCTACCGGCGCGAGCCGAACCCGCTGGCCATCGTGCTGAGGCGCCTGGCCCTGGTCGGCCTGGGCACGCTGGTGCTGCTCACCGCCGCCGTGGCCAGCGCCGAGCGCGAGCCCGGTCTGCAGTTGAGCATCGCGGCGGTGGGCTCGGTGATCTGGTACGTGTTCCTCGCGTCGCTGCTGGTGCTGGTGCCGTTCCTGTCGCGCTCAAAGCAGGTGATGCGCGAGTTCTCGATGCTGGCCGGCATCAGCACCGTCGCCACCTCGCTCGATCTGCTGTTCGTCGCCGCCTTCTCGCTCGGGCAGTTCGCGTCGCTCACGCTGGCGCTGTTCCTGTCGCTCGGCCTGTATGCCGGTGCACGCCAGTGGATCCTGAACCAGATGCTGGGCAACAGCATGCTCACCACAGAGCGCATGTTCGAGCAGCTGTACCGCATCGCGCGCGAGGTGGAGGCGCATCCGCAGCGCACCGGCGAGCTGTTGCAGCGCCTGCTGCGCGAGCTGTTCGAGCCGATCGAGGTGATGCGCATCGAGCGGCCGGTGCGCAGTGCGCGCGTGGTGGACAACGGCTCGACGCTGCTCGTGCCGATCCCGGCCTTGGTCGAGCCGGACGCGCCGCCCTCCGGAGCGGTCGTGCTGCGTTTCGCGCGCCGCGGCAAGCGCATGTTCACACCCGACGACGCCCGCCTGACCGAGCGCGTGGTGGAGCAGTTGCGCCGTGCCGTCGAGTTCGACAAGGCGATCGAACAAGCGCGCAGCGAGGAACGCGCCCGCATCGCGCAGGACCTGCACGACGACATCGGTGCGCGCCTGCTCACGCTGATGTACAAGTCGCCCGATCCGGAGATGGAGGATTACATCCGCCATACCTTGCAGGATCTGAAGACCCTGACGCGCGGGCTGGCGGCCTCCAGCCACTGCCTCAGCCACGCCGCTGCCGAGTGGAAGACCGACATCACGCAACGCCTGCAGGCGGCGCAATGCGAGCTGCGCTGGTCATTCACGAGCGACCGCGACATCGTGCTCAGCGTGGTGCAGTGGTCGGCGCTGACGCGCATGCTGCGCGAACTGGTGAGCAACACCATCTCGCACGCACAGGCCACGCAGGTGCAGATCGACATCGTGTTCGACCGTGGCGTGTTCACGCTGCGCGTCACCGACGACGGCAACGGGCGCGATCCGCGTGCGTGGTCGCACGGGCTCGGGCTCGGCGGTGTGCGCAAGCGCGTGAAGCTGCTGGGTGGCGAGGTGCAGTGGCGCGAGAACCAGCCGCGCGGCATCTGCTGCGCGGTGCTGATCCCGCACCTCAGCGAGAAGGCCTGAGCAGGCGCCCCCAGGCCTTCAGCCGTTCCAGGCCGCGATGAAGGCGTGCGCCCGACGCGCGATCTCAGGCAAGTCGAATTCCGGCTTGAACAGCGCACTGCCGATGCCGAAACCGGTGGCGCCGTGCCTGCGCCACTCGGCCACGTGCTGCGGCTCGATGCCCCCCACCGGCCACAGCGGCGTGGCAGGTGGCAGCACGGACGCCAACGCACGCAACCCGGAGGGCACCATCGCCTCGGCCGGAAACACCTTGAGCGCGCTGGCACCCAGGCGCAGCGCCGCAAAGGCCTCGCTGGCCGTGAACACGCCGGGCACTGCGCGCAAGCCAAGCGCCACGCAACGCGCCACGACAGCCGGGTCGGTGTGCGGAGACACCACGAGCTGCCCACCGGCTTGCGCCAGCGCATCCACTTGTGCGGCGTCCACCACCGTGCCGGCGCCCACCAGCGCGTCGGCCGGGGCCACGCGCGCAGCGGCCTCGATGCAGGCCAGCGCGCCCGGCCGGTTCAACGGCACCTCCAGCAGACGCCAGCCAGCGTCGAACAACAGCTGCGCCACGTCGCGTGCGCGCTGCGGCTGCAGGCCGCGCAGGATCGCGACCAGCGCGGGCACCTGCGGCCAGCCCAGGGTATCGGGTGGATTCATCAAAGCTCCATCGTCTCGATCAAGGCCTGCCAGGCGGCCTGCTGCACCGCCTGCACATCCAGCACCTGCACCGCAATGCCGTGGTGCCGCGCGCACAGCGCATGCAGGCGAACCAGCTCGGGTTCGCCGATCAAGCGCACCCGACCGGCGATGCCCGGCTGGCGGTGCAGGTCACGCCACTCCGAGCCGAGCAGCAGCCCGCTCACGTAGGCGCCGGTGCCCGCCGCTGCGGCCGAGCCGCTGACCACGCGCGCACGGGCGCCGAACAGCGCGCGGCTCAAGGCCTCGTCGTCGAGGTCGGCGGCGCCTTGCTCGAACAGCGCGTCGTCCCAGCGGCCAGCATCGGCCTTCATCAAGCCTGCGAGCGTGCCGCGCTCGCGCAGCAGCGCGAACAACTCGCCGCTCATGTAGGTGCGCAACGCGCTCACGGTGCCGCCTTGCAGACGCACCCATTTGCTGTGCGTGCCAGGCAGCACGTACCAGCCGTCGGCATTCGACGCGCCCAGCACGCGCATCGCACCCAGCAGCTGCGTCTCCTCGCCGCGCATCACGTCGGCGCGCCCGCGCGCGTCGCGCCAGCAGACGCCTGGCACGATGAACCAGTTGCGCCCGGCCGGCGCATTGCGCACCCGGGCCACATGGCTGCCGAGCATCGGCAGCGGCACCGCGGCATCGAGGTAAGGCACCTCCTGCCAGCCGGCTGCCGATCCGATCATGCCGGCCATCACCACCGGTAACCCCTTCGCGCCCGGCCACTGGTCGAGCAGCGCCTGCATCGACTCGGCGAAGGCACCTCCGCACGCCAGCACGCCCTGGTCGTCATGGCCGGACGCGAGCACGCGGCCGTCGCAGTCCAGCAGCGCGGCGCGGCGGTGCGTGGTTCCCCAGTCGATGCCGATCAAGCGGGCTCGCATGTTTCAGTATGGGCAGAAAAAGACGGAGCGGGCGGCAAGACCCGCTCCGTCGAAGAGTCGGCCATCGGTTGACAGCCGCGCTCGCCCTCAGGAGATGGTGGGAGTCAGAACCAGATCTCGACCTGGGCGCCGTAGCTGGTGCCGGAGGTCTTGCTGTCG
>CAMLIZ010000049.1 GCA_946480245.1 uncultured Pseudomonadota bacterium
AGCGCGGGTTGTGGCTGGTGGCCTTCTGCTCGATCGAGATCGCCGGCGACAGGCCCTCGATCACGTCGACATCGGGCTTGTCCATCAGCTGCAGGAACTGGCGCGCGTAGGCGGAGAGGCTTTCCACGTAGCGCCGCTGCCCCTCGGCATACAGCGTGTCGAACGCGAGGCTCGACTTGCCCGAGCCCGACAGGCCGGTGATGACCACCAGCGCGTACTTGGGGATGTCGAGGTCGATGTTCTTCAGGTTGTGCGTGCGGGCGCCGCGCACCTTGAGCGCGGGCGATTCGGCGACGGAGGGCGGGGTCGGGCGGGTCACGGCGGCTGGCGAGGGCAACCGGCCATCTTACCGGTGAGGCAGCGCTCGCGCAGCCTTGGGGCCGGTGCCGCACAAGGAGGTGGGCGGCGTGTAGGACTTTGCGGACAATCGCATCGGCGCCCGCCCACAGGCGGTTGTCGCCGCCGATGGCCGACGCAGCGTGGGGCCGTCGCTAGATTCGAGGGCATACGCATTACAAACGCTGCGGCAGGAGACCACGTGCTGACGATCCGTCTAGGGCTGTTCGACGATCACGAGATCGTGCGGTCCGGCTTCCGGTACATCCTTTCGCAACACAGCGACATCGCGATCGAGGCGGAGGGCGGCACCGGCCGCGAGGCGCTGGCGGCCATCCGCACCGGCAAGCTCGATGTGTGCCTGGTCGACCTGTCGCTGCCCGACCTGTCCGGCATCGACGTGCTGCGGCAGGCCAAGGCCGGCCAGCCCGACGTGGCGATCCTGATCCTGTCGGCCTACTCCGAAGACCAGTACGGGCTCAACGTGCTGAAGGCCGGTGCCAGCGGCTTCCTCAGCAAGGAGCTGGCGCCCGACCAGCTGGTGGCCGCCGTGCGCACGGTGGCCGCGGGCCGGCGCTACATCAGCCCGCGCCTGGCCGAAAAGCTGGCCGCCGGCCTCACGCACGACATCGAGCAGCCGATGCACCTGCGCTTGTCCGAGCGCGAATTCCAGATCTTCTCGAAGCTGGTGGTCGGCCGCAGCGTGACCGAGATCGCCGACGACCTGTGCCTGAGTTCCAAGACGGTCAGCACCTACCGCGCGCGCGTGCTCGAAAAGATGGGCTTTCGCACCAACGCCGACCTGACGCAATACGCCGTCAAGAACAACCTGATTCCATGATGACTGCACCCGCCGCATTCACGCCTTCCGACCGGCGCCCCGACGCGGACGGCGCCCGGCTGCGCGTGCTGCTGGTGGAAGACCTGCCGCGCGTGCAGCTGATGTTGCGCGAGCTGATCGAGGAGCCCGGTCGCTTCGATGTGGTCGGCGTGGCCGACACCGAGGACCAGGCACTGCAGCTGTACGAGGCGCGCCGGCCCGAGGTGGTTGTGGTGGACCTGAACCTGCGCAGCGGCACCGGCATGGGCGTGCTGCAGCGCATCCGCCAGCGCCAGGCCGACACGCACCCGCTGCTGATCGTGCTGACCAACCACACGCTGCCGGTGCTGCGCCACGCCTGCGAGAAGGCGGGCGCCGATCACTTTCTGGACAAGAGCCGCGAGTTCGCGCGGGTGCGCACCTTGATCGAGGAGCGCGCCAAGTCGGCGTGAGTGCTCCGCGGCCGCCGCGGCAAGCCGGCGCTAGCATCCGCCCATGCAAGCCCTGCCCACCTACGCCGACGTCGAGGCGGCCGCGCAACGCCTGGCCGGCCATGCGCACCGCACGCCGGTGCTCACCTCGCGCACGCTCGATGCCGAACTCGGCTGCCAGCTGTTCATCAAGTGCGAGAACCTGCAGCGCATGGGTGCGTTCAAATTCCGCGGTGCGTTCAACGCGCTGTCATGCTTCGACGAAGGCCAGCGCCGGCGCGGCGTGGTCACCTTCTCGTCGGGCAACCATGCGCAGGCGATCGCGCTGGCGGCGCACCTGCTCGGCATGCCGGCCACGATCGTGATGCCGCATGACGCGCCGGCCGCCAAGGTGGCGGCCACCGAGGGCTATGGCGGGCGCGTGGTGCGCTATGACCGCTACACCGAGGACCGCGAGGCCATCGGCCGGCGCCTGGCCGAGGAACAAGGCCTCACGCTGATCCCGCCGTACGACCACGCGTGGGTGATCGCGGGCCAGGGCACGGCCGCCAAGGAGCTGATCGAGGACGCCGGGCCGCTGGATGCCGTGTTCACGCCACTGGGCGGCGGCGGCTTGCTGGCCGGCACGGCACTCGCGGTGCGCGCGCTGCTGCCGCAGGCCGCGCTGTACGGCGTGGAGCCCGAGGCGGGCAACGATGGCCAGCAATCGCTGCAGGCCGGGCACATCGTGCACATCGACACGCCGAAGACGATCGCCGACGGCGCGCAGACGCAGCACCTGGGCCAGCTCAACTTCGAGATCCTGCGCCGCGACGTGACCGAGATCGTGACCGCGAGCGACGCGGCGCTGGTGGCGGCGATGCGCTTCTTCGCGGAGCGCATGAAGCTGGTGGTCGAGCCCACCGGCTGCCTGGGCCTGGCCGGCGCACGTGCGCTGAAGAGCCGGCTGGCTGGCCGGCGCGTGGGCGTGATCGTCAGCGGCGGCAACGTGGATCTGGCGCGCCTGTGCGCGCTGATCGCCGGCTGAAGCGCAGGGCGGCTACTCGGCGGCGAGCGCCAGCTCGGCTTCGTCCTGGGTCAGCGTGAGCGGGAAGCGCGCGATCACCACGGTGCCTTCGCCGGCCGCCGTGCGCATCGAGAAGTCGCCCCCCAGCGAGCGCGCGCGCTGGCGCATGCCGGCGATGCCGTGGGTCAGGTGTTGCGGCTCGAAGTCGGCGATGCCGATGCCGTCGTCGGTGACGCGCAGCTCCAGCAGGCCGGGCGGCTGCTTCAGGTCGACCCAGATCGTGCTGGCCTGCGCGTACTTCACCGCATTGGTCAGGCTCTCTTGCACGATGCGGTACACCGCGATCGCCACCTCGGGCGGGATCGGCTCCATCATTTCGGGCACCTGCACTTCGCAATTCAGGCCGGCCTTCTGGCAGGTCTCCTGGGCGTGCCACTCCACCGCCGCCGCCAGGCCCAGGTGGTCGAGCAGGCTGGGGCGCAGGTTCTCGATCACGCGGCGCTTCACCTCCACCGCCTCGTCGAGCGATGCCGACAGGCGCTGCATGCGCTGCTGCACCTCCGGTTCGGCGCCGGCGGCAAAGCCTTCGAGCCAGGAGGCGTCGATCTTGGCCGCCGTGAGGATGCCGCCCAGCTCGTCGTGCAGGTCGCGCGCCAGCCGCGTCTTCTCGCGTTCGGTGCTGGTCTGCAGGTAGGTGGACAGCGAGCTCAGTTCCTCGGTGCGCTCGGCCACCGTGCGCTCCAGGGCCTGCGCCTGGCGCGACAGCTCGGCGCGGTGCTGCTCGCGGTCGTAGAAGTGGCGCACGGTGCGCACGCCGAGGATCGCGAGGAACACGAGGTTGAGGAACACGATCAGCCCCACGCCCACGCGCTGCATCAGGAAGATGCGGTTGATGTCCTCGGTGCGCGCCTCGTCCAGCAGCTGCAGCTGGTGCAGCAGCTGGTCGGTCTCCTGCGTCATGCGCTCCATCAGCGCCAGGCCCTTGCCGTCCACCACGATCTGCACCGCGTCGATGCGGTTGCCCTGCTGCGTGTAATGCACGGTCAGGCGCAGCTCGTCGAGCTTCTCGTCGAGCACCGGCTGGATGCTCTGCACGGGGGTGCGCAACTGCGGCAGCAGCGCGGCCAGCCGCTGCAGCTCGCCGAACGCGGCGCGCGCGCGCTCCACCGCGCCTTCGAAGGGCTGCAGGTAGCGCGGGTCCGCGGTGATGAGGAAGCCGCGCTGGCTGGATTCGGCCTGCATCATCGCCTCGCGCAGCTGCTGCACGGAGGTCTGTGCATCGTTGACCTGGGCCGCCACGCGGCGGCTCGATTCGATCTCGGTGAAAGCCAGCTCGGAGATCGCCAGCACCACCATCGAGATGGCCGCCGTGACCAGCAGCGTGAGCAGCACGCGTGGCGGCACCGCCGCCAGCCAGCGCTGCAGCGCAGACGCCGTCACGGGCTCGCTGTCGGGCTCGACGGCAGCGATCGGCTCTGCGGTAGGGGTGGGCAAGGTCATCGGGCGGATAGTGCGTATCGCTGAAGGCAGCCGCGCAGCAGCCCTTCAGCATACGACGTGCCCACCCGGCAGGCGTTACGGCCCGCGTCGGAACAAGCCCATGAGCAGCGAGATGACGAAGCCGACGATGAAGATGAAGAACAGGATCTTCGCGATGCCGGCCGCGCCGGCGGCGATGCCGCCGAAGCCGAACACGGCGGCGATCAGCGCGATCACCAGGAACACTGCGGCGTAGTACAGCATGCGGTTCTCCTTGGCCCTCAGGCGTCGAAGCGTTGCCCCGGTGCCGACGAGGCCCGCACCTCGGGCGCGTCGGGGCCGAGCAGGTCGATCAGGTCGTCCGCGTGCTCCTCCTCGACCGCCAGGATCTCCTCCATCAGCCGGCGGCTGGTCGGGTCGGCGTCGCCGAAATAGCGCACCATCTCGCGGTAGCTCTCGATCGCGATGCGCTCTGAGACCAGGTCCTCCATCAGCATCTCGCGCAGGTCGGTGCCGGCGTGGTACTGGGCATGCGAGCGCTCGCTCAGCGTGTCGGGGTTGAAGTCAGGCGCCCCGCCCAGCTGCACGATGCGCTCGGCCAGTTGGTCGGCGTGCTCGGCTTCCTGCTGCGCATGCTCGAGGAACTCGGAGGCGGCAAAGCGGGCCTTCAGGCCCTGCGCCATGTAGTAGTGGCGCCGGTAGCGCAGCGCGCACACCAGCTCGGTGGCCAGCGCTTCATTCAGCAACTGCACCACCTCCTGCGTGTCCAGGCTGTAGTCGGCCGTCACCGGGCCGTCGCCCACCGACTGGCGGGCACGCCGACGCAATTCGTCCACGGGGGTGAACTGGGGTGCACCGGGCGCAGCGGCCATGCTGCCGTTGCTGCCGGCGTCGTTGTTTCGATTCATGCTTGCTCCAGAAGGCGGTGCGCGCACAGGCGCGCACCGGTGCATCAGCGGCGCGAGGCGATGTAGCCCAGCACCAGCCCGGCCAGCGCGACCATGCCGACCACGCGCCACGGGTTCTCGCGCACGAAGCCGTCGGTCACCTGCGCGGCCTGGCGCGCGCCGGTGCCCAGCGGGGCCAGCTTGTCGCGCGCAGTGGCGCTCAGCTCGGAGGCCGTGCTGCTGACGCGGTCGCGCAGCGACTCCAGGCGTGCGCTGCCCTCGTCGCCGAGGTGGTCCAGCAGGGTCTGCACCTGGCTGGCCACGGAGTTGAGATCCCGCCGCAGGCGGGCTTCGCGGATCGTGTTCATGGCATTTCCTTTCGTGGGGGAGGCGAAGACGGCAGAGCGGTACCCGCGGACAACGGCGGCGCTCAGCCGGCCGCGCTCTTCAGCCGGATGTCGTTCTTCACCGACTGCACGCCCTTGATGCCGCGGGCGATCTCGGCGGCACGCGCGATCTCGGTGCTGTTGTTGGCGAAGCCGCTCAGTTGCACCACGCCCTTGAAGGTGTCGACCTTCACGTTCAGCGCGCTGACCATCGGATCCTCGACGAACGCGGCCTTCACCTTGGTGGTGATCCAGGCGTCGTCGATCACCTCGCCGGTGCTCTTGGAGGTGGGGCTGGCGGCGCAGCCGGACAGCAGCGCGCCGCCGCCGAGGGCGGCCAGCAGCACGGTCATCGTCAGGGCGGAATTGAGCTTCTTCATGATTTCTCCTTGGGTCGCATACATGCCGATCGCACTGCGATGCGGCGCCAACGGCAGACGCGATGCTCGCCGTTGCCGTGAGCCTCACTGTAGGAAGCGCGTGCGGCGGCGGTCTGTCGGTTGCGGCTGATGCGCGCGGTGCAAGGGGCTGAGCCGCATGTAGGCATCAGCCGACAACAGCGCGGCCACGGCAAGCCCCATGCCCGTGCGGCGGGCGCCGCAGCCCTCAGCCGCGGGGCGGCAGGGCGCGCACCGCAGCGCGCAGCCACCAGGCGCCGGCCACGCCGGCCAGCGCGGCCGGTACCAGCCAGGCGTCACTGGCCTGCGCGGCGTTGAGCGCGAGCGCCCCGGCGTTCAGCAGCATGTGGGCCGCAATCGCCGGCCACAGGCTGCCGGTGGCCAGCACCAGCCAGCCGGCCAGCAGCGCGAACGGGAACGTGCCGAGGAACTGGTGCACGTTGGCATGCGCCAGCCCGAACAGCAGCGCCGACAGCCATAGCGCGCGCAGCGGCGGGTAGCGCTGCACGAAGCCTTGCAGGATCAGGCCGCGGAACAGCAGCTCCTCCAGCAGCGGGGCGATCGCGCAGGCGGCCAGCACGTCGGCCACCGACGCCCCCTGCAGCAGGTCCATCGCCTGCTGCTCCCAGGCGGAGTGCCCCACGAGCTGGTCCGCCACGTCGGACAGCAACGAGTCGAGCGCGAGCACGCCGCACATCGTGAGCAGCAGCGGCGGCGCCAGCCACAGCATCAGCCGACCGGCCGGCAGGGGGCCGGCGTGCAGCAGCCGGCGCAGCCCGGTGCCGCCACGCTGCAGCGCGGCGATCAGCACCGCGCCGGTGCCCAGCCAGTCGGCAAGCGCAAAGCGCGCAGCGTCGCTCAACCCGTCGGCCGCATGCGTCCACGACAGCAGCGACACCGCCAGCACCTGCGCTGCCAGGCAGGCCACGACCAGCCCGACAGCTCCCCACCACCCCAGTGTTTTCATCGGGCGGCAGTCTGCCATGCGCCCGCGTGCCGTTCCGGCGCAAGGCAGCGCCCACGTCGGCGTCGAGCTCGGCGCAGTAGCATGGCCGCATGCGTCGCCCGTTGTCTTCTGGGTTCTTCGTTCGATGCCTGGCCGCCGGTGTGCTGGCGCTGTCGCTCGCCGGCTGCGGCGGTGGCGTGTGGGTGGGCTTCGGCGACAGCGGCGACCAGCCGCCCGACGTGGGCCTGGTGGCACCGGCCTCCGCGGCACCAGGCCAGTCGATCCGGCTGGCCGCCGCCGCGAGCGACGACTTCGGCGTGGTGCGCGTCGAGTTCTTCCGCCTCGACGACAACGGCAATGCGCTGTGGCTGGGCGCCGACGGCAGCGCGCCCTATGAATGGACGGCGGTGATGCCGGCCAGCAGCGCGAGCAGCGTGCGCTTCTTTGCGCGTGCGGTGGACACCGCCGGCCAAGTCACCGACAGCGCGATCGTCAGCGTGGTGGTGGCCGGCTGAGCGCCGGCTTCAGGCCACCGTCTCCAGCACGCGCAGGATCTCGCGCCCGTAGGCCTCGAGCTTCTTGGCGCCCACGCCCGTCACGTGCGACAGCGCATCCAGCGAGCCGGGCGCGTCGCGCGCCATCTCGGCCAAGGTGGCGTCGTGGAACACCACGTAGGCCGGCAGGTTGTGCTCGCGCGCCACCTCGGCGCGCCAGGCCTTCAGCGCGGCAAAGCGCGCCTGCGCCTCGGCGTCCAGCGTGGCGGCGGCCGCCGGCACGCCGCGCTCCTTGCCGCGGCCGCCGCGCTGGCGCGTGGCCTTCACCGGCTCGCGCGCCTCGCGCAGCACGATCGCCTCGTCGCCTTTCAGCACGGCGCGCGCGCTGTCGGTCAGCACCAGCGTGTTGAACTCGCCCTCGCTGCGCACGTGGCCCAGCGCCACCAGCTGGCGCAGCACGCCGCGCCACTGCGCCTCGGACAGCTCGGCACCCACGCCGAAGGTGCTGAGCTGGTCGTGGCCGTACTGCACGACCTTGTCGGTGCGTTTGCCGCGCAGCACGTCCAGCAGGTGGCCGGCGCCGAACGCGCGCGGCGCGAAGCCGTTGCCGCCGTGCTGGCGGAAGCGGTAGATGCAGCTGAGCATCTTGCGCGCGGCCTCGGTCGCCTCCCAGGTGTCAGGCGGATTCAGGCAGTTGTCGCAGTTGCCGCAGGGCTGGCTGGCCTCGCCGAAGTACGCCAGCAGCCGCACACGGCGGCAGTCGTGCGCCTCGGCCAGCGCCAGCAGCGCCTCGAGCTTGCCGCGCTGCACGCGCTTGAACTCCTCGGCGGCCGGACTCTCGTCGATCATGCGGCGCTGGTTCACCACGTCCTGCAGGCCGTACGCCATCCAGGCTTCGGCCGGCTCGCCGTCGCGCCCGGCGCGGCCGGTTTCCTGGTAGTAGCTCTCGATGTTCTTCGGCAGGTCCAGGTGCGCCACGAAGCGCACGTCCGGCTTGTCGATGCCCATGCCGAAGGCGATGGTGGCCACCATCACGATGCCCTCCTCGCGCAAGAACCGATCCTGATGGCGCTTGCGCGCGTCGGGCTCCATGCCGGCGTGGTAGGTCAGCGCCGAGATGCCCTCCGCATTGAGCCAGGCGGCGGTGTCGTCCACCTTCTTGCGGCTGCCGCAGTACACGATGCCGGCCTCGCCCTCGTGCTCGTCGCGGATCAGGCGCAGCAGCTGGGTGCGCGCGTTGTCCTTCTCGACGATCGTGTAGCGGATGTTGGGCCGGTCGAAGCTGCTGATGAACAGCTGCGCGTCCTGCAGCTGCAGGCGCTCGATGATGTCGGCGCGCGTGTGGTCGTCGGCAGTGGCGGTGAGCGCGATGCGCGGCACGTCGGCATAGCGCTCGTGCAGCAGGCTCAGGGCCAGGTAGTCCTCGCGGAAGTCGTGGCCCCACTGGCTCACGCAATGCGCCTCGTCGATCGCAAAGAGGCTGAGCAGCCCGCGCTCGTGCAGCGAATCCAGCATCGCCAGGAAGCCGGCGTTGGTGACGCGCTCGGGCGCCGCATACAGCAGCACCAGGCGCCCGCTCATCATCTCGCGCTTGACGTGCTGCGCCTCCTCGCCGGTGAGCGACGAGTTGAGGAACGCGGCATGCACGCCCACCTCCTCCAGCGCTCCCACCTGGTCGTGCATCAGCGCGATCAGCGGGCTCACCACCAGCGCCACGCCGCGCCCGGCGCGATGGCGCGCGATCGCCGGCACCTGGTAGCACAGGCTCTTGCCGCCGCCGGTGGGCATCAGCACCAGCGCGTCGCCGCCGCCGCTGACCTGCTCCACGATGGCCTGCTGCGCGCCACGGAACGCGGTGTAGCCGAACACCTCCTGCAGGATGGCGACGGGGTCGGTGGAGGCAGCGGGCACGGGCGGCAGGCGGGAACGGCAAAGGCGTGATGCTAAACGGGGCGGTGATCGCGGTTATCGTGCGCGCTCCCCAACCCCCGGGAGCCGGCTGCCATGAGCACCCCCATGAGTGACGAGGCGCGTGCACTGCATGCGCGCCTGGTGCGCAACCACACCACCGCGCCGCGCCAACGCGAGCAGCGCGAGCCGCTGTACGACACCTCCTGCGCCCGCCTGGCGCCCGGCACCGCTGCGCGCAAGCTGGGCGCCAGCATCGACACGCTGGCGCCCGGCAAGCGCGGCTGCCCCTATCACTTCCACCATGCGGAGGAGGAGATGTTCATCGTGCTGCAGGGCGAAGGCAGCCTGCGCGTGGCCGGCCAGATGTTGCCGCTGGTGGCCGGCGACGTGGTGTTCATTCCGCCCGGGCCCGAGTACCCGCACCAGATCATCAATACGTCCGACGCGCCGCTGACCTACCTGTCGATCAGCAACAACGAGCCGCTGGAGATCTGCGAATACCCCGACTCCGGCAAGCTCGGCGTCTTTGCCGATGGCCGTGACGGCGCAGCGCCGGTGCGCCGGCTGCATCGCGCCGACAGCCAGCTCGACTACTGGGACGGCGAGCCCTGACCCTCGAACTCCCGGGTCGCTCCTAGGGAGGGCTGTGGGTTTGGGCGGTGCGGTAAGCTGTCGGCCCGGCGCCGGCTGCGCGCCCGAATCGTCCACCTCCTGCCTCGAAAGCACGCCATGGCCTCGGTCAACAAAGTCATCATCATCGGCAACCTGGGTCGTGACCCCGAGGTGCGCTACACCCCCAGCGGCGCGGCCGTGTGCAACCTGCGCGTGGCCACCACCCGCAACTGGAAGAGCAAGGAAAGCGGCGAGCGCGTGGAGGAGACCGAATGGCACTCGGTGGTGCTGTACGACCGCCTGGCCGAGATCGCCGGCGAGTACCTCAAGAAGGGCCGCCCGGTGTACATCGAGGGCCGCCTGAAGACCCGCAAGTGGCAGGACAAGGACGGCAACGACCGCTACACCACCGAGATCGTCACCGAGCAGATGCAGCTGCTGGGCGGCCGTGAAGGCGCCGGCGCGCCGGGCGGTGACGACGGCGGCAGCAGCGGCTATGGCGACGAAGGCGGCAGCCGCCCCGCGCCGCAGCGCCCCGCTGCCGCCCCGCGCGCCCCTGCGGCGCAACGCCCTGCGCCGAAGTCGAGCACCGGCTTCGACGACATGGACGACGACATCCCGTTTTAGACCGCTGCGGTTCAGCGCTGCCCTGCTTCCAGCGGCGGCAGGCTTTTCAGGTAGAGGTACACCGCCCGCGCGTCGGTGTCGTTCAGCGCCTGCAGCGATTCGAACGGCATCACGCGGCTCACGGCGCTGCCATCCGGCCGGCGCCCGCTGCGCAGCATCGCGACAAACGCATCCGGCCCCGGGTAGCGCGCCAGCGCGCTGCCGGCGCCCGGCGTCAGGTTGGCAGCCGCCGGCCAGTCGGGCGGCGCGCCGGGGATCTTGCTGCCCGACAGGTGCGGGCCGTGGCAGCCCATACACATGGTGGCCACGTAAGCGCCGTGCTCGGCCGTCAGGCCTTCGGGCACCGGCGGCGCGGGCGGCAGGGTGTGGTCGATCTTCTCGGCCGCGTCCTGGATCAGGCCGACCGCATACAGCGCCTTCACCGGGGCCGGAACCCGAAACGCGGCCGGCGTGCCGGCCATCGGCGGCAGCTGCTTCACGTAGGCCACCAGCGCGCCCACGTCCGCATCGGTGAGGCGGCTGTAGTCCTCGCTCGGCATGATGAACAGCGGCTGGCCGCTTGGCTTCACGCCGTGGCGCAGCGTGCGCACCCAGTCCACCGGCCGATACGCGGCCACGGCACTGCCCGGCCCCGGGCTGATGTTGGGCGACTTGGCCATCATGCCGCCCCCGTCGATGAACACCTTGCCCGCGCCGCCGGCGCCGTGGCAGTCGGCGCAGCCGCGCGTGGCGAAGAGGTAGCGGCCGCGTTCGATGCTGGCGCTGTCGGTGGGCAGCGTCACCGGCGCGACGTCGAGGTCGATGTGCCGCTGCGCCTTGCGCTCGCCGAGGTAGCTGCCCAGCGCCAGGGCTGCGGCGCCGGCCAGGGCGATGCCGACGGCGCCGGCGATCGTGCGTTGGATCCAGATGTTCATGCGGTGCTCCTTGTGGCGTGCCATGCAGCGGCAGTGTGTCGGGCACGGCCTGCGGGCACATCCGTCGAAGGAGCCATCGGCTGCGCGCCGACGGGCCAGCGGCGGCAGCGCAACCGGTTCAGCGCGCGCGCTCGACCGGCTGCGGTGGCTGCGTGAACACCCACACCAGCGCCAGCTCGGCGGCGCCGACGTTGGCGATTTCGAACGTGCAGCCGGGCGGGATCAGCAGCGAGCAGGCGCCATGGAAACGCTGCGGGCCGCCGTCGATCAGCAGCTTGCCGCTGCCGCCGAGCGCCACCACCACCAGTTGCCCGGCGTGGCTCAGCGCTTCGGTGTGCGCGCCCGGGTCGAGCGTGCGCACCCAGACTTCGAAGGCGGTGATCCCACGGCTGCCGTCGGCGGCCGGAACCCGGGTTTCGCCGCCGTCACGCAGGTGCGGCAGGTGCGCGTGATGAACAACATGCATCGGCAAGGCGGCCGGCACAGGCCCGGGCCGCGAGGGAAGAAGCACCGAGTCTGTGCGGCACACCGGTGCGGCGCATCGCCCAAAAGAGCCATTGCGGGCCCTTGCCTGCCCCCTGCGCAGGCGCACAGGCGGCAGAATTCGTGCCCATGCAACCCGCTGGTGTCCTGCCCGTGTTTGCGCTGGCCAAGATCCAGCCGCCGAGCCCGCGCACCGCGCTGGTCGAGCGCCCTGCCTTGGAAAGCGCGCTCGACGACGCGCTGGCCGCACACCGCCTCACGCTGCTCGTGGCACCGGCCGGCTACGGCAAGACCGCCGCGCTGGCGCGCCAGATCCGCCGCCTGCCCGCGGGCTGCGCACTGGCCTGGGTGTCGGCCGACGAGGACGACCAGCTGCAGCGCTTCCTCGCCTGCCTGACCACCGCGCTCGAGCCGCACGACCTGCCGTGGCGCGTGGCGCCCGAGGCGCTGGGCACCTTGGCGCAAGCCGAGCGCGGCGTGCGCGACGTGGCCTCGGAGATCGTCAACGCGCTGGCGTCGGCGGAGGTGGCACGCGGCCTGATCGTCATCGACGACGCGCACCGCATCACCGATCCGCAGGTGTTCGAGCTGTTGCAGGCCATGCTGGACCGCCTGCCGGAGCACTGGGGCGTGGTGATCGCAAGCCGGGTCGACCCGCCGCTGGCGCTGGCGCGCTGGCGCGCGCGCGGCGAGCTGGCGGAGTTTCGCCAGCACGACCTGCGCTTCGACGAGTCGGAGGTGAATCGCCTGCGGGCCGCCAGCGGCGCGGCGGCCGCTGCGCCCACGGCAAGCGAGCTGCTGGCGCGCACGGAAGGCTGGGCCGCGGGCCTGCGGCTGAGCCTGTCGGCGCGCCAGGGTGCGGCGCGCGGCGCCAGCGCTCCCGCGCAGCGCCACTTGTTCGACTATCTCGCCAGCGAGGTGCTGGACGACATGCCGGCCGAGCTGCGCCGCTTCCTGCTGCGCTGCTCGGTGCTGCCCGAGCTCACCGCGGCGCGCTGCGAGCACGTGGCGCGCATCCCGCAGGCGGCGCAACTGCTGGAGGAGGTGGAGCGGCGCGGCCTGTTCGTCGCCACGCTGGACGCGCAGGAACTCACGCTGCGGCTGCACGACCTGTTCCGCGACTTCCTCGAAGACCGCCTGCAGCGCGACCACCCGCAGGAGCTGCCCTACCTGCTGCGCCGCGCCGCGGACGACGAGCCCGACCTGGCGCGCGCGGTCGGCTATCTCACGCGGGCGGGGGCCTGGCCCGAGGCGGCGCAAGCGCTGGTGCGCGGCGGCCCGGCGCTGCTCGCCGCCGGCGGCGCACCGGCGCTGGAGCAGATGCTCGCGCTGTTTCCGCAGCCGGAGTTCGAGCCGCGGCCGGATCTGCAATTCCTGCGCGGCCTCACCACGTTTCCGCACTTCCACTTCGACGCGATGGTGGACGCGATGGGCCGTGCTGCCGACGGCTACGAGCGCGAAGGGCGCGCACCCCAGGCTGCACTCGCGCGTGCCTACGCCTGCCTCGGCATGCAAAGCGCCGGCCGGCTCGACGAGGCCGCGCTGATGCTCGCGCAGCTGCTGCAGCAGCCGCTGGGCGACGAGGCGCGCTCGCTGGTGTGCTTCGGCAATGCGTGGGCGGCCTATGCGCAGATGCGTTCGCACGATGTGGCGCCGATGGTGCAGGCCATGCTCGATGCGCTGGAGCGCGTGGAGGACCCGCACGTGTGGGACCGCTGCTTCTTCACCAGCATCCTGAGCGGGCTGCCAGGCCTGACGCCACTGCTCGAGCGTTTTGCCGTCGGTGCGCTGCGCCGCGCCGGGGACGCGCCGTCGCAGCTGCGCGCCGGCGCGCTGCATGCGCGGGCCTGGATCGCGTTCGCCGGCGGCCGGCTCGACGAGGCCGCGGCCCATCTCGCGCGCGCCGACGAGGACGTGCGCTGGCTCGGCCGCCCGCGCAGCCTGATGACCGAGAACTGGATGGCGCACACGCTGATCGACGCCGTGCGCGGCGACCGCGCCTCCAGCTATGCAGCAGCGGAGGAGAACAAGCGCGACATCGAGCAGCACTCGATGCGCAGCAACCGCCTCACGCACGAGTACGAGGAAATCTTCACCTACCTCCGGGCCAGCTGGCTGCTCGGCGACGAGGCCACGCTGCGGCGCCTGGCGGAAGCGCTGATGCGCACCGTCAACCCTTTCGAATGGCCGGCCGCCGCGGACGACCGCCAGTTCGCGCGCGCGCTCGTGGCCTTGTGCGACGGCCGCCTGGCCGATGCGCGCGAAGGGCTCGCCGTGCTGGCGCGCCAAGCCGAGCGCTCGTGCTTCTTCCCGGCCATGCAGGCGCGCCTGATGTGGGCCGACGTGGAGCTGCAGCGGGGTGAGCTGGATGCTGCCGCGCAGGCGCTGCGCCCGTGGCTCGACGCGGCGCATGCGGGCGACGACGTCGGTGGCGCACTGCTCGCCGGCCGTGCCGCGCTGCAGCGCCTCGTCGACGCCGCGTGGGGCACGCGACTCAGCGCGGCCGACCTCGGCGTGCTGCAGCGGCTGTGCGCGCAATTGCCGGGCGCGCGCCAAGTGCAGCTGCGCGACACGGCGGCAGCGCCGACCGTGGTCGCGCCGGCGCCTGCCGGAGCGCACGACCCGGTGCTGCACCTGCTGAGCGAGCGCGAGCGCGAGGTGCTGGCGCGCATCGCCGCCGGCGACAGCAACAAGCTGATCGCACGCGCCTTCGACCTCAGCCCGCACACCGTGAAGCGCCACGTGGCCAACATCCTCGACAAGCTCGGCGTGACCACGCGCGGGCAGGCCGCGGCGCGCTGGCGGGCGCACGCGAGCGGCTGATCACGCGATCGCGGCGGCACTGGCCCGCCGCCAGGCCGGCGATGGCTCCTTCGACCGATGTGCGCGCGGCACGCGCTGCCTACAGTGCGCCCATCGAATCTGCCGGAGCCCGCGATGCCCGCCCTTGACGACCCCACCTTCCGTGTCTCGATGCTCGAGACGATGATGCTGATCCGTGCGCACGAGGAGTGCCTCGCCGCGCGCGCCAGCCCCACCGCGCCCGGCACCTGCACGGCGGTCGGCCAGGAGGCCGCCGCGGTGGGCGTGGTGCGCGCACTCGCCGCCTGCGACCGCATCCTCACCAACCACCGCAGTGCCGGTCACCTGCTGGCGCGCGGCGCCGACCCGGGTCGCCTGATGGCCGAGGTGATGGGCCGCGCGGACGGCTACTGCAAGGGCAAGAGCGGCTCGCTGCACATCTCGGCGCGCGAGCTCGGCGTGGTGCTCACCTCCACCATCGTCGGCGGCGAGCTGTCGCTGGCCACCGGCGTGGCGCTGGCGCAGACCATGGGCCTGCAGGACCGCGGCGGCATCACGGCCGTGTTCTTCGGCGACGGTGCGGCCTGCGAAGGCATCTTCCACGAGTCGGTGAACCTGGCCGCCACCTGGCAGCTGCCGGTGCTGTTCGTGTGCGAGAACAACCAGTGGCAGGCCTTCGTGCGGCGCGACGAGACCATGCCGGTGCAGCACATCGCGCAATGGGTGCAGGGCCACGGCATCGCCGCGCGCACCATCGACGGCAACGACGTGGAGGCGGTGCACCGCGCCGCCAGCGACGCGGCCGCCGCCATCCGTGCCACCGGCAAGCCCTTCTTCCTGGAGCTCACCACCTACCGCCAGCGCGGCCACTTCGAGCCCGACGACCAGGCCTACGTGGACCGCGACGAGCTGGCCGCCTGGAAGCAGCGCGACCCGATCGACAGCTTCACCGAGCGCCTGCTGCAGCAGGGCGTGCTCACGCCGGGCGAGCTCGCCCACCTGCGCCAGCGCGTGGCCGCCACCGTGGAGGCCGCGCTCGCCTTTGCACTCAACTCGCCGTGGCCCGACGCGCGCGAGCTCACCACCGACGTCTACGCCTGACCTGGAGCCCGCCATGCAAAACCTCACCGTTCACGATGCCCTCGAGCAGGCCCTGGCCGAGGAGATGCGCCGCGACCCGCGCGTGCTGATGTTCGGCGAAGGCGTCGCCACCAAGCGGCGCGCGCTCGTCGACGAATTCGGCCCTGCCCGCGTGCGCAACACGCCGCTGGCCGAAGGCATCATCGCCGGCACCGCCGCCGGCGCCGCCGCGATGGGCCTGCGCCCGGTGGTGGACCTGCTGTTCGCGCCCTTCCTCACGCTGGCGATGGACGGCATCATCAACAGCGCCGGCAAGCTGCGCTACCTGTCCGGCGGCCAGTTCTCGTTTCCGATGGTCGTGCTCACGAAGACCGGCGCCGGCTGGGGCGTGGGCGCGCAGCACAACCACAACCTGGAAGCGATGTTCGTGCACGCGCCGGGCCTGAAGGTGGTGATGCCGGCCAGCGCCGCCGACTTCAAGGGCCTGATGAAGGCTGCGATCCGCGACGACAACCCGGTGCTGTTCTTCATGGACCTGGCGCTCTCGTTTGCCGCCGGCCCGGTGCCCGAGGGCGAGCATGTGGTGCCGCTCGGCCGCGCATCGGTGCTGCGCGGCGGCAGCGACGTGACGCTGGTGTCCTACGCCAAGACGGTCGGCCACTGCCTGCAGGCGGCCGAGGCGCTGCAGGCGCAGGGCGTGAGCGCCGAGGTGATCGACCTGCGCACGCTCAAGCCGATCGACCACGCCACCGTGCTCGCCTCGGTGCGCAAGACCGGGCGGCTGGTGGTGGTGCACGAGGCCGGGCCGATGTGCGGCGTCGGCGCCGAGGTGGCCGCCTTCGTGGCGGAGCAGGCCTTCGACGCCTTGCGCGCACCCGTGCTGCGTGTCACCGGCCCCGACGCGCCGGCGGCCGCTTCATGGGTGCTGGAGCAGGCCACGGTGCCGCAGCCGGCGGCCATCAGCGCGGCGGCCTTGCGGCTGCTGTCGCCGGTAGGCGCAATCGCCTGAGCGCTGCGTCAGGCCGGCACCGCATCGCGCGCGCGCCACCATGCGGCGGCCTGCCCGCGCGAGGCCACGCCGAGCTTGTCGAGGATGTTGGCCACGTGGCGCTTCACGGTGTGCGGGCTGAGGTCGAAGGCGCGTGCGATCAGCTTGTTGCTGTCGCCGGCGGCGATGCGCGCCAGCACCTCGCGCTCGCGCTGGCTGAGCAGTGCGAGCGTGCCATCGGCGTGCGCCGCGGGCGATGCGCTGCTGGTCGCCGGTGCCACCACCGGCTCGGCGCGGCAGGCCTGCGCGTGCTGGGCCCACAGGCGCAGGCGCGCGAGCGCAGGCGAGGCCAGCAGCGCGCCCCAGGCTGCACCGGCCAGGTCTTGCAGCACGCGCGGGCCGGCCAGCAGCACGGGCCCGAGCTGCACGTCGGCATCGGCCCGCAGCAGCGACGCCAGCACCGCGGCGGCGGGCCTGAGGTCGGCCTGCATCACGTGGGCATGGGCCAGCCGCAAGCGGCATTCGGTCGCCTGGCCGTAAACGTCGATGCCGTCGCTGTCCTGCAGTGCGGTTGCGTAGTGCGCCGCCGCCTCGCGCCAGCGACCGTCGATGGCTGCCAAGTGCCCCGGCAGCGGCAGGCGCTCGCGCTCGAAGAACACCGGCTCCGCCGGATCGAGCCGCGCCGCCAGCTGCGCGGCCGTCTCGCGCACCACGGCGTCGTCGCCCAGCGTCATCGCCAGGCGCAGCCGGGCATACAGGAAGTGGCTCATCCACGTGTCGCGGCGGCCGCTGGTGCGCTCGTCGTGCAGGCCGTCGATGCGCGCCTGCGCGGCGGCCAGCGCGGCGTCGCGATGCCCCAGTAGGGCCTGCGCCAGGCCGCTGAACAGGTTCACGTAGCCGGCCAGGTTGGGCGGACGGTTGAGCCAGCGGCAGTCGGCATCGGCACGCTGCAGCAGCAGGGCGGCCTCCTGCGCGCGGCCTTCCCACAACCACAGGCCGGCCTGCAGCGCCTGCGCGAGCACGCGCATCGGCGTGGGGGCGTCCTCGGGTGAGCGGCGCAGCGCGCCGTCTACGTAGCGCTGCATCGGCGCGCGCGCGCCTGGCAGGCCGACGAACGAGGTGAGCGGCACGCACTGCAGCCACAGCGCGGCGTCGTCCACCTGCTCCAGCAGATCCATCATCGCGCCGAAGGGCGCACCCACCGCATGCGGCTGCGAGCGCGCCAGCGCGTGCCAGCTGGCGCCCTGGAACGCGTGGATCTGCGCGACCGGATCGAGCGGGCCCTGCTGCTGCAGCGCCTGCAGCAGCTCCATCGAGGGCTGCACCCGGCCGCCGGCCGCCAGGCCGAGCACCATCAGCGCACGCGCGCGCTGCGCGGCGGCGCGGTCGCCGCGTGCGTCGAAGCCGGCGGCGGCCTGCTCGAGCGAGCGGCACATCGTGAGCAGGTCCCAGTGGGCCCAGGCGCACAGGCCGCGCAGGCGCGCCAAGTCGGGCGAACGCTCGCGCAGCGCCGCCGGCACCTGCTCGATCAGGCGCACCATCGGCACCACGGCGCCGGCGGCGATCAGCGCCGGCCCTTGTGCCACCAGCGCCTGCTCGGCGGCCGCCCAGTCGGCTGCGCGCGCCAGGTAGCCGATGCGGCGCGCGAGATCGGGCTCGGTGGCCGCGGCGCGGCGCAGCAGCTCGGGCCACTCCTGCGGCCGCTCGATGCGCAGGCGCTCCTCCAGGCAGTCGCGGAACAGGTCGTGCAGGCACAGCAGCGGCTCGCCCTGCGCGTCACCGCGCAGCGACACGAAGAGCCCGCGGCGCTCGATCTCGTCGAGCAGGCGCACCGACTGGGGCTCCTCGGCCACCGCGGCGCAGCGCTGCGCGCTCAGCTCCGGCAGCACGGCGCAGCGCAGCAGGAACTGCCGCATCTGCGCAGGCAGCTCGTCGAGCACCTCGCTCACGAGGTAGTCGAACACATGGCGGTCGCGCAGGCTGCCGGCCGGCACGGCATGGGCGCGCGTGCCCTGGTTGAAGGCCAGCCCGAGCCCGGCCGGCCAGCCCTGCATGCGCTGCAGCAGCTCGCCCACCTGCGCCTCGCTCCAGCCCAACGGCCGGCGCTGCAGCAGCGCGCGCACCTCGTCGTCGGAGAAGCGCAGGTCGTCCTGGCGGAACTCGGCCATCGCCGCACGCGCGCGCCAGCGCGGCAAGGCCATCGGCGGGTCGTTGCGGCTGGCCAGCAGCAGGCTCCAGGCCGGCGGCATGTGCTCCACCAGCGCATCGAGGAACTCGAACACCGCCGGGTCGGCGATGCGGTGCGCATCGTCGATCACGATGAGGCCGCGCGGCACGTCGGTGGCGGCCAGCGCATTGAGCAGCTCGCTGGCCAGCGCCAGACGCGGCGCGCGGCCGCCGTCCTGCACCGCGGCGACCAGCGCGTCGGGCGAGGTGCGCCAGGGCAGGTCGAAAGGCTCCAGCGCAGCGATCAGGCAGCTGGCCAGGCGCCCGAGGTGGTCGTCCTCATCGGCGGCGATCCAGGCCAGCGCGGTGCCCGCGGGCAGCAGGTCGATCTGCCGGGTCACCGCCGCGGTCTTGCCGAAGCCCGCGGGCGCGCTCACCAGCACCAGCGGCAGGCTGGCCAGCGCATCGGCAAGGCGGCGTTCGAGCGTCGGTCGCTCCACGAACTGCGCGCGCCAGCGCGGCGGCTGGATCTTGGTGACCGCAAAGGTGGGTGCCGGCGGGGTGGCGCGCATGGCGCCGGATTGTCATCAGCCGTCGGCGCACGCGCAATTCGGGTCATGGCGCATCACGCCGGCGCGATGGCTCCTTTGGCCGATGTGGCGCGGCCCAGCGCTTCCTACAGTCGCCTCCCATCCCAATGCCTGCAGAGACCCGCCATGCGCAACGATCCCTCCCGCTTCCCGGCCCGTGCCGGCCGCATCCTGTTGTGGTGCCTGCTGCTGCTGTGGTGGGCCGCGCTGTGCACTGCGCTGCAGCGCCCGGCCGCCGCCGCCGTGCCCGGCGACCTGTGGGAGGACCGCATGCAGATGGAGATGAGCGGCCTGCCCGCCGGCATGGGCGCGCAGGCGCAAGTGCACCAGCGCTGCAGCGCGCGCAACGCCGACACGCCGCCGATGGCCGACGACCGCGGCCGCTGCGACGTGAGCGACGTGCAGCGCAGCGCCTCCGGCATGCGCTGGAAGATGCGCTGCCAGGGCGACCCGCCGATGAGCGGCAGCGGCGAGATCCACTACGACGGGCGCGACGCGTACCACGGCCGCTGGACCATGGACGTGGGCGGCCAGACGATGTCGATGAAGATGGACGGCCGCCGCATCGGCGACTGCGACGCCGACGCCACGCGCCGCCAGGTGGCCGCGGCACGCCAGCAGGCAGCGCAGGCGCAGCAGCAGGTCAAGGACATCCATGAGCTGCAGTGCAAGTCGGCGGTGGACAACCTGATGTCGCGCGCGCTCCATCCCGACCAGCCCTATGGCTGCGGCGCCGCCTACAAGCAGCGCTTCTGCGCGCGCCTGCAGACGGCCGCGGTGGCGGCGCCGGTGTGCGATGCCGCCGAGCAGCAGGAGAACCTGGACGTGCTGGCCCATGGCTGCACCGTGCGCGGCTATGGCCGGGCGCTGACGCTGCGCGAATGCGCGGGCCGCAACTACAGCTCGCCGCCGGCGCCGAAGTACGCCGACTTCTGTTCCGCGGTGGCGTCGCAGCACCGCCTCGACGACGTGGCCGCGGCGCCGCCCGCCAGCCCCGCCGTGCAGGCGATGGACAAGGGCCGCCAACTGCTCAAGGGCCTGTTCGGTCGCTGATCCCATGCGCCTGGCGCTGCTGCTGCTGCTCGCCGTGGCGCTGGCTTATGCCAACGCGTTCGGAGGCGGCTTTCAGTTCGACGATTTCAACGTCGTGCTGCGCGAGCCGGGGGCGCAGTCGGTGTCCGCGTGGTGGCAATCTCAGCCCGGCATCCGTCCGCTGCTGAAGCTGTCGTATGCGTTGAACCACGCCAGCGGCTTCGGGCTGGCGGGCTTTCATGCGCTGAACCTGGCGCTGCATGCGGCGGCCGTGCTGCTGGTGCATGCGCTGCTGCGCGGCGTGGCGCCGGGGCTGGCCGATCCGCCCGCGGGTCGGCGCGCCGCCTTCGGGGCGGCGCTGGTGTTCGCACTCCATCCGGTGCAGACCGAGGCCGTCACCTACGTCTGCGGCCGTTCGACCGCACTGGCCGCGCTGTTCGCATTGCTGGCAGCCGTGTGCTGGCAACGCGGGCGCGAGCGCAAACGGCCGCTGCGGGTGCACCTGGCCTCGCCGCTGGCGATGGCGATCGCGCTGGCGTGCAAGGAGTACGTGGCCGTGCTGCCAGTGGCGCTGCTGCTGCTCGGGCGCCTGCGCGCCGCACCCGGCGACTCGACGCGCGCGATGCTGCGCGACCTGCGCGTGCACCTGGCGCTGCTCGCGCTCGCGGCGCTGGCCGCGTCGGCGGTGCCACGCTATCGCCTGCTGCTGGCCGCCAGCCTCGCGGCGCGTCCGCTCGGCACGCAGTTGCTGACGCAGTCCCACGGCCTGGCCTACCTCGCGGGCCAGCTGCTGCGCATCGACCGGCTGAACGCCGACCCCGCGTTGCCCACCGTGACGCACGCCGACCCGGTGTCGCTGGTGCTGCTGGCCGCGTGGATCGCGTTGCCGCTGCTCGCGCTGCGCGCCTGGCGGCATGCGCCGCCCGCCGCCTTCGCGCTGTTGTGGTTCCTGACGTGGCTCGCGCCCACGCAGACCCTGCTGCCGCGCCTGGACGTGGCCAACGACCGCCAGCTCTACCTCGCGCTCGTGGGGCCGGCCTTTGCAGCGGCGCATGGGGCAGCACGCACCGTGCCGATCCGCGCGCTGCGCGCGCTCACGCTGCTGCTGGCGCTCGGGCTGGGGCTGGTCACCGCACAGCGCAACACAGTCTATCGCGACGAGGTGATCTTCTGGGCCGACGTGGCGGCCAAGGCGCCGCACAACGCGCGTGCCTTCGCCAACCTCGGCCAGGCCCTCGCCGACGCCTGCCGGCTCGACGATGCGCGCGTCGCCACCGAAGTCGCGCTGGCGCTCGATCCAGCGCAGCCGCAGGCGCGCATGCGCCTGGCGCTGTGGCGCACCGCGCCTGCTTCGGCGGCCCATTGCGGCAACGGCCGCGGTTGAACGGGCACGGCATCCGCGCGCATTTCAATTGTTACGCCCCGCCCGCACCACTTGAAACCAAGTTTCTGTGCGGGCGTGACAAACAAAATCTTCCGCGTCGCCCCGCTTCCTACAGTGGCGCCCAAGCAGCAAGGCGGTGCCGCTGCCCAAGTGGTGGACGGGGTGCGCAACGACGCGTCGAGGGCGCTGTCGCGACATCCCGCCCGTTGAAACAACGATGGTGGGGCGACAAACGATGAACACACAGACCGTGACCTTGCGCCGGACGATGCTCGCGAGCGCGGCATTGATGGCCATGGTGTCCATGCAGCGCGGCTACGCTGCCGACGAACAGGTGGCGCAGGCCGCGGCACCCGCACCCGCCGCAGCAGCCTCGGCCGCCGCGCCTGTCAAGGACGACAGCGCGGTGCAGACGGTGGTGGTCACCGGCACCGCGCGCAGCAGCGGCCTGAAGAAGCTCGATGCCGGCTTCTCGATCACCACCGCCGACGAGGAGCAGATCAAGCAGGCCGCACCGTCGAGCAGCGCCGACCTGCTGAAGATCGTGCCGGGGGTGATGGTGGAGACCACCGGCGGCAACACCGGCGCCAACATCCAGATCCGCGGCTTCGCGGCCACCGGAGACGCGCCGTGGGTGTCGTTCCAGCTCAACGGCGCCACGCTGTACCCGCCGCCGACCTTGTCGTTCCTCGAGAACTCGTCGCTGTTCCGGCTGGACGACACGATCGACCATGTGGAGGTGCTGCGCGGCGGCCCGGCGCCGATCTTCTCCAACGGCCAGCCCGGTGCCACGGTCAACTTCATCATGAAGAAGGGCGGCGAGGTGCCCGAGGGCGGGCTGCGCCTGACCACCGGCACCGGCAACCTGCGCCGCGTGGACAGCTACTACACCGGCAAGCTGGCCGACGGCTGGTACGGCAGCTTCGGTGGCTTCTACCGCACCAGCCAGGGCATCCGCGACACGCAGTACCCGGCCGATCGCGGCGGCCAGTTCAGCGCGATGCTCACGCACAAGCTCGACGACGGCGAGCTCAGCCTGTACGGTCGCTGGCTGAACGACAAGAACGCGTTCTACCTGCCGATCCCGCTGCTGTCGAGCAACAACGGGCAGACGCTGAACTCGTTCCCGGGCCTGTCGGCCACCAACGGCACGTACCTCAGCAACGAGCTGCGCCAGATCGATTTCGAGCCGCTGCCGGGCACCGACTACGGCAAGGTGCATGTGGACATGGCCAACGGCCGCGGTGCGGACATCCACCTGTACGGCGCATCGCTCGACAAGACGATGGGCGACTGGCAGCTGTCCAACAAGATGAACTACCTGGGCGGCAACATGCCGACCTACGCCTGGTTCACCGGCGCCAACCCGCAGACGCTGGACGCCTACCTGGCGGCCAGTGCCACCGCCGGCAAGCCGGCCACCGGTGCGGCGACCTATGTGTACGGCGGCGCCCCGGTCGCCGGCACGCAGCAGGTGTTCGATGTGGGCGCCTGGTCTGTCGAGAAGAAGCTGCAGTCGTTCACCGACGACTTGCGGCTGAGCCGCGACATCGGCGCCAACAACACGCTGACCGTCGGGGCCTACCTCGCCGACTACTCGTCCGACGACACCTGGTACCTCGGCAACACCTTCCTGATGACCGCCGAGAACCATGCGCGGCTGATCAACGTGCCGGGCATCAGCATCAACGCCAACGGCCAGGACTCCGGTTCGTTCTTCGTGCTCAAGGCCAACTACGATGGCCAGAATGCCGCCGTGTTCGTGCAGGACGAATGGCGCCCCAGCGATGCGCTGCGGCTCGACGCCGGTGTGCGCCACGAGCAGCAGAAGGTGAACGGCACCTACACCAGCTACAGCGCCAACGGGGCCGCGGTGGTGGCCACGCCGACCACGATCGACCAGACCGACCGCCACGACGCGTTCACCGTCGGCGCCAACTACAAGCTGCGGCCCGACCTGAGCGTGTTTGCACGCGTCAACTCCGGCTTCCAGTTCCCGCAGTTCGACAGCCTGCGCTCGGGCCAGACGCAGACCACCAAGATCGACCAGTACGAGATCGGGGTGAAGACGGCAACGAAGCTGTACACCGCCTTCGTCACCGGCTTCTACAACACCTTCAAGGGCCTGTCGTTCCAGCAGATCCTGGCCAACGGCACCACGGTGAACAGCATCGGCGGCTCCGACGCCAAGGGCCTGGAGGCCGAGCTGGCCGTGCGGCCGCTGCACGGGTTGGAGTTCGCCCTCACCGGCGACTGGCTGGACGCGAAGTACAAGGATTTCGGTGCTGACACCGGCCACCGCGTGCAGCGCCAGCCGAAGGTGCAGTTCCGCTTCACGCCCAGCTATCGGCTCGACACCGCGCTGGCCACGGTCAAGCTGTACACCACCTACTCGTACATCGGCGAGCGCTTCGCCGACCAGCAGAACCAGCAGATCCTGCCCAAGTACCACACGCTGGACGCCGGCGTGGTGGCCCACATGAACAACGGCATCGACGTGCGCCTGTCCGGCACCAACCTGACCAACGAGATCGGCATCACCGAGGGCAACACGCGCGTGCTCGGCAACGCCACCACCGACGGCGTGTTCATGGGCCGGCCGATCTTCGGTCGTGCCTACGAGCTGTCGGTGGGCTTCACCTTCTGACCCTTCGACCTTGGGTTTGCGGGCCTCCGCCATGGAGGCCCGCTCTTCTTGGCGGGTGCCGAAATGCGCGAAGATCCGCCCTCGTGAATCCGCCCGCCCTGTTCGTCGCCTGCCTGTGCGCCCGCTGGTGCCAGCTGTGCAACAGCTACCGCGCCACCTTCGAGGCGGCGGCCGCGCGCCACGCCGAACACCGCTTCGCCTACGTGGACATCGAGGACGAGGCCGACGCGGTGCAGGCGCTCGACGTGGAGAACTTCCCCACGCTGCTGATCGCCGATGGCGCGCAACTGCTGTTTCTCGGCGTGATCACGCCGCAGCCCGACACGCTCGAGCGCCTGTTGCGTGCAGCCGAGGCGCGTAACCTGCCGCCGCCCGTGCACACGCTGGACGCGCCGCAACTGCAGCAGTTGCTGGCCGGGCTGCGCGCACTGCCCTGAGGTCTGCCCCCGCCTGCCGCCGCAGGCGCGTCGGGAACAACGATTGCCCGGCTGCAGCGAGCACGCCGGCGCTCATGCGCACCGGCATGCCTTCACTTTCCCCCAACATTTCAACGCCTGCCGGAGATCACCATGAACATGCTTACCCGCCCTGTCGCCGCCGCCGCCGCCTTGTTGCTGGCCACCGGCGCCTGGGCCCAGGACAACGTGGCCCACGTGGACGCCGCCTTCATGAAGAACGCGGCCGAATCGGGCCTGGCGGAAGTGCAGGCCAGCCAGATGGCGGTCAACAAGGCCGCGAACACGCAGGTCAAGAGCTTCGCGCAGCAAATGGTGGAGGACCACACCAAGGCGAATGACGAGCTGAAGGCGCTGGCCTCGTCCAAGGGTGTCACGCTGCCCACCGAGCCGTCGATGATGCAGCGCGCCAAGCTGAAGCTGCTCGACCACGCCACCGGCGCCGACTTCGACAAGCGCTACGCCGACAGCTTCGGCCTGAAGGCGCACGAGGACACGGTGAGCGCCTTCCAGAAGGAAACGCAGAAGGGCAAGGACGCCGACGTGAAGGCCTGGGCCGGCAAGACCCTGCCCACGCTGCAGCACCACCTCGAGATGGCCAAGGATCTCGAGCACGGCGTGGCCGACGAGAAGAAGAAGTAAGCGCGGAAGCCGCCCGCGCTCAGGCGGCGGCCTGCGCCACGAAGCGCTCGATCGCCACGTCGAGCGCCGGCATCAGGCGCCCGCGCGCGCTGCGCAGCGCACTGAACGACGGCCGCGCGGCGCGCTGCTGCATCGCGGCGGCGGCGCGCGCCTGCACGCCGGCGGTGGGCAACCCGGCCGCCTCGGCCGCACGGCAAGCGAACTCGGCCCAGCTCAACGCGCCCTGGTTCGCCAGGTGCCACAGGCCGTGCTCGCCGTCGATCAGCAGGTCGAGCGCGGTGTTGACCAGGTCGGGCACGTAGGTGGGCGACACCACCTGGTCCTGCGCCGCCACCCAGGGCTCGCCGCCGCGCAGGCAGGCCAGGCCCTGCGCGACGAAGTTGTGCGGGTCCCAGGGGCTGAAGAAGGCGGCGGTGCGCACCACGAGTGCACGTGGGCACTGGCGCAGCACTTCGCGCTCGGCGGCCAGCTTGGCACGACCGTAGGCGTTCAGCGGCGCAGCGGCGTGGTGCTCCTCGTAGGGCAGGCGGCGCTCGCCGTCGAACACCAGGTCGGACGAGAAGGTGAGCAGCTGCGCGCCCGCCGCGGCGCATTCGGCGGCGAGCACCGCGGGCCCGAGCGCGTTCTCGCGCCACTGGCGCGGATCGGTCTCGGCGGCGTCCACGCGCACATAGCCGGCGCTGTTGATCACCCCCCACGGCTGCCAGCGCTGCAGCGCGGCACGCACCGAGGCCCGGTCGGCGATGTCCATCTCGTCGCGACGCAACAGGTGATGCGGCAGGCCGCGCGCGGCGCACAGCTGCGCGAACGCGCGGCCGAGGGTGCCGGTGGCGCCGGTGATCAGCAGCGGCGGCCCCTGCAGCGGCAGGTGCGCGGCCTCGCCGTCGCACGGGTACAGCAGGCGCAGGTCGCGCTGCCACCAGCCCGGCCCCTGGGCCGCGGGATGCGCCGGCGGCCGGCCGTGCCCGAGCTCGCGCGCCAGTGCGCCCACGGCCGTCAGGCGTGGCGCCTGGCCACGCACATCCCACAGGCCGGGCTCGTAGTGGCCGCGCGGCTGTGTCAACAGGCTGTCCCAGTCGCAGGCGCCGAAGGCGGCCCAAACGGTGACCGCGCGCACGTCGGCGCCTTCGTCGCGCACCTGCTGCGCGGCATGCCATGCGTCACGCAGCCAGCGCAACTGGTCCTCGCGCGTGCAGCCCAGGTGCACCTCGGTGATCGCCAGCGGCGTGCGGTAGCGCTCGTGCGCCTCGCGCAGCCGGGCCGCGAAGCCACCGATCGGCTCGGCACAGGCGCGCACGGCTTCGGTGTCGGCGTAGCGGTGCTGGCCGTTGCCGCCATGCAGGTGCTGCGGGTAGCGCGACAGCTCGTCGTCGAGAAAGCGCTCGCTGGTGATGTAGCTGTTGACGCCCACGATGTCGGGCGCGCAGGGCGACTGCACCAGCGCCATCAGCTCGCGTTCGCTCGCGCCGCCGGCACGCAGGTAGTTCCACATCGGGTGTTCGCGGTCGACGCGGCCGAACAGCAGGTCGTGTGCGAGCCAGCGGCGCTGGTTGTCGAACTCGGCCTGGTAGGCCAGCGGCGGGGTGCTGCGCGTGTGGCCGAGGTCGTCCGTCTGCACCAGCTGGGCGGCCGGGTTGATGCGGCGCACCGCGCGCATTGCGGCCGCCGTGCCCTGCACTTGGTGCAGCAGCGCACGCACGAACGACCGGTCGCCGCGGCCGTGCGGATGCCACAGGCCGTAGAGGCCGGAAAAGCGCGCCGTGGTCAGCGGCTCGTTGACCGGCGTGTAGGCGCTGGCCCAGGGGTAGCGCAGTGCCACGCGTTCGGCATATGCGGCCAGCTTGTCGGCAAAGCCGGGGTCGAGCAGGTCGGTGTAGCGCGGCCCGCTGCCGTGGTGCAGCAGGCCGAGGATCGGCGCCACGCCGAGCTCGCGCAGGCGCGCCAGGCGCGTGTCGGCCCAGGCCCAGTCGCATTGCCCGGGGTCGTGCGGGGCGGTGCGCTCCCACAGCAGCGGAAAGCGCAGCCGCTCGATGCCCAGCGAGGCCAGGCGGTCGATGTCGTCCGCCCGCTCGGCGAAGCCGGTGGCCTGCAGCTGGTCGAAGAAGCGGTCGCCGACGCGGTTGACCGTGCATTCCGGGCCGGCCCACAACGCGAGCCGCGGGCGCGGCGGCGGCGGGGCGGGGCTCATTGCGTGCGCATCGGTGCCGGTGCGCGGTGGTGCAGCGGCGCGGCGATGGCCGCCGAGCCGGCGTCGAGCGCGGCGTCGGCGCCTGCGCTCTCGTAGCGCTCGCGCAGCCGCTTGAACGCGGTGAGCGCCTGCGCCACCACCTGGTCCATGTTGTAGTACTTGTAGGTGGCCAGCCGGCCCACGAAGCTCACGTTCTCCAGCAGCTCGGCATCGGCCTCGTAGCGCTTGTACAGCGTGGTGTTCTCGGGCCGCGGCACGGGGTAGTACGGGTCGCCTTCGGCGCGCGGGTACTCGTACACCACGGCGGTGTGCGGATGCTGCTGGCCGGTGATGTGCTTGAACTCGGTGATGCGCGTGTAGGCGTAGTCGTTCGGGTAGTTCACCGTGCCCACGGCCTGGAAGCGATCCTGCGGCACCGTGACGTGCTCGAACTCCAGGCTGCGGTACGGCAGCTTGCCGTACTTGAAGTCGAAGAACGCGTCGATCGGCCCGGTGTAGACCATGTGCCGCCACGGCACCATCTCGGCCACCTCGCGGTAGTCGGTGTTGAGCATCAGCTTGATGTTCGGATGCGACAGCATCTTCTCGAACAGCCGCGTGTAGCCGTGCAGCGGCATGGCCTGGTAGGTGTCGGTGAAGTAGCGGTCGTCGCGGTTCAGCCGCGTGGGCACGCGTGCGGTCACGCTGGCGTCGAGCTCCGACGGGTCCAGCCCCCATTGCTTGCGCGTGTAGCCGCGGAACAGCTTGTTGTACAGGTCACGCCCCACCTTGGCCACCACCACGTCCTCCGAGGTGGCGATGCGCTCGCGCTGCTCGGCCATGGTGGCGAAGAAGCCTTCGAGCTCCATCGCCGTGAGGCTCAGGCCGTAGAGCCGGTTCACGGTGTCCAGGTTGATCGGCACCGGCACCAGTTGCCCGTCCACGCTGGCCAGCACGCGGTGCTGGTACGGACGCCAGGCCGTGAAGCGCGACAGATGGTCGAACACGTCGGCCGAGTTGGTGTGGAAGATGTGCGGGCCGTAGGGATGCACCAGCAGCCCGCTGTCGTTGTACCGGTCGAAGGCGTTGCCGCCGATGTGCGGGCGCTTCTCCACCACGAGAACACGCGCGTCGAGCTGGCTGGCCAGGCGCTCGGCCAGCACGCTTCCGGCAAAGCCGGCACCGACGATCAGGTAGTCGAAGGCAGGGGCGCCGGTGCTCTGCACGGCCTTGCTGCGGACGCGGCCGTTCACACGGCCACTGGCGGGCGTGAGGGTCAAGA